>JAOZOF010000371.1 GCA_029933425.1 Marinilabiliaceae bacterium
ATGTCGTGGAGGGGAGAGAAAGGCGGAATAGCTTCTGCTAAAATGGGACACGATGTGATTATGTCGCCTAATCATTACTGTTATCTTGATCTTAAGCAGGGGAATCCGGAACTGGAACCGCCCTACGGATATTCCCAACTGTTGATAACTAAGGCTTATTCATATGCTCCGCTGCCTGATGCATTAACAAAGGAGGAGCAGAAGCATATACTTGGTGTGCAGGGAAACCTTTGGGGAGAGTCTATCCGTGATAAAAAAGCATTTGACTACATGCTGTTCCCGCGTCTGCTTGCAGTTGCCGAAGTGGGCTGGACTCCCAAAGAGCTTAGAAAGTGGGATGAGTTTGCGCCCCGTCTTGAGTACAATATGGTCAGACTTAATAATATGGGGATCGGTTATTCTCCTGCAATGTACAATGTGAATGTGGAGGTGTTGGATGACGGGAAGGTGGCACTTTCAACAGAAAGGGGAGGACTACCGATACATTACACTCTTGATGATTCAGCCCCTGCAGACAGCTCATTGGTGTACAAAGAGCCACTTGCAATTGATGATCCAAAAGTGTTAAAAGCAGCTGCATTTGAAGACGGGAAAAGAATAGGAAGAATAACGACATGGGATAAAAGCTCCGAAAAGAAGAAGTAATAACGGAACGTAAAAACAAAAGGCTGTCTGAAATTATCAGGCAGCCTTTTGTGTATTTTAGGAATTAGTTCTTAGGGATGGACAAGTGTAAACTCCCCAAGATTTGTTACAGTATTAAGGCCTTCAACACTAAGATCACCATTTATTAATACCTGAACTACTAATTTATCAGCAGTTACTTCTTTTAGGATGGCTTCAGTTTTCAGATTAAACAGTCCCAGGTAATATCCCTCGGCGAAAGTGAAATGTTTACCGGTCAGCGTAACATCTCCATCAGGACCGGGAACAACGAGGTCATCAGTGGTCAAAGCCCACGTACCATCAGCGGGTATCGTGTATTCAACATCACCAACACCAAAATCAGTAAGTGTATCACCTGTTTGAGGATCAATAGGCAGTTTTAATCTTCCGTCTTCCATTGCCTGAATAAATGCTTCTTCGCTAAATGTCGAAAGAATTATTGCTGCATTTGTCAATACCGCAAACGACATTCCGTCTTTATTGTCAATGGTCATAGTACCGTCGGCGTTAAATGTAAATTCATCATCGAAGATGCTACCTAAGCCTAATAGCTGGAATATACCTGCTGGCTGTTTGTCGTCCAGGGTGTAATCTAAGTTATAAATATATACTGTGTCAGTTGTGGATAACTTCCATGTTCCTACAATATAATCAGCCTCAGTTTCAGGAACAGTTACAGTTTTTGTAACAGAGTTGTCACCACCTTCTCCTGATACAGAACATGTTACCTGGTAATCACCTGCAGCAGCATAAGTGTGAACAGGATTCATTTCAGTTGAGGTTTCATCGTCACCGAAGTTCCATGAGTATGTGTCTGCATCAGTAGCTGTTGCTGTAAACGTTACATCATGGCCGTCAGCTTCATAAGTGAAATCGATAGTGGGTACCGGTGTGTCCTCACCGCAAGAGCTTAATACAAATGGTAATACCACAAGAATTGCACTTAAAGGTTTTAATAAGTTTTTCATAATTACTTTTTTTGAAAATTAATATTTAACAGTTATAAATTTTTGTATTGTGCAAATATAATAATTATTGGCAATCTTAAAATTTTTTAACAAAAAACCACCGAAAAATGAAAATATACTACATGTCAGGTCAGTACGAAAATGTGTTACCTGTTTTTGTTTCCGAAGCTTTTATTTGGTTCAGGTCCCATTTCAAGAATTAAGCTGCCTCCCTTTAACAGTTTATTGGCGCTGATTTTAAAGTCGTTCAGTTCTTTGCCGTTCAAAGTGGCTTTCTGAATGTATATGTTTTTTCGTGAAACATTGTGTGCTTCGATGGTGAACTTGTTTCCGCGGCCGAAAAGTCCTTTAAGGTCAATATCGACCTTCCTGAATATGGGACTCCCCAATTCGTAGACAGGGTCAACACTGCATCCTCCGTCGGTCTGGAACAATCCGAGGGCCACCATGACGAACCAAGCACTCATCTGTCCCTGGTCCTCATCGCCGAGGTATGCGTTAGCTATTCCGTAACCGTAGTATCTGTCTATGACAGCACGGCTCCATTTTTGTGTCAGCCAGGGTTTGCCAACCCAATTGAACAGAAAAGCAAAATGCATTGACTGCTGATTACCCTGAACGACCGGGTAATCCCAGTACATGTCGTTAGGGCCGTTAAAGCGCCATTTGTAACTCTCGTTGAACCCCCAGTCCAAACGTTCAATGAACCGCTCTTTCCCAATTATTTCGGCAAGACCGTTAACGTCCTGAGGAACAAAGAAGGTGAGTTGCCAGGCATTGCCTTCAACATATTCACGGTTTGCTCCCGATTTGTACGGATCGAAATCGGGTAACCATTCCCCTTTCGAATTACGCATACGCGCATAGCCTGTCTCCTTATCGATCACATTCCGCCAGTAACTGCCGCGCTTAGCAAAAACTTCGTAGTCCTCCGTCTTGCCCAATGCTTTGGCAAACTGAGAAACAGTCCAGTCATCGAATGAGTACTCCAGAGAGTTAGAGAAACGGCCGAGGTCGTACGGGACATAATGATATTTCAAGTATGGGATAAGGTCGCGGTTTCCGGCAAATCCTCCGCCAACCTTTTCGGCAGGTGTGGTTTGCATCTTTTTCACTGCTTCAAAAGCTTTTTCAGCATCAAAGTCCCGTATGCCCATCTGATAGGCTCCTACAATAAGCGGAACTTCATGTTCGGCAACCATTACGGGTATGTACTCCATGCCGGCAGGGCCCTTTGCCAGCCAGCCTCCGTACTCGTACATTGCAAGCTGAGAGTGAACCCAGAGCGACGACCATTCGGGTGTTACAAGGTTCCAGAACTGGTTCAGGTTCCAGAACGTATTCCAGAAAGCATCGCAGCCAAGTGCCCTGTGATTGGGATCATCGAACTTCCTCAGCTTTTCCGAGGCATCCATCCACTCTCCGTTGACGTCGCTCCA
>JAOZOF010000372.1 GCA_029933425.1 Marinilabiliaceae bacterium
TCATTTGAACCCCGTATTCTGGGCAGGCTTTTGCTTACAAGCAGAATGTCATTGAAAGGTTCCTATTCGATAATGTCGCAGTACATTCATCTGCTTAAAACTGCCAATGTAGCTTTACCGACCGATATGTGGCTGCCGGTCTCGGACAACATAAAGCCCATGAAGGCGCGTCAGGCCTCGTTGGGTTTTGAATGGAGTATTGAAAAAGATTTTATGCTCTCGGTTGAAGGGTATTACAAAAGGATGAACAATATTCTTGACCTGAAATCGGAATCGAGTTTTTTTGATTATACACTTGATTGGGAAGAATTGCTTGTTTCAGGTGATGGTACTTCAGGAGGTATCGAATTCTTTCTGCATAAAAAAACCGGAAAGATCTCTGGATGGTTGGGATACACCTATTCGAAAACAATGAACCGGTTCGATGAGCTTAACAACGGGAATCCTTTTCCTGCTAATACCGATCGGAGACATGATGTTTCACTGTTCCTGTCGTATAGGTTCAGCAAATGGATAGACGGAGGTTTGACATGGGTGTTTGGTTCGGGAGCTCCTATCACTTTGCCGTCAGATAAGTATTACTCACCACAGATGCCTACGGTAAGTTACGAGGAGTCGATTGACTATAACATGCTTATAAGTGAAAGGAACAGTTACCGGATGCCGAATTATCATAAACTGGATATAGGTTTCAATTTCAGAAAAGATAAAAAATGGGGTACAAGGATATGGAGTGCGGGTCTTGTGAATGTTTACGGTAGACAGAACCCGTTTTTCCTTTATTTTGATGATAATTACGATCCTGCAACAGGTGATACGAACTGGTCACTGAAACAGTTCAGTTTGTTGCCCATACCTGTGCCGTATGTAAGATTTACAATAAAGTTTTAACAGATGAGAGGTTTTATAAAATATATCAGATCGTTGTCAGGGATTGTAATTCTTGCTATGCTTATTTCAGGCTGTGAGAAGGATATTAAGCTTGAATTGCAAAAGGAGGGGAATAACAAGGTGCTGTACTCTTTCATCTATCCTGACAGTGCTTTCCGTCTTCATTACAGCAAAAGTGTCAATGTGCTTTCAGATCAGAGTTTTACTTTGGTTAAAGATGCGAATTTTAAAATGTACATCAATGATCTTTACCAGGGAAAATATTCTTTCCCGGAAAATGATATATGGGGAGAGTGGAGTAATTTCGGATTTACTGCCGGCGACACCATTCGTATAAAAGCTATGGATGATACCAGTGATACGGCATTTGTAGAGACTTATATTCCTGATATTGTCGATATTGAGAACCTGGATACTCTGAGTAGTACTTATCAGGGTGCTGATGGTATTTTATATGATGTTCTGAAGTGCAATATTGTTTTTGCCGACGGTGATGACGATGATTATTACCAGCTTGTGATCATTCAGGAGCGGTGGGAAGTGGTTGACGGAGTAGAGAATTATTATCTTGACACTGTCGATTACATTAAGGATGACCCGGTATTCTATTCCAGAAGCCAGGAAGAAACATTGCTCGAAGGACTCGATTTTCATGGGTTGTTCAATGATGAGATAATCAATGGTACATACGACCTTCAATGCCTTGTGCCGTCTTCATACTATAAGTTGTACTGGTTCGATAAAAAGATAAAACTGACATTTTATCTGTATCATCATACTAATGATTATTACAGATTTGTGCGTACAAAGCTTATTTCCGACTATTACAACGGGATCCCGGTGTTTGAACCGATCAATATATTTTCCAATGTTACCAATGGAATAGGACTTGTATCTGGAATGTCATTTTCGGCAGATTCATTGGTGTTTGAGCAGGATATTTCTCCGTAACATTTCTGACAACTTAGAGTTTGTTTCGGAAACATTGTCAGTAAAACATTAAGGCATAATCTTTGTTAATCAAAGAGCAGTTAATCCAGATAAATTTAAAAAGAGATATTATGGCATTGAATTTTGGAAAGATAGGGGATATGGGAAGTCCTTCTCCTGAGAAAAAAGAGATCAAAGACATTGAAAAAGTTAAAGTATTGATCGTGGGTTCAGGTCCTGCCGGCATGACTGCCGCAATTTATGCTGCACGTGCTAACCTTAGTCCGGTGTTGTATGAAGGATTACAGCCGGGAGGACAGTTGACCACAACCACCGATATCGAGAACTTTCCCGGTTATCCTGAAGGAATAACAGGACCTGACATGATGGAAGACCTGAAAAAACAGGCAGAAAGATTTGGTACTGATATACGTTTCGGAGTGGCAACTGAGGCTGACCTGTCACAACGTCCCTTCAAAGTTACTATCGACGGAAGTAAGATAATCGAGTCAGATGCGCTGATAATTGCAACAGGTGCTACCGCAAAGTATCTTGGTCTTCCTGATGAGAAAAAATATGCCGGTTCAGGTGTTTCAGCATGTGCAACCTGCGACGGGTTTTTCTATCGCGGAAAGAATGTAGCTGTAGTTGGTGGAGGAGATACTGCCTGTGAGGAGGCTTTGTATCTTGCAGGTCTTGCCAAGAAAGTTTACATGATAGTTCGTCGTGACGTTCTTCGTGCTTCAAAGGTTATGCAGGAACGTGTTATGAAGACAGAGAATATTGAAATATTGTGGAAACATCAGACAAAAGGACTTTATGGTGATGGTGTTGTTGAAGGGGCTGTTTTGGTTAAGAACCTTGGTGAGGAAAATGAAGAAGAGGTGCGCATACCTATTGACGGTTTCTTCCTTGCCATAGGACATAAACCGAATTCCGATATCTTTAAGGATTATATCAATACCGATGAGATAGGTTACATTGATACTATTCCGGGAACTTCAAAAACAAATGTTCCGGGAGTATTTGCATGCGGTGATGTGATGGACCCGATATACCGTCAGGCAGTAACTGCAGCCGGATCAGGTTGTAAAGCTGCTATCGATGCCGAAAGATTTTTGTCGGAGCAGGAAGGATAAAAATATATGTTTACATTAAAAAGGGGAGGCGATATATTTCGCCTCCCCTTTGTTTTTTATAAAACCTGACAGGTTTATAAATATTTTAAAATATAGACGGGAATTGATCT
>JAOZOF010000093.1 GCA_029933425.1 Marinilabiliaceae bacterium
GCACCAGCAAATCTGATACCCGGTACAAACGCATAATTGACATGGCTTCAAAATCGACGCCCAGTAATTCACCGATGCTGCTATGTTCGGTGAGCCATTGACGCGTTGCACGTTCGCTGCCTGGCTCTGCCATGCGGCCAATTATGGCACCGACCTAAACCTCATCGCTGCATTTTGTTAAAACCGACTTCTTCAAGAATTTTCGGTAGATTAAGTGATTTGATTGCCTCTAAACCAATGTGTTCAACGCCAATTGTGCGTGGACGAATCAATTCAAGTGAGGCAATATCTACTTCTTGATAGTTGGGAGAGTTGTCATTCTCTTTACACTCTGATCGATTGGCAATTAAACGGGCTGCGTAGTGCTGCGCGATCTGTTCTATTTCCTCCCGCTGCCTTCGCCAGGTGGTCAAGTGGGAAGAGTACAATCCTTCCCGGCGGAGAATGGCACCGATCTGCCCTTTGCTGGTGCAGGCATCAACTTCAGCCAGAATGCCGAGCTTGTATTTGGCGGTAAAACGCCGACGTGGTTTTGTCGCTTTGACTTCCGGATCTGGTACGGCCGGGTTATTGGTGATCAAGTTACTGGTCAATGGTACATCCTCTGTCATCGGTAATGGTTTGAATTGAAGATTGCTCATAACAATACTCCTACCCGCCCTACACTAATTTTTCAAGGGGTAGGTGTCTCACCTTCATTGACACAGAGGGGATACTGATAACATCATAAATCTGGTTTGCTGGATTAAAAAGAATAAGGGAGGTTGTGAAAAATGTCAGTTGGTGCATTATCAGGAATTCGTATTTTTGATTTATCGAGGTTACTGCCGGGCCCATACTGTTCCATGATGCTGGGAGACCTTGGCGCTGAAGTGATCAAGATAGAGGAACCCGGCAGGGGGGACTATATAAGAGATTTCCCCCCGAAATTCAAGAAGGAAGGCGCCTTCTTCCTTGCCGTGAACAGGAACAAGAAGAGTATGACCCTCAATTTGAGGAGTGAGCGTGGCAAAGAGGTCTTTTTTGACCTTGTTAAAAAGGCCGATGTCGTGCTGGAGGGTTTTCGTCCCGGAGTTATGGACAAACTTGGGATCGGTTATAAGGATCTTGAGAAAATAAATCCCCGGATCATTGTCTGCTCTATTTCTGGTTACGGCCAGGATGGCCCCTACGTCAATAAAGCTGGCCATGATGTAAATTATCTATCCATTGCCGGTGTTACGGGGTTTACGGGGATGAAAGAGGGGAAACCTATACTGCCAGGTGTGCAGATCGCCGATATCGGTGGCGGCGGCATGCTGGCAGCTTACTGTATTCTGGCAGCTATTATAGGCAGGGAGAGAACAGGCAAGGGACAGTATATCGACATATCCATGATGGATGGCGCCATGGCCTGGTTATGCATGTATGCGGGAAAATACTTTGCCGATGGAAAGAGTCCAAGACCATCTTCTGAACTATTGACCGGACAGTTTGCCTGTTACAATGTTTATAAGACGAAGGACGGCAGGTATATGTCTATGGGCGCACTGGAGCCTCAGTTCTGGTCAGCCTTCTGTAAGGCGGTAGATAGGGAAGACCTAATCAAGGTCCAATTTGCGCCGGGCAAAAAAGCCGGGGAACTGATTGCCGAGGTGGAGAAAATATTCTTGGAACGAACGAGAGAAGAGTGGGTGGAATTTTTAAAGGATGTGGATTGTTGTTGCGAGCCTGTAAATAATTTTGATGAAGCCTTTTCTCATCCCCAGGTAGTGGCTCGTAACATGCTTTGTGAAATGGAGCATCCCACGGAAGGTACGATTCGCCAGATCAATTTCCCGGGCAAGTTTTCGGATACGCCGGCGGAGTTGAAAACGCCCCCTCCTGCCCTTGGTGAGCATACTGGAGAGATTCTTAAAGAACTGGGCATGACCGATGGAGAAATAGCTGACCTGGCAAAAGAAGAAATTATATAGAAAAGGGTCCTCCCCGCTATATATGTTAGCGGCAGATGGGATCTTTCAATGAAAAAGCAAGTGATCTTTAATTCACAGGTTTCGCAAATTACACGGATTACTCTAATCACTTGAAGTGCAATCCGAAATCTGCAGGGTTTAATTTCCCGCTGCTTGCGGCAGGGCAGTTCATTTCTTGAAACATAAACATAAGGAGGAAGAAGTGGATTTTGAATTATCAGAAGAAATGAGGATGTTGAGGAATATGGTGCGCAAGTTTGCTCAGGCAGAGATAGCGCCGTTCTCAAAAGAGTGTGACGAAGAGGAGAAGTATACCCCGGAGATACGGAAAAAGGGTGCGGAAAACGGTCTTGTTGGTGCGTGGGTGCCGGAAGAATACGGTGGAGCAGGTGTCGGAAGCCTGGGCAGTGCGATCATTGTGGAAGAACTGTCGAGGATAGATATGGGAATCGGTCTCAATATCTGTGCTGCCGGATTTGGTTGTGAAGGTGTTTTCTTTTTTGGTACGGAAGAACAGAAAAAGAAGTACATCCCCCCCGTTTGCAGTGGCGAGTGTGTAAGCGCCGGGGCATTTACAGAGCCGAATGCAGGTACGGACGTGGCTGGATACCAGACAAGGGCTGTAAAGGATGGCACAGATTATGTGATTAACGGAAGCAAGATGTTTATTACAAACGGGACAGTTTGTGACTGGATGCTCACTCAGTGTATCACAAATCCCGATGAGAAAGTACATAAAAGATTCAGTCAGATTGTTGTGCCGGCCGATACTCCCGGTATTACGAGAACTAAAATACCCGGGAAGATGGGGATCAGATCCAGCAACACGGCGGAGATTGCCTTTAATGATGTAAGGGTTCCCCAAGAAAATTTAATCGGCAAAGAGGGAGCGGGATTCTACCAGTTGATGCATTTTTTCGATGTTACCAGGGTCATGGTGGGCGCTCAGGCAGTTGGGCTTTCCCAGGCCTGCCTTGATGAGTCTATCAAATATTGCAAGGAAAGAGCTGCCTTCGGCAAACCCATCGGAACCTTCCAGCTCAGCATGAAAAAGTTAGCAGAAATGGCGATCAAGATTGAATCCTTAAGGAATCTCACATACAAAGCCGCTTGGCTAATCGATGAAGGAAAACCGGACTACCACCTCGCAGCAATGGCTAAATTCCTGGGTGGCGAGACTGCCGTATTTTGTGCCAATGCCGCTGTTGAACTTCACGGAGGATATGGTTACATCGATGAATACAGCGTTCAGAAGTGGTACAGGGACGCAAAGATACTTGAGCTCTATGAGGGTACAAAGGAAGCTGAAATCATGACAATTGGCAAGGTATTGATGTCCAGGTAGCAACAGCCCCGGTAGAACCGAAAAACCGGATAGTAGTGAAGTGGCAGCCCTTGATTGCATCGGGGCGTGCAAGCGTGCTCTCCACAAGTCGGGGGCTCTACTCATTTCAGCAATATGTATAAATTACTGCTTCTGGCAGAGAGGTATCAATAAACGGCTTTTGAATGAACAAGCTGTATAAAAATTGGAGATAGGAGGTATTGTTTATGACTGATGGAAAGATTTTTAATGTAAAGATGGAAGGGGATGTAGCCATCGTTACCTTTGACGTGGCTGGCGATGTTATGAACACATGGACCGAAGAGGCTTTTGCGGGCTTTTATGAAGTTCTTGAAATCCTGGAGAAGGATGAAACAATAAAGGGAGTGATTTTTATTTCGGGGAAGCCGGATAACTTTTTTGCCGGCGCCAACCTGAAGATGATAGAGGAGATGAATGAGGAGAAAGAGATAAAAAAGACGCTTGATCTTTTACATGATTCCTTCAGGAGGCTGACCCGGTTGAAATATCCCACCCTGGCAGCCATTAATGGTCATTGTCTTGGCGGCGGGCTGGAGTTTGCCCTTGCCTGCACTGCACGGATAGCAAGGGAATCGAAGACGACAGTTATCGGTCTTCCTGAATGCAATGTAGGGCTTTTTCCGGGAGGCGGGGGAACACAGAGACTCCCGCGTCTAATTGGTTATCCCGCCATTGATCTAATCCTCAAGGGCAGGATGTTGCCGGCGGCAAAGGCTTATGAGGCCGGGATCATAGACAGGCTTGTGCCTGCAGATGGTGATCTTCTTGAAAAGGCAAAATCATTCCTTCAGGAGATTATTTCCGGAAAAGCAAAATTAAAAAGACCGGAGCATGACTTTTCTCAGGTTGACGCGGCTGCGGAACAGGCACGTCAGGAGGTTCTAAAGGTTACGAAAGGGCGTGAACTCCCGGCATATATGCTGGTCATTAAATCTATTCAGGAAGGGTTAAAGGTCCCTTTGGATGAGGCATTGGAAATCGAAAAGAAAAACTTTGTTGAAGTCGCCCTCTCCAATGAAGCAAAGGGGGGCATCAATACCTTTTTCATTAAAACAATGACCGATAAACCCAAGTCGATGATGACCAAAGGTTTTGTCCCGAAACCTTTGAAAAAAGCCGCTGTCCTGGGTTTTGGAACAATGGGCCGTGGTATTGCTATCGAGATACTGAGAAACATGCAAGTGCCGGTCATTATCAAGGATATTCCCGAGGCTCTTGAGCCCGGCAAGGCTTTCTTGAGAAAGATATTCGATGGAATGGCTGAGAAGAAGAGATTAAAAGTGCCCGTAGATGACCTTATGAATCTTATAACGACTACGTCTGAGTATACCGATGAATTTAGAGAAGTGGATATTGTTGTCGAAGCAGTATTTGAAAATATCAAAGTAAAAGAGCAGGTCTATGGGGAACTTTGCGAAGTTGTCAGGGATGACTGTGTGATTTCGAGTAATACATCTTCACTCCCGATTACGACCATGTCCCGGTACGTTAAGAATCCTGAGAGGTTTGGCGGCACACATTTTTTCTCTCCTGTGTGGCTCATGCAGCTTGTGGAGATTGTCAGGGGTGAAAAGACAAGTCAGGATACGATAGATAATCTTCTGAATTTTGCCGCCTTGATCCGGAAAAGGCCCCTTGTATGTCGCGACAATCCGGGATTTGTCGTGAATGCACTGTTGTTCCCATACTTTCTCAACTCTATAAAGTATATAGAAGAAGGAAATGCGATAGAAAAGGTTGACAAAGCTATGACGCGATTCGGCATGCCCGTTGGGCCTGTAAGACTTACCGATGAAGTGGGTATTGACGTGCTTCATAAGGTATTCGTTGGTATGGGTATCGAACAAATGACAATCAAGAGTGTAGTTGAAGCAGGTCGTTTTGGCCTGAAAAAGTCAGGGAAGGGGTTTTTCCTCAAAGACGGAAGCGTTGACCCCGATGTTATCCCACTGATCGCTAAAAGTGGACCGAAGGAGAAGACTGAAGAGGAAATCCAGACAGAACTACTGACGGAAATGGTTAAAGTTGGCAAGGACCTGCTCGACAGAAAGATCGTTGATGATCCACGGATGATCGATGTGGGAATGGTATGGGGTGTCGGATTTCCCCCCGAGAAAGGTGGTCCTATGAAATGGTCGGATCTTACCGGGTTGAGTCGGAAACTGTTCGGGAAGAATTTCTATTGATTGCAATATTCGCCCCGCTGCAGGCGGGGCGAACAAAAAAACAAAAAAAGATCATAAGCAAGGAGGAGGAAATATGGCAGGTATTACATCTTATGGCGCTTATATTCCCCGGTACAGGATGAATCGCAAGGTAATCTTTGATCAGTTCGGATGGTTCAACGCGGCGAATGCGAGCGTGGCAAGGGGAGAGAAAGCCGTTGCGAATTATGATGAAGACACCATTACGATGACAGTAGCAGCGGCCACCGATTGCCTCAACGGCAAAGATAATCAAGAGGTTGATGGACTATATTTAGCCTCAGTGTCTCTTCCATTTGCCGAGAGGCAGAATGCAGTGATTGTTTCGGATGCTCTCGATTGTTCTTCCAATATACGGACGGCTGATTTTGGTGGTTCCCTCAGATCCGGCACTACTGCCCTTCTTTCTGCTTTTGATGCGGCGGAAAGCGGTCGCGATATAATGGTCTGTGCTAGTGATTCGAGGATGGGCAAGCCCGGCAGCTCTCAGGAGTATACATTTGGAGATGGTGCGGCTGCCCTGTTAGTTGGCAGTGATAAAGTCGTAGCGGAGTTCAAGGGTTCTTTTTCGGTTTCCCATGATTTTATTGATTATCGCCGTTTGACGGAGGAAAAATTTGGACATGACTGGGAGGCAAGATGGATTCGTGATGAAGGTTATGGGAAGATCCTTCCCGAAGCTGCTTTTGGTTTGGTCAAAAAATATGGTTTAGACATAAAGGATTTTGCAAAGATTATAATTGCGTGTCCTGTTGCGGCGGCACTTAAGGAATTGGTTAAGATCCTGGGTGCAAAACCTGAGCAGATTCAGGATAATATGGTGTCAAATGTTGGTGATACTGGAGCGGCATTGTCTTTGATGATGTTTGTGGCGGCTCTTGAAGAAGCAAAAGCTGGAGACAAGATTATGGTTCTCAGCTATGGCAACGGGAGTGACGCGCTCTATTTTGAGGTAACCGATGAGTTGGAGAAAGTAAAAGAAGGGAAAAAGGGTATTAAGGGTTACCTGTCTGAGAAAGAAGATCTGTCCGTTTACGGAAAGTATCTTGTTTTCAGGAATATTGTGCCATTGGAAGTAGGGATCAGAGGCGAAGAGATTCCCCCAACCGCAATGACCGTTCTCTGGCAGCAGGGCAGGGCCGTTTCGGCTCTTGTTGGCTCAAGATGCAAAGTATGCGGCACGCCTCAGTATCCGAGACAGAGAGTGTGCGTAAATCCTGATTGTGGAGCTGTTGACCAGATGGATGATTACCGTTTTTCAGACAAGGCGGGAACAGTAAATTCTTATACTGGAGATAATCTGGCATTTTGCTGGGATCCGCCTCAGGTCTATGGTTCGGTGGATTTTGAAGGAGGCGGAAGGATTTTTCTTGATTTTACAGATTGCGACCTGAATTCTCTGAAGGTTGGAATGCCTGTCTCAATGAGTTTCCGCAGGAAATATGCTGATCCGCAGAGAGGACATTACGGTTATTTCTGGAAGGCAGTGCCGGTTAAGTGATGAGCAATGAGGATGAAGTAGGATTGTATCTTTTTAAACGAATAGGAGAAATAAGATGGCGAAGGGGATAAAGAACGAAGTTGCTGTAATCGGGATGGGTTGCACAAAATTCGGCGAGTTGTGGGATAAGACTTCATCCGATCTCATAGTTGATGCATATAAGGAAGCAATGGAAGATGCAGGTATAGAAAAGAAAGATATCGATGCTGCCTGGTTTGGCAGTTGCGTCGATGATGTTAATGTCGGCAAAGGCGGTTTTCCGCTGACGAAGGCATTGAAGCTACCCTTTATACCTGTAACGAGAGTAGAAAATTTCTGCGCATCGGGGACTGAGGCATTTCGCGGCGCCTGCTACGCCGTGGCCTCCGGTGCCTGCGACATTGCTCTGGCTCTTGGTGTAGAGAAGCTGAAGGATACGGGATATGGCGGATTACCTGATTTTGGGACGTTAATGGGTACGGAAAGCAGAATTACATCTACAAATATGACGGCGCCGGGTGGTTTTGCCATGATGGCAACGAAGTATTTTGACAAATATGGTCTTTCACCGGAGGAAGGTAAAAGGGTTCTGGCACATGTATCGTCAAAGAGTCATCACAATGGAACGCTCAGCCCAAAGGCTCATCTGCGCAGGGAGGTTTCTGTTGAGCAAATTATGAAAGCGCCGATGATAGCCTGGCCGCTGGGTCTTTTTGATTGTTGTGGTGTCAGTGATGGATCGGCTGCCGCAATAGTATGTCGCGCCGATATGGCTAAAAATTTTAGGAAGGACCCCATTTATGTGAAGGCTCTTCAGATTGCCATAACCTCTGCGGAAGAAGAGAGTTATAAAAGCTGGGATGGCACCCATGTAGAGACGACAACTCATGGGGCAATCAGGGCTTATGAGGAAGCGGGGATAACAAATCCCCGGGAGGAGATAAGCATGATGGAGGTCCATGATTGTTTTTCCATTACTGAATTTGTGACGTATGAAGATCTTCAGATATCTCCGCGGGGAAAGGCGAGAGAGGATGTGGAGGCGGGTTTCTTTGATCTCGACGGAAAAGTGCCCTGTCAGACCGATGGCGGGTTAAAATGTTTTGGCCATCCTATTGCCGCATCGGGTCTTAGGATGATTTATGAGGAGTACAAGCAGCTTCAGGGAAAAGCCGGAGAAAGACAGGTGGAAAACCCGAGGATAGGGCTTACTCACAATCTGGGTGGATTCCCCCATATGAGCGTTGTCAGTGTGACAATTCTGGGAAACCAACTATAAGGATGGATATTGTGAAAATTTAGAACAAATCAAAAGAAGGAGGGATAGTAAAATGAGGGGAAACATTGATAGTATCGGTGATACTCTCACACTGACAGCAGGCAAGTATCCAGACAGAACCGCCATATTAAACTATGGCGGCAACAGTCTCACGTATCGTGAATTTAACGAAAGGGTCAACAGGCTGGCCAATGCCCTGATGGATTTAGGTGTCAAAAAGGGTGAAAAAGTAGCTTATCTATTTCTTAACGGAAATAAGTTTCTGGAGGTACACTATGCCGTAGCCAAAATCGGGGCTGTGGGTGTGCCTCTGAACTTCAGGCTGGTGGGAAGGGAACTCGCATTCCAGATAAACAATGCAGATTCAATTTGCGTAGTATGCGGCCCCGAGTTTGCCGAAACTATAGACTCTATTCGGCAGGAAGTGACGGGGGTAAGTCATTTTATCTGCGATGGAAATGACGGGGATGACGCCTTGAAGTATGAGGAATTGATTGCCGCCACTGGCCCTGATGAACCTGGGGTGGAAGTTTCCCTTTATGATGAAAGCTTGATCCTTTATACCGCCGGGACAACGGGTCTGCCCAAAGGTAGTGTTCTCACTCATAAAAATCACCTTTTTAACGCTATGACGATGGTAATGGATTATGGGTTCAGGGATGATGATATTTTTCAGATTATCCCGCCCCTTTATCACAGCGCTTCCTTGAATGCTTTTGCGGTTACCTCTGTGTTGTTAGGCGCGAAAATGGTCATCCACAAACAGTTCAACCCTCAGGAAATGCTTCAGGCGATTCAGGATGAAAAGATTACGTGTACGTGGGGCCCGGCCACTATATGGCGGTTGGTAATCGGTCATTCTGACATCGACAAGTATGATACCTCAAGTATACGTCTTCTTATCAACGGTGCCATGTATATGCCCGCGGAAATGCGCAAAGAGGTACTGAGTTACTTTCCCAACTCGGTCATGGGGGATACGTATGGAATGACTGAGGCTTCCCCCTGCACAACCATCCTGCGTCCGGGGGATGTTTTTGAAAAACCGGCATCCGTCGGCATTCCTCTTACCGTATGTGACGTAAAGATTTTCAACGACCGGGGGGAGGAAGTTCCTCGCGGTAGCATTGGAGAGATAGTCAACAGAGGCAATTTTATGAAGGGCTACTACAAAAACGACGAGGCAACGGCGGAGGCGATCAAGGGTGGATGGTTCTACACCGGCGATCTGGGAATAAAGGATGAAGAAGGCTTTATTACTCTGGTTGACAGAAAAAAGGATATGATTGTCACTGGAGGAGAGAATGTTTATTCCAAGGAAGTTGAGGAAGTAATAGCCGGCTATCCGGATGTTTTTGAAACAGCGGTGATTGGCTTGCCCGATGAAAAGTGGGGGGAAATTGTTACGGCTGTTATTGCGCCAATTCCCGGAAAGGAAATAGGAGAAGAGGAAATCATTGATCACTGCCGGAAAAACCTCGCAGGCTATAAATGTCCCAAGATTGTCAAATTTACTGAAGCGCTTCCCAAAAATCCTGCCGGCAAGATTGTGAAGCGTGAATTAAAAGAGATATTCTCAACTTCCTGATTTATCCATGGTTTGTCACGGGTATGTTTCTTCATTTTTAAGTTACTGATCGGAGGCAAAAAATGATTTTAGCATCACAGGAAATGATTAAGGAATGGACGGAAAAAGGGGCATGGGGAACTAAGACACTAATTGACTATTTTAAGGAAAACGTCAGTAAATATCCGGATGAGGTGTGTGTCGTAGATCCTTACGACAAGGAAGCTCTGGTGGGTTTCAAGCCTGAAAGACCAACATACAGGGAGTTTGACAGAGCGGTCGATGCCACCGCGGAGGGGTTCCTCAAAATGGGTATTCAGAAGGATGATATCATTATAGTACAAATACCCAACTGCTGGGAGCTGGCCATGCTTTATCTCGCAATTACCAGGGCGGGAGGTCTTATATCTCCCATGCCGATGCAGTGGAGGGCATCCGAGTTTGAGTATATCGCCGGATTGACAGAGGCCAAAGCATTTATTACCGTCGAAGAATTTCACGGTTTCAAACATAAGGAGATGTGTGAAAAGTTGCAATCAAAACTTCCGAAGTTAAAAAATATCCTCACTCTGCCGGAGATTAAAGAGATGTCTAAGGGTGATGTAACCGGCAAGCTGGATAGCATTCCTTTAGATGCCAATGATGTCTTCACGCTATGCTGGTCATCCGGCACAGAGGCCCAACCGAAGGGATGTCCCATAAGTCATAACGGCTGGGTATTCATGGCTCAAATACAAATGGATTCAACGGGAATGAACCATGAGGACAATTTTCTCACGGCCGGACCACTGGTAAACATGGCGTCTGTCGGAACAATATACATCCCCTGGCTGGTATTGGGCAACAAGATGGTCTTGCACCATCCCTTCAACCCTCCGCAGCTGATTGAACAATTTATAAAGGAGAAAATTACCTACACCCTTCTTGTTCCGGCAGTTGTCAATATGTTGTTGAAGCACCCCAGGGTGGACGAATTTGATCTGAGCAGTATCAGGATGATCACCATAGGCAGTGCTCCTCCCTCCCTCTGGTCCGTTCAGGAGTTGAAAAGACGCTGGGGCATCGAATTCGGTAATATATGGGGTCAGAATGAATCGACAGGTATAGTTTCTGGTCCTTTTGACGTTCCCGATGTGGAAAAACGTATCGACAATTTTCCTCAATGGGGGAAACCTGGCGTCAAATGGCATCCGCATGCAGCACAATTTTTACAGACAAAGATAGTGGATCCCGCTACGGGAGAGGAATTAACGGAAGTCGGCAGTGTGGGTCAATTGTGGTATCGGGGACCTAATGTCATACCGTGCTACTTTAGAAATCCCGATGTTACGGAAAAATCATTTGATAAAGATGGTTTTTTCAATACGGGTGACCTCTTCCAGATAAAAGAGGGAGACTGCATCGGATTCTTCGACAGAACGAAAGACATCATCATCCGTGGTGGTTTCAACATAAGTGCCCAGGAGGTGGAAAATATGCTCATCGGACATCCCGGGGTAGCAGACGCGGCTGCCGTTGCGATGCCGGACGATATCATGGGTGAGAAGACGTGTGTTTATGTGGTCCCTAAGGAGGGAGAGAAGGTCACTCTGGATGAGGTAACCTCATTTATGAAGGATAAGGGCATAGCATCCTATAAGCTCCCGGAAAGATTAGAGATCATCGATGCGATTCCAAGAAACCCCGTGGGTAAAATTATAAAGAAAGAGTTGAGGGAAGATATAAAGAAAAAATTGGAATCGAAATAAGGGTTTTGATGACACAATCATGCGGCGGGAGCGGAAAATGTTGGATCAGAAAGGAGGTGAAACAGTAGTTCTACTCCAAGTAACTTAAATCTAAATGGTTGATTTTATTAGATCCAGCTTTTTGTTAAATTTGGTCAATTTTATCGGTGAATGTAAGTTACTTCATGATAAACCGCTGCCGCAGG
>JAOZOF010000373.1 GCA_029933425.1 Marinilabiliaceae bacterium
GTTTCTCATATCAGGCGTGTGCATGTTTCCACTTATCAGGCTTCAAGCGGTGCAGGGGCAAAAGGGATGCAGGAACTTGAAAACCAGTTCAGACAAATTGCGGAGGGTAAAGATGTTGATGTTTCTGCATTTCAGTATCAGCTTGCCATGAACCTTATCCCGCAGGTTGATGTTTTTGCTGATGACAATTACACAAAAGAGGAACTTAAAATGTTCAATGAAACACGTAAGATCATGCATTCCGATATTCTTGTGAGTGCAACTTGTGTACGTGTTCCTATCTTAAGAGCTCACTCGGAATCTGTCTGGGTAGAGACTGAAGAACCTGTTTCTCCGAAGCAGGCAAAAGAGGCTTTCAGGAACGGAGAAGGTATTGTGTTGATGGATAACACTGACGAGAAAGAGTATCCGATGCCACTGTTTCTGGCAGGACGCGATGAGGTGTTTGTGGGTCGTGTGCGCAAGGACCTTGCAAATCCTAACGGACTTACTTTCTGGTGTGTTTCCGATCAGATACGTAAAGGGGCAGCACTGAATGCCGTTCAGATAGCTGAATACCTTATTCGCTAACGCGTTACTCGCTTCGCTTGTGTCAGATGCTCGCTATCGCTCGCGTCAGGTACTCACTTCGTTCGTGTCATAAACTTGCTTCGCAAGTGTCAATTGCACAACTTCATTGTGCGTTACTTGTGTAAAGACATTATATTTTTTATGACATGAGCGAAGCGAATAAATGACAACTGCGTAGCAGTTTCCTGACGCGAACGATAGTGAGCAAATGACTATACCTGACATGAACGCAGTGAGTTTTACTCTTCAAAATTGGGATAAAGGAAGTCGTTGAAGGGAAAACGTTTTGTGTGAATGTCTCTCACTTCATCGTAAACCATCTTTCTGAACTCGTTGAAATTTACCTTGTTTTTAGCGGAGATGAAAACACACTTTTCATTTTTACCCATCCATGTCTTCTTCAGCTCGTCAAGTGAGATGTTCTCGGATGTTTTTGGAGTAAGGTCATCCTCTTCTTTTTGGATGTAAGAGTAAGCATCAATCTTGTTAAAAACAAGAATCGTCGGTTTCTCCCTGTCATCAAGTTCCCGCAGAGTCCGGTTCACAACTTCTATCTGCTGCTCGAATCCGGGATGAGAAATGTCAACTACATGCAAAAGGATGTCGGCCTCACGCACTTCGTCAAGGGTCGATTTGAATGACTCGACAAGGTGATGAGGCAGCTTGCGGATGAAACCTACGGTATCGGCCAGAAGGAACGGGATGTTTTCGATCACGACCTTACGGACAGTAGTATCAAGTGTAGCAAACAGTTTATTCTCGGCAAATACCTCCGATTTGCTCAGAACATTCATCAAGGTTGATTTTCCGACATTTGTGTAACCCACCAGAGCGACACGTACAAGTTTTCCGCGATTCTGGCGCTGTGTGGTCATCTGCTTATCGATCTTTTTCAGATCGGTCTTCAGTTTGGCAATGCGGTCGCGTATGATACGTCGGTCGGTCTCTATCTCTTTCTCACCGGGACCACGCATACCTATACCACCCTTCTGCCGTTCGAGGTGTGTCCACATGCGGGTCAAACGGGGTAGCAGATATTGATACTGGGCAAGTTCAACCTGTGTCTTAGCGTGTGCCGTACGTGCACGGCGGGCAAAGATGTCGAGTATCAGGTTTGTGCGATCGAGTATAAGACTTTTGAGTATCTTTTCAAGATTCCGGAACTGTGAAGGAGTAAGCTCATCGTCGAAGATCACAGTGTCGATATCATGAATTTTCATGAAATTATGTATCTCTTCAAGCTTACCACTACCCACAAAGGTCCGGCTGTCGGGCATAGGAAGGTTCTGAACGAACCTTTTGACAGGGATGGCCCCTGCCGTTTCTGCCAAGAAAGCAAGTTCGTCAAGATAATCCTCTATCTGCTGTTCTGACACGTCAGGTGTTCTGACGCTTACAAGAATAACTTTTTCCAGGTTTTCTGTTCCGGGTAGTCCCTCGATCATAAATACTCAATTTGTTTGTTTAACGGGCTACAAATATAGTGAATAATAAAAAACCCGGCATTAAGCCGGGTTTCTGATTCGTTATAAATTGATCCTCTTACTGGAGTACAAAGTTGATAGGTACGGTAAAAGAAACTTTTACAGCTTTACCTCTTTGTTTCCCCGGTTTCCATTTAGGCATTTTTGAGATCACCCTGATGGCTTCTTTATCCAAAGCAGGGTCAACTCCACGGGCGATCTTAATATCTGTAACTTCACCCTTTGCGTTTATTACAAATGAAACGTACACACGACCCTGAATACCATTCTCCTGAGCAATTACAGGATATTTGATAGATTTGGCAATGTACTGGTGAAGAGCAGATTCCCCACCCGGAAACTCAGGCATCTCCTCTACAATGAAGAATACAGGAGCATCTTCTTCTTCCTCCTCATCGGTTTCCACGTTAGAGAAATCAATTTCAGTATCTTCGTCCATCTCTGTATCCTCGATGTCGAGCTCTTCATCAAGTTCAACATCGTCCTCAACGATATTTAGGATATCAGTTACTTTTGGTGGCGGCGGCGGTGGTGGCGGTTTCACTTCTTCCTGTCTGGTGATAGGAATGATCTCCTCTTCCGCATCCAGCTCATCCTGGATCTCAAATTGAGAAATGTCTACGTCAGTTGTTGTCCATTCAAAGGCAATAAATACCAATCCAAGAACAATAACCAAACCGATCTGCATAAAGATCGACTTCTTATTCTCAAGATCCGCTTTGGGTGACTTTTTAACTTCCATAATTAATAATTACGTTTTATCTTGTAAAGATAATATTTAATTTATTTTTTTCAAATGGGTTTTTGTTTAAAACCTGTTAAAAACTTTTGAGTGGATAAAAATAGAACATTCAAATTAAAAAACATTACTTTTTAAATAAAAAATTAAAAACAAGGGAATGAATAAGCTTTTTCATGCATTTTTTTGACATAAAATTATTTTTATCCTTTTGAATAGAACATTAAAGCTGTTATATTTGCAGCACAAAATTACGGGGGATTAGCTCAGTTGGCT
>JAOZOF010000374.1 GCA_029933425.1 Marinilabiliaceae bacterium
CTGATCAAAAGAGGCTCATCAGAGTTCCCGTCATTGGTAAGATCAAGATAAAATGAAGTAGAATCAGATTTGGCAGTAAAATAAACTTTATTAGAGGATGTCTTCACATACCATTTGCTCTTTTTCACAATTGAAATGTTCCATACAGCCGAAGCAACAGTAAAGCCCCTTACCATTACAAATACATTGGAAACGTATGTCATTCCTCCCTTTATATCTCCTCTTTGTTTCAACCGGACAGGAATGAACAAAGAATCGTTAGCATTAATGCTGACCTCACTCACAGGATTTCCCATAAGCTGCCATCCTGCAGGAGGATTTATCATCAGGTTCAGCTTCTGCAAACTGTTTGTCCTGTTTACTATTCTTAGTACGTTGGATGCAAATTCACTTATCGAAGATTCAGTGTCGGGGCTTTTAAAAGAAACCTGCACACCTCCGTTCCTCTGACAAAAAATATCATCATTTTGTGCTCCCCAAAGCATCAGTATGAATATTACAATGATGATTTTTTTCAGATTCTGCATACCTCCTTTAATCTCCTTTTTAAAGATCCTCAACTAAAACATAATCAATTCTCATGGTATATAGCCCGGCTTTATAGACCGGGTTAAGCCCGGGTGTTATTTTCATGTCAACATTAAATTTGTAACATGAAGGTGAAGTGTGATAGTCTCCGGGCTGGTTTGTTCCCTGGTTAGGACAATTTATAGCAACATCAGGAGCACTGTTTGTCCCGATTATATATACCGGACTTCCAACATCCCGTATTGGGAAAAATCCCGGAACTAATGATGTATTTGCACTATTCCTGAAACGCAATTCCAGAATATCTATGGGAGGGTCCTCTCCATACGATGAATATTGCGTCGAAACATCCCAGTATCCGGTATTTGATGTTGTCGCTCCGACATACAGATCCCATTGCACACCCTGCACCGTGATATTAAGCTCACAGGCATTCATGAAGATAATACCGGTTATATATTTATTGATGGTGTTGAAATCGAAATCGATATTTGGTGAGGTTGTCATTTCAAGACTTACCGACTGCCCTTTTGATCGGTTCACAGAAACAAATATCAATATCAAAGCAATGAAAAGAAGCCTTATTGTTGGGTAACGCATAGTAATCTTTTTATCACTGCGTTAAAATAACAAAAAGAAGGTTAAAAACCTTCTTTTTGTTATAAAATCAAATATTCTTAATGTCTTTTACAAATCTTCTACCAGTGAGTAAACTACTTCAAGATAGTAATATCCTGCCTGAGCATAACCGGGAGCCGCAAGAGGCACAGTAGTGTTATTCGGGAAAGTAGCAGGGATCCCCGGTACCAAACGCATGTCGATCCTGAACTTATTTGTTGTAGGATTAGCCGCTGCCGTACCCGGATCAAATGACTGGCCTGCACCGGTACCAACTTCACCGGCAAGGAACTGAGTTGCAGTAGTAGGAACTCCCGCAGCAACTCCTGAATTTGCCAACCCAAGCAAAGAAGTAAAACTGTTTATATTCACAGGAGCTGAACTTGTTACAGAAGACTGCATCTCAAGTATTTCTGCTGGTAAATCAGGTGTTCCGTTTGTTGAATATGCCTCTACCTGTGTCCAGTTGTCGGTACTGGCATAAACAAAAAGATCCCATGCAAGAGTTGCGTCAACTTCAAGCTGAGTAGCATTAAAACGGGTAATTCCATGCTGGTACTCCTGAATGGTCTTAAAAGTAAAGTCAACCTGGGGATTTGTTGTCATCGTGAGGTTAAGGATACCTCTGAGGTCCATAGTTACATAGTTGTATTCCTCGTCAGATAACTGTGCTTTTGTTGTTTGTTGAGCTCCGAATAAAAGAGCGACTGCAACAGATAAAAATAAAATACGTTTCATAATCTTCTTTTGTTTTATAAAAATAATAATTTGAATTTAATAAATACGAAAAAACCTAAGCTCTTTTACGCCCTCAGGTAGTTATGGTTACGATTTTAATTTACTTTTTACAATAATCGCCAAATATTTAAGACAAATATCCCCCGAGGGTCAATGCAAAATACAAAGATTAAAAACTGATTATCTGCAACTTACTACACAAAAATATTTTTACCGGAAATGTTGAACTAAATTCATGTTTATTTTACGTTCTTTGTAAAAAAAGAAGAATATGGCATTACAAAACCAGACAAAAGGTCTGATGTTCGCTGCGATTACATCTGTTCTGTGGGGCTTTCTGGCAGTTGCATTAAAGATCGCTCTTAAATACTTTGATGCTTACACGATAGTCTGGTTTCGTTTTTTTATTGCTTTTAACGTTCTTGTGCTATACTACTCTTTTGTCAAGCCATCATTTCTTAAGATATTGTACAAACCGCCTCTGATGCTTATAGTTGCTGCAATTTTACTAAGTTATAATTATCTTGGTTTTATGCAGGGCATAAACTATGCGGGGCCCGGCGTAACCCAGGTATTGATACAGGCAGGGGCTATTGCATTGGGACTGGTAGGCATAATCTTTTTTAAGGAAAAGATCAATTTCATCAGAGGTGTTGGATTTGCTATTGCAGGGGCAGGTTTTGGCCTTTTCTATTTTCAGCAGCTCAAAGAACTTATCCTGAACGAATCCGATCTGAACAGAGGTGTGATATGGGTTCTTTCTGCTGCGCTAGCGTGGACCGGATATGCAATTATCTTTAAAGTTCTGGTCAGAAACAGACCTACCCAGCAAATGAATATTTTTTTGTATGCTTTACCCATACTTATCTTCATTCCTTTTGCCGATTTTTCTCTTTTTTTCAAGGAGTACCCATGGTATATCTGGGCATTGATGCTATTTCTCGGACTGAACACTGTTGTTGCTTACGGATCACTTTCCATGGCATTCAAGTATGCAGAGGCAAACCGGATAAGTATAATCATCACCCTGAACCCGATAATTACTTTTCTTATCCTTGAAGGAATGATGTTCTTTAGTATTCACTGGATACAGATCACTCCTTTTTCTGTCATTTCCTATATCGGGGCCTCCCTTGTAATTATCGGAGCAATACTGGCTGTGGGATTAA
>JAOZOF010000375.1 GCA_029933425.1 Marinilabiliaceae bacterium
AATCTCCCTAAATCCTCAAAATCATTCCAAGCACTATTATAAAGAGGCCGATTCATCTAAACTTATGAAGTAGAAGCTATAAAATTTTACAAACCCTTTGTTTTTTTAGCTCAGGCTTTTAGCTAAAGTTCACGTCCAGAAGAAAATAAACAATTCTCCTCCTCGGAGGGGGCAGGGGTGGGTACAGTTTCACCTATAACCTTGCAAATAATCAATAAGTAAATTAGTGAGGTTTCAACAAATACAACCTGTAAATAAATAGGTTAAAACGGAAAACACCCTGCCACGAATAAACGGTGACAGGGTGAAATAATATTATAAATTGGATGTTACTTGATATTCCGATGATACCCTGCCAGTGATTCCGATGATACCCTGCCAAAATCATTTTCAGTTTCTGCTGCTAAATTAGTACATTTTGTCAGTTTATTTTAATAGTTTATTTTTTCTCATAGAGTCACCATTTAATTCTATTCGATGTGAAGAGTAAACAATTCTGTCAAGAATAGCATCAGCAATAGTATTTTCGCCAATAAGTTCATGCCAGTTTTCAACGGGTATTTGTGACGTAAATATTATTGAAGCCTCATCGTATTTGTGTTCAACAATATCAAGTAAAGCTCTTCTTTGTGTGCGATCAATAGCAGTCAGCCCAAAGTCATCAAGGATTAGTAATTGGGCATTTTGTAGTTTTTTAAGGAACGCTAAATAGTTCCCCTGCAACTTAGCAAGAGATATCTCATCAATTAATCTTGTCATATTAAAATAGAAAGTTTTGTAAAGCATCTTGCATGCCTGCACACCAAGAGCCTGAGCCAGGTAGCTTTTTCCGCTGCCTGTAGGACCTGTTATAATTATGTTTTCATTTCTTTTGATAAAATCAAGAGAAGCAAGCCTGTCGAACAAATTACGATCAAGACTTCGAGGATGAGAGTAATCTACATTTTCGACCGAGGCCTGAGCTTTAAATTTAGCTTTTGCAATAAGCGATTTGACTTTTCTGTTTTGCCTGTCGTCCCATTCATTGTCAACAAGCAGGGCAAGAAATTGATCCATGGTGTAATCCTGATAAGCCGGAGTGTTAAGGTTTTGGTGATAAGTCTCTGCCATTGCATGCAATCTCATTTGCTTCATTTTTTCAATTGTTGTTTGATTGTTCATTTGTTATTTTTTTAAGGTTATACAATTTTTCTTTTGATGATTCTTGATTCATTAATTCTTGATTTTGACTTTATTGATTTTTGGTTTTCATCTATAAGTGCCTGCCTTTCGAAGATTCTCATGTGGTGAGATGTCATGTTCATCTGAAGGTGATTCCTGTTCCAGATCAGCATTGTTTTTAAGCATGTTCTTGATAATGGAGTAGGCGTATCTATCGTGCTTTAATGCCTTTTTACAAGCTGTTTCGATACGAAAATATGAGTAGTATTTTTTTAATGATAAAATACCCAAAGATTGTTTATAACCGATTTCTGGATATTGTTGCCTGTCGATAAGTTTTGCTATATACTCAGCAGTATTTAACCCAACCAGAGCTGCTTTTTTTACAAAAAACTCTTTACTCCACTCCTGAACAAATTTATGTGTGCTTGAAAGGTGTTCATTGTTGGTTGTGTAACCTCCTTTTTTGTAGCTTTTAGGGTGCAAAGCAATACGCTCTTTATTATAAAAAACCTCAACAGTATCAGTGGTGTGTTGTATCTCTACCTGCTTTCCTATAAAACGATAAGGTACGCTGTAATAGTTTTTCTGTTCATTTAAATAAACGTACCCCATCTTTTGAACCTTTGCCCGGTTGTAATGCTTTACAACATAAGGCTCTGCCGGTAATGGCAATAGTAGTTCCTTTTCAAAATCAATGAACTGCTTGTAACGACTCACCCCCGTAGTTTGAAGTAAAAAATCATTGTACTTTTTAAGTAGGATTTGTATCTGCTCATTCAGATCTTTAAGAGAGAAAAAAGTCATCTTTGACAACGGATAAAAGATTCGCTGATACACCAATTTAACAGCACTTTCAACCAACGCTTTATCCTGTGGTGAGTACGCCCGTGTAGGATTGATAACACAGCCGTAGTGATCTCCCATATCCCGAAAGGTCTTGTTTATTACCGGCTCATATTTACTGCTCTTTGTAACTGCCGATTTAAGGTTGTCGGGAACTATCGACTGAGGAACTCCGCCAATCCACGATAAAGCATTAGAGACTGATTTTACAAGTGACTCACGAGTCTGGTCTCTGCTTGCCTCAACGTAAGTGTATTGACTTGCCGGTAGTATTGCTACAAACACTTCTACATCCTGTATCTCTCCGGTTGTTTTATCAACTACGTGAAGCTTCTTTCCTGTATAGTCAATGTAGAGTTTGTCTCCTGCTATATGCGTAAGCTTTCCGCTTATCTTTTTACTATCCTGCCAATTACTAAATAGTAAACAAAATTGGGAGTAGCTGTAATGCTCTTTGTGTTCATTCTGATAGGTGTGCCACAGAGTAAGACGGGTACAACCGGGTTTCTTTAGCTCATTTAAATAACCGGGAAAAAGAGTGAGGAGATTCTCGTAGCGCTCTTTATCAATCGCTTCCTTTGAAGGAAACAAACGTTGAAGCTCTATCTCACTTAGCTTTAAAAGTGTTGCGTAGCTCTTCTCACTCGATTGAAGTTTGCTTACATACTCATTTACCGTATTGCGGTCTACGCTGGTTTCTCTGGCAATCTTTCTATTTGAAACCCCTTTGCTTTTTAGCAATAATAGTTGTTTTATTTTCATGATGTCTATTTGTTTTGCAGCCATGTATCTGATGAATTTGATTTAACATATCCATCAGATACAAATAGAAATCTGAAAATGAAAATGGCAGTGTTTACTTCGGAACGGCTAAACCACTTCTATACCTCTTCCCTTTTTGGCAGGGTTTGAATCGGAATCAGACAAAATTAATATGACAAAATTCCTTTTTCAAGACCCTCAAAAAAGTGGCAGGGTATGCCAGAATGGCTGGCCGAATATCATCGGAATGGGTGGCAGGGGTTGAATCGGATTATCTAA
>JAOZOF010000376.1 GCA_029933425.1 Marinilabiliaceae bacterium
CAATTTAACCATAGAACAGATGGAAGCAATAATACTATTTCACTCAACTAACTACGCCATCTGGGCGCAAACCCTTTTGAAAGAGAACGGAATCGAGTGTAAAATGATACCTGTGCCCCGCGATTTAAGTTCCGATTGCGGCTATTGCGTCAGAACATCTTCCGAAAACATCGAGCAGGCAGAAAAACTGCTTAACGAAAACGACGTGGAATACGATAAAGTTGTGGTTCGTTAGTTATTTCAGGAAAAGTTGGCAGTCTTCAGTAATCAGTTACTGGTATTCGGCAACCTATAAACTTAGAACTTACAAACCAACAAACCTAACAACCTATTAACCATTTAACACTGTAACCATGGAGCCATAGGACCCTACAGCTTCAAATCCTTCGCTATCTGCTCTATTTTCTCATCGGCAAGTTTGTTCACCTTATCCCAATCTTCTTTCTTTTCGAACGGCACTTTTACTTCCATGTAGAATTTTATCTTAGGCTCTGTACCTGAAGGACGAACTGTAACTTTGGAATTATCCTCAAGAATGAACTGCAAAACATTTGATGTCGCAGGCAGATCGATATTTGTCACATCACCGGTATGAAGGTCTTTTGCCTCAAGTACCGAGTAATCCTTCAAAACGGCAACCTTATGTCCGGCAAGTTGTTGAGGAGGATCATTCCTGAAATCCCTCATTATCTGCTCTATCTCCTCTGCTCCGGTCTTACCTTTACGCACAATATAAACCATCTTCTCTTTTGAGAAGCCGTATTCAAGATATATATCCTGAATCACTTCATACAAACTCTTTCCTTCATCCTTTGCCCATGCAGCAACCTCAGCAGCAATAGCTATCGATGCAACGGCATCCTTATCTCGCACGTGATCACCGGGAAGGAAACCATAAGATTCCTCACCTCCGCAAATGTATTTTTTTACCCCCTCATTCTCACGTATTACCTTTGCTATCCATTTAAAGCCGGTAAGAACATCGTAGTAGTCAACACCATATTTTACGGCAACATCCTTAAGTACTTCTGAAGTTACAATGGTTTTAACGATAAACTCTTTACCTGTCAGACGGCCTTTCTCTTCCCATTTCTTAAGCATGTACCACGTAAGTATCAATGCAGTGATGTTTCCGTTAAGAAGCACATACTCATCCGAAAGATCTTTTATTGCAATACCCAAACGGTCAGCATCAGGATCGGAAGCCATAACGATATCGGCATCTGTTTCACGACCTTTGTTCAATGCCATCTCCATGGCGGCAGGCTCTTCAGGATTGGGTGATACCACTGTAGGGAATTCACCGCTTACGACATCCTGCTCAGGCACATTGATAATGTTGGTAAAGCCTATATTCTTCAAAGCCATAGGTATCAAACGGACACCTGTTCCGTGTATAGGAGTATAAACGATCTTAAGATCTTTGTTACGTGCAACCACCTCCGGATCCTGCAATAGCTTGGCTACCTCGTCGAGGTACATTTTATCCATCTCCTCTCCCAGCACTTCAACCAACTCAGGATCTCTTACAAACTTAATGTCATCAACCGATGATATTGCCTTAACTTCATCGATGATATTTTTGTCGTGAGGCGGAGTTACCTGACCACCATCGTCCCAGTATGCCTTGTAACCGTTATACTCTTTAGGATTGTGCGATGCAGTAATTATTACGCCACTCTGGCATCCTAACTTACGGATTGCATAAGAAATTTCAGGTGTCGGACGCAGTTCATCAAAAATGTAAGCTTTAATGCCGTTGGCAGAAAAAATATCCGCAACAATGTTTGCAAACTCAGGACTGTTGTTACGGCAGTCATATCCAATAACCACACCTATCTGATCAAGGTCAGCAAAATTCTTTTTCAGGTAGTTTGCCAATCCCTGTGTAGCACCGCCAACTGTGTATTTATTCATTCTGTTCGACCCTGCTCCCATTATACCGCGCAATCCACCGGTACCAAACTCAAGGTCTTTATAAAAAGAATCGATAAGTTCTGTTTTATCTTCGTTTTCAAGCATTGCCCTTACAGCTGCTTTTGTTTCTTCATCGTAATTGCCGTCCAGCCATGCCTGTGCTTTTTGCAATACTGTTTCTGGTACATTTGAGTTTCCCATATCTTTATTTTTTTAATTAGATTAATCTGTAGTAATAACACATAATTATTGCCAATAGTTTTAACTAACCGTTAAAGAAAACAGCTAACCTACAATTTACATATTCAATTATCTAAGTTAGTGAATTTCCGTCAAACATGAAATAAGCATTATCACTTATTTATTTCCGACAATCGTTGAGTGAGTTCATCCGGCGAAAGTCCCATCTCCATCTCGCCTTTACTGAAAAGAGATATCCTGCCCGTCTCCTCGGAAACAACGATAGAAATGGCATCAGTGGTCTCGGTGATACCCATTGCTGCACGGTGTCGGAGACCAACCTCCTGTGGCATTGACATGCTTTGTGATACAGGAAGGATACATCCTGCAGCCTTTATCTTATTCCTGGTTATTATCACCGCTCCGTCGTGCAACGGACTATTCTTAAAAAAGATGGTTTCAAGCAATCTTGTCGAAATAACTCCGTTAATAAGTTCTCCTGTCTGAACATAATCAAGCAGCTCGGAATCCTTAGTGATGACTATCAAAACTCCGGTCTTTGTTTCGGCAAAATAGCCACAGGCTCTTACAATGGGTTTGATGTAGATATTCAGCATTCCCTTGCCTTCCGACACAAAGAACTTATCCATTGTGAACTTGTGCGAAATGTTATACCGGGAACCTATCAGAAGCAAAAACCGGCGTATCTCCTGCTGAAAAACAATGATAAGGGCCAATACTCCCACATTAACGAACTTGTCAAGAATACTTGCCGAAAGCTCCATGTTCAGAGCATTTATTATTAACCACACCATTAAAAAGGCAAACATGCCTATAAGAATATTCAGGGCAACAGTTCCTTTAATAAGCTTATATACCCTGAACATCAGCAATGCCACAAGGAAGATGTCAACTATATCTATGAGTCGTATGTGGAGAAAGGTCAT
>JAOZOF010000094.1:0-5393 GCA_029933425.1 Marinilabiliaceae bacterium
TACAGGGAAAAAGGGCAGGTAATTGAAAGTAATTAAGTTTAATGATGTAATGCTACAATGATCTAATGATGAAATAATATGAAAACAAGTAACAAATATTTTTCCATTGCCCTCTTTACTTTTATCGCGGGATACCTGTTCCTGCGGTTTGCCTACAACTCCGCATCCGCGATACCATTCGCTCAGGAGATAATCCTTGTGGTACTCGGTACCATTGCTACCATTGCCATCACGGCTGCCCTGATAAGCAAACAGAGTGAAATTGAGATAGAAAAGGAGCAACGGGTTAAGATATTCGACCTTAAATCGCAGCTTTACATCGACCTGATAAGTTTTATCGAATCAATGATACTGAAAGGAAAGCTTGAAAAGAAGGATATGCTGCACCTTGAATTCCTTACCCATAAAATATCTATCGTTGCTAATATCGATGTATTAAAGGAATATTCAGAGTTTATCGATATCATAAAAGAAGTTTCATCCGATGAGAGCATAAGTCCCATGGAATCGGATGAGATAAGCATCAAACTTTCGCAGCTTTGCGGCAAGATACGTTACGACCTCATTCAGAAAGAATCCCATCCGGATGTGAATATTGAGAGTCTCATAACAAGAAACATTAAGAGGTTCTGATCCCATAACCTGATATTTCGCTATGATCAGATAGTAACCACGAACTATATGGATTTCATGAAGGAATAAATGTGTGTGTTTCACTCTCAGGCTGGTCAAATCCTGATAGTTTATTACTTTCATGATTCAATTTACATAACACCGGCCATAATTTTCCTTATATTTTTTTGATATTCTAAAATATTATTTAGATATTTGTCTAAATATTTAAATAGAATGAAAGACCTGTTCAAAGCATTGAATGATCAAACGAGGAGGGACATTCTTGAACTCCTGAAGAAAAAGGATATGACCGCGGGTGATATAGCCGATGAGTTCAACATCACCAAACCGAGCATATCGCACCATCTCGATATTTTAAGGAGAGCCGACCTGGTGACGAGCGAAAAGAAAGGTCAGTTCATTGTTTACTCGTTGAACACAACAATACTTGAAGATCTTCTGAACTGGATAATAACCCTGAAAAAAAAATAGAGCCATGAAAAATTTTATTAAAAATGATCTTATCATGTGGATAGTAATACTGGCACCTGTTGTATATCTTGCAGTATTATGGAAAGAACTTCCCGACAGTGTTCCCGTCCACTGGAACCTTCAGGGAGAGGTAAACAGATACGGCAGCAAAACAGAAATACTGATCATCACATTTCTGCCTTTTATTCTTTACCTTCTGTTTTTTGCTTTTCCCAAGATTGATCCAAAAAACAAGCTCAAAAATATGGGCAGTAAATATTCTGGCCTGCGTACAATAGTAATTGTTTTTCTGGCTGCAATTTCAATGATGGTAATTTATACTGCCAAACACGAAGTATTCCCGGGTCAGAATATGATGTTCATACTTATGGGAGGATTGTTCACTTTCCTTGGCAACTACATGAAAACCATAAAAGCAAACTATTTTATAGGTATCAAAACACCCTGGACACTTGAAAACGAAACCGTCTGGAAAGACACTCACGCTATGGGAGGCAAACTTTGGTTTGCCGGTGGTATCGTGATAATCATTACGGGTATATTTGCTAATCCAAAACTCAACGGAATAATATTCGGCATCGTGCTTGCAATCATTGTTATAATCCCGACAGTTTACTCATATCTCAGGTTTCAGAAGCTAAAAAAAGAATGATCATCTCATAACCGGCCAAAGACTTCACTTTTACTGTTAAATCGACAAGCATACATCAAAAGAAACTCTGACATCAATACACTCTAATGTGAACAATCAACCTGTCACTTTGTTAACAGATTATTGTTAACGATAGTCGGTTTAATATGAAAAGAATTTTATTACTAACAGCAGTCTTGTTGTACGGCATGAGTGCATTTAGTCAAAAAGACTCATTAGTATTGGTGAATGGAAATGTTATAGTAGGAGAGATCAAATCAATGGACAGAGGTGTTCTTACCATAGAAACAGATTACAGCGATGACGATTTCAAAATTGAATGGAGCGGAATAAAGAATATTATTACTGAAAGCTTTTTTCTCATAACTCTGTCAAACGGAGATCGCATTAACGGAAGTTTTGAAACATCGGCCGACGGGAAGATCAGGATCACACCTGAAAAGGGGACTCCGGTTGAAGTGAAACAAGACGACCTGGTTTATCTTAAATCAGTTGATAAAGGATTCTGGGATCGTGTTTATGCCACTATCGACATCGGTTTTGACCTCACAAAAGCCAACAATCTGCGAACGTTTAATACCCGTGCTACATTAGGATACCTGGCAAACCGGTGGTCAACCGATTTTAACATAAATGCCATTTTCTCGAAACAGGACAGTGTAGATAACATTCAAAGAACTGACGGGGGATTAACCTTTAAGTACTATTTACCGCACGACTGGTATTTACCTATTTCAGTAACTTATTTGTCAAACACCGAACAAAAACTTGATGCGAGATGGAATGATATGCTCGGTGTTGGTTACTACGCGATTCGCTCTAATCGTGCATACTGGGGGTTTAAAGGAGGAGCATCGTATAACAACGAAAGATACTCTCCTGAAGGTCAGCTGCAAACTCAAAACAGCAGTTGGGAAGGTTTCTTCGGTACTGAACTGAACCTGTACGATATCGGCGATCTGAACCTGGTAACCGGCATTAATGCCTTCCCGAGTTTTACCGAAGCAGGCAGGTGGCGTATCGATTTTAATTTCGATATGAAATACGACCTCCCTCTTGATTTTTACATAAGATTAGGATATTCACTGAACTATGATAACCAACCGGTAGAAGGAGCCAATAATGTGGATTATGTTTTCACTACCGGATTCGGCTGGGAATGGTAGCAGAGGTATTGATTATTTGAGGAATCGATGAACTGTTTTATTGGTAGTCGGGGCGCCACTTTGAGTGGCACCCCGACTTTAATAAAGGTAGTATCCAATAAACTGTGTAAATAGATTAAACCTCTTGTTCCCCAGAGCCTAGGCTCTGGGGAACAAGAAATAATTTTTTAATTTTAATCTATAAACACAGTGTTATGACAAAAGAAGAATTATTAAACAGTGAGTTCTTCAAACAGTTCAAAAACTCAGAAGACTTCAATGATTTCATCAGCGAACTGTACAAGCGTGGTGTAGAAAGCATGCTTGAAGGAGAATTAGAAGCACACTTGGGCTATTCAAAGAATTCTCCAAGACCTGATCCCAACAATGCTCGTAATGGCTATGGCAAGAAAAAAATAAAGACTGAACAGGGCGAATTAGACATTAAGGTACCCCGAGACCGAAAGTCTAAATTTGAACCTCAGATAGTACCCAAACGCAGCCGGTTATCCAAAGGCATAGAATCCCTTATTATTTCACTTTACGCAAAAGGGATGAGCAATTCTGACATTGAAGAGCAGTTGCATGAGATCTATGGGTTTAATGTCTCTACCTCCACAATATCAATAATTACCGATAAAATTACAGGAGATATTATTGCCTAGCAAAACAGACCATTAGAATCTCTATATCTTGTTGTATGGATGGACGCCATAGTTTTTAAAGTAAGGGAAAACTCAAGGATCGTAAATAAGGCCGTTTATATCGCTATAGGATTGCGTATGGACGGCAAGAAGGAAGTTCTGGGCATGTGGCTTGGCAAGAATGAAAGCGCCTCTTTCTGGATGTCTGTACTGACTGATATCAAAGCAAGAGGAGTTAAGGATATACTTATTACCGTAACCGATAATCTCAATGGTTTTATAGATACAATTAAAAATGTTTTTCCATCCTCTGATACACAAATATGCGTTATACACCAGATACGTAACTCTGCTAAGTATGTCGTATGGAAAGACAAAAAGGAATTCTCTAAAGATTTGAAGCATATTTATACAGCTCCTAATATTGATGCTGCAAAAGCTGCTTTGGACGATTTCAAACAGAAGTGGAACTCTAAATATCCTTATGCTGTTGAATCTTGGTATCGAAACTGGCAGGAACTAACAACATTCCTAAACTTCCCGGTAGAAATACGTAAAATAATATATACAACAAATATTATTGAAAACTTAAACGGTAAAATAAGAAAATACACTAAAAATAAGCTGTCGTTCCCAACTGATGATGCAGTAAAGAAATCAGTTTATCTGGCTATTAACGAAATAACAAAGAAATGGACACAACCAATCAGAAATTGGGGCGTGATACTAAATCAATTTATGACTATATTTGATAATCGGATCCATCCGAATATAGAATGAACCCGATTTATGTTTACACAGTTTTTAGGATAGTGTCTTAATAAATATTCTGTGTCTCTGTGCCCGCCTGACCAGCGCAGTCGGGCAGGCCTCTGTGTTAGTCTACCCTTCTATCTTCTTATTCACGATCTCGAGTATATCTTTCTCCTCTTGCAAAGTTTTATCCTCTATATCTTTTCCCTCAGCAAGTATCTTCTCTACAAACTCTTTATCATTGAGTCCTGAAGCATTGATCTTCACGTTCAGGTAAGCACCCATAACTGCACTGCGCACACACAAAGCACCAACACCTGCATCGGAAACGGAATTGGGATTTCCTGTTTCAGCCATTGCACGGATAACCTCCAGGCTTTCGTATGACTTTTTCATAACACGGAAAGGAACCTCAATGGCATATTTCGTTGCATCCTGGATTGCTTTTTTACGTGCAGCCTTTTCCTCATCAGAACCTTTAGGCAATCCAAAAGCATCCATTATCTTGTTGAACGCATTTGTATCCTCATCCACAAGCTTCAGCAGCTCCTGCTGGATCGCCATCCCTTTTTCCGCCCAATCACTGAACTCTTCCCAACGGTCGTCCCATCCGCGCTTATGCGATGAAAGGTTTGCAACCATTGTTCCCAGAGAAACACCGAGAGCTCCAACGTAAGCTGAAATTGATCCCCCGCCCGGAGCCGGTGATTCGGATGCCGTTTCGTCGGCAAAGTCAGTCAGGTTCATATCCACCAGATACTTTTTGCTCTTGTCTTTCAACAGATATTCAATGATCTTTTTATCCGGATCGAACGGGTAAAGGTCATCCAGGCCAAGTGACTTAACAGCTATTTTGATTATCTCTTTCTCAGGAATTCCTGTTGATCGATTTTGCTTGCGAAGGAAGTATTTACCTGCATCAAGCATTGCCTGTAATGGCACAACACCTACAAGCTCAGAACCCGTAACCCGTAGTCCGCGGGCATTGCAACGCTCGTAAACAGCATCGTAGGCCACATGCAGCGGAGTGACGGTAATGTCTGTCAGATTCATCGATATCTGTGCAATGCCGTACTCTTCGATGTACCACCC
>JAOZOF010000094.1:5493-11588 GCA_029933425.1 Marinilabiliaceae bacterium
GATACAGGCACAAGCGGACAAACATCAGTTGCCCCGAAACGCGGGTGGGCTCCTTTATGGTGACGCATATCGATAAGCTCTTTTGCCTTTTTAACGGCAAGAAAAGCCGCCTCAACAACTTCATCGGGAGTGCCGACAATAGTAACCACGGTACGGTTCGTTGCCTTGCCCGGGTCAACATCGAGAAGCTTAACCCCTTCAACACTCTCTATCTGATCTGTTATCTGCTTGATCACGTTCATATCGCGTCCCTCGCTGAAATTGGGTACGCATTCGATTAGTTTTTCCATAGTTTTGTTGTTTTTTTAACCACTGAGTTACGCAGTGTTTTGCACAGAGTTACACTGTTTAACACTCTGTGAAACTCGTTGAGAAAACTCCTCTGTGTTATTCTGTGGTTTACTTACGTGTTAATATCAATCTTTTTATTCCGTTTTTAAGACTTTTCACATTAAAATTCATCAACAATCCAATTTCACATTTCGACAGTTTTAAATACGTCAACACCTGAGCAACATGTACTTCATTCAACGCTTCAACTGACTTTAACTCTACGATAACTTTATTCTCAACCAACAAGTCAACCCTGTAACCGGCATCAAGTTTTATCTCTTTATACACAAGAGGAAGAGCTTTCTGTCTTTCCACTTTCAACCCGGATTGCTGCAACTCATAAAACAAACACTCTTCGTAAGCATTTTCCAACAATCCCGGACCCAAGGCGGAATGCACATCATAAGCACATTTCAGAATCCTTGATGTCAGTTCATTTATTTCCATCTTTTTATTTTTTACCGCAAAATCTCTCGGAGTTAAAACTTGGTAAAAATATATACCCTGCGTTACTCTGTGGTTAGATCATTTCTCCTCTGTGTTACTCCGCGGTTAAACTACCACCTCACCATTCAGTATCACCGTCTCCACCTTATTCTCTCCGTATGCATACGTCATGTACTCCATGGACGGGATCTCCTTTGTGATTATCACATTTGCAATTTTACCTTTTGCAATTGTTCCAAGTTCTTTTTCAACTCCCATGGCATAGGCAGTGTTAATGGTTACCGCATTTATCACCTCCTCAGGCAACATTCGATACATGATGCTTCCCATTGCCATTATCAACTGCATATTCCCTGAAGGCGATGAACCTGGGTTAAAATCTGTTGCTAAAGCTACCGGCAAACCTGCTTCCATCATTTTTCGTGCCGGCGCAAGAGCCATGTTCAGGAAAAATGCCGCACCGGGCAAGATCGTTGGCATGGTTCCCGAATCCTTAAGCGCTGCGATCTCATCATCACCCGTGAATTCAAGATGATCAACAGAAAGAGCTTTATGTTTCACACCAATCTGAATGCCTCCCGAGTAGTCAAGTTCATTGGCATGTATCTTCGGCCTCATGCCGTATTTTAAAGCAGATTCCAGTATGCGATCGGTATCCTCAACAGTAAAAAAACCTTTATCGCAGAACACATCCACAAAATCAGCTAACCCCTCTTCCGCAACTCTTGGCAGCATCTCGTTGATAACTACATCTACATATTTACTTTGATCATTCCTGTATTCTATAGGGATAGAATGAGCTCCGAGAAATGTTGATTTAATGGTGAGCGGACTTGTCTCTTTCAGACGTTTTATCACCCTGAGCATTTTCAGTTCACTTTCGGTTGTCAGTCCGTAACCGCTTTTTATTTCCACGGCTCCCGTTCCCCAACGGATAGTCTCTTCAAGACGCTTCATTGCATCTTCGTACAGCTTATCCTCTGATGCTTCCTGCATCTTCTTGGCAGAATTGAGTATCCCTCCTCCCCGTGCGGCGATCTCCTCATACGACAATCCTTTTATCTTGTCAATGTACTCGATCTCTCTGCTTTGAGGATAAACAAGGTGAGTATGTGAATCACACCACGCCGGAAGAACAAATCTTCCCGCTGCATCAATACGATTAACAGGCAGACTTTCTTTACTTGAAAGTTCATCCATTTTCCCGAAATCAAACACCTTGCCCGCTTTTATCCAAAGCCAGCCGTTCTGCACTCCGGGCAGCTCTTTCATCTTTGTCCCGGCAACATAAGGTTCGGGCTCATTTTCAATGCGTAAAAGCCTTTTAATATTTATTATCAGCAGCTCATTCATTACTTGTGAATTTTAGATTTTAAAGGTAATACATTTATAAATCCGCATAAAATGATTTATATCAATCAAAAACAAAAAGGTCTCTTAAAATGTTAAAACATAAAGAGTTTATACATCTATTTAATAACATGTAGTATGGAATCAAAAGAACAAAGATCACGAAGAGAATTTTTAAAAAGGCTCATAGCTACTTCAGTTATCACAGGACTTTCTTCTTATGTTAAGCCTGCTGAACTCCTGGCAGCCTTGGCCGACGGAAAAATGCCACGAAGACCACTTGGAAAGACCGGATATATGGTCGGCATCTACAGTCTTGGAGGCCAGGCAACAATTGAAATCATAGGCAAAGAAAAAGAGGCTGAAGTGATCATAAATAAGGCCATTGATCTGGGTATAAACTACATTGACACCGCAGCAGCTTATGGAAGAGCAACAGCAACCATTCCCAAAAAAGATGCTATGGGTACCAGTGAGAAGCATATCGGCCGCGTCATGAAATACCGTCGCAACGAAGTATTTCTTGCCTCCAAAACCCACGACAGAACCTACGACGGTTCAATGCGACTTCTGGAAAAGACTTTAAAGAACCTTCAAACCGACCATCTTGACCTGTGGCAGGTGCACAACATAAAAAAGAGAGAAAGGGATCAGCTTGGTAAGTTCTTAGGCAACGACGGAGTGATAAAAGCAATGGAAAAAGCAAAGTCAGAAGGGATAGTAAGGTTTATCGGATGCACCGGACATGAAGATCCGGATACATTAAAGGATTTTGTCAACATGTATCCTTTCGATAACATCCTGATGGCAATCAATGCTGCCGATAAACAGTATAACTCATTCATCGAAAGACTACTGCCTGTAACCGTAGAAAAGAAAATGGGAATTGTTGGAATGAAAATACCGGCCCGTGACAGGATATTCGATCACGGAGGTATTATCACAATGAAGGAAGCTATGGATTATGTTATAACACTTCCGGTAAGTACCATAATCATCGGACTGGATAACGTTGAAGAGCTTGAAGAGAACATTAAGATAGCACGCGATTTCAAACCTCTTAATGCAGATGACATGCTTGCCATTGAAGAAAAAGCAAAGCCCTACTTTAAAGACCTGATGTTCTTTAAAGGGTTATCAAAATGGCCGCCCGAATGGTAAACAGCATTTCAACTTAAAAAAAATATCATCTCAAAATTTGCGCCGGATATCTCACTCCGGCGTTTTTTATCTCATCCTCATCATGCAGGAATGACCATTCATACCATATTCGTTTTTTATACCCCCGAAAAGAAGAAATGATCGGCCATTGTTCTATTTTCACGATACAAGATCAAACAAAAAATATTACTGACTAAATAAATAGCAGTTTTACCATTTATGCCTTATTTTTACACAAATGACAATTAAACACTCATAACCAATACCAATATGAACAGAAAAAGCATTCTCATGGCAGTCATATTCTCAATGACTGTTCTATTCACATTCGGACAGGAAAACTGGGAAAACCAGAGGATCTTCCAGATAAACAAGATGGAACCTCATGCATATTTTTACGGCTTTAAAAGCGAAAAAGAGGCATTGAAAAACGACTGGAAAAATTCGGAATACTACGAACTGCTAAACGGAATGTGGAAATTCCATTGGGTGAAAAAACCGTCTGATCGCCCTGTTGATTTTTATAAAGAATCGTACGACGTTTCGGGATGGGATGATATCAAAGTTCCCGGTAACTGGGAAATAGAAGGTTATAGGAATGGTAAGAACTGGGGTATTCCTATCTATGTTAACACCACTTACCCATGGTCGAAAAAGCGACCAACACCACCTGAGATACCTCACGACTGGAACCCGGTCGGTTCGTACCGTACAACTTTCAATATCCCGGAGAATTGGGACGGACGTGAGATCATTCTCCATTTCGGCGCAGTGAAATCAGCTATGTATGTTTGGGTAAACGACAAAAAAGTCGGGTACTCACAAGGCTCAAAACTACCGGCAGAATTCGATATAACATCTTTCATACGTCCCGGCAGCAATACTCTTGCCGTTGAAGTCTACCGCTGGAGTGACGGATCGTATCTTGAATGTCAGGATTTCTGGCGCATCAGCGGAATTGAACGTGATGTGTATCTTTACGCAGCACCGAAAACAAGAATATTCGATTTCTTTTTCAAACCCGGACTGGATGAGAACTACAGGGATGCAAACTTCACTCTTGGTGTCGAACTCACCAACGATCAGTCTAAAGAACCAAAAGTAAAGGTTGAGGCAAAAATACTCGATGGCAACAAAGAGCTGTACTCGTCAACAAAAGAGGTTGATCTGAAAGATAGTACAAACACTGTTTTTGAAGGTACCATTAAAAACCCGAAAAAATGGTCGGCTGAGATGCCGAACCTTTACACTCTGATAATTACACTGAAAGATAAAAAAGGCAAGACCATTGAATCAACATCAACAAAAATAGGTTTCAGGAGCGTTGAGATCATCGGAGGTCAACTGCTTGTGAACGGCAAACCGGTACTATTGAAAGGTGTTGACCGTCATGAACATGATCAGTACACAGGACATGTCGTTTCGGAAGAATTAATGCTTCTCGATATCAAAATAATGAAAGAAAATAACATCAATGCAGTAAGAACAAGCCACTACCCGAACGACTCCAAATGGTATGAGTTATGTGATAAATACGGCCTTTACATAGTTGATGAGGCAAACATTGAATCGCATGGAATGGGGTATGGTCCTGAATCTCTTGCAAAAGATACCACATGGATGCCGGCTCACATCGAAAGAACAAAAAGAATGGTTGAACGCGACAAAAACCATCCTTCGGTAATAATCTGGTCACTTGGTAACGAAGCAGGTGACGGACCAAACTTCGAGGCAACTTATGCATGGATACATGCCCATGACAACACCCGGCCTGTTCAGTATGAACGTGCAGGCAGATCTGACCATACTGACATTGTTTGCCCGATGTATGCCCCTATCGACCACATGATCGGTTACGGAAGAGGTATACAGAGCCGACCTTATATTCAGTGCGAATATGCCCATGCAATGGGTAACAGCGTCGGTAATCTCAAAGAATACTGGGATGTAATTGAGAAGTACGATAACCTTCAGGGTGGATTCATCTGGGACTGGGTTGATCAAGGGATAGTAAAATACACCGACGACGGACGTAAGTACTGGGCTTTTGGCGGCGATTTCGGCCCCCCGGGAACTCCAAGTGATGCAAACTTCTGCATGAACGGACTCGTAAATCCTGACAGGACTTTACATCCTTCCATCCACGAAGTGAAGAAAATTTATCAGAATATCAAGATCAACTCTGTTGACTTCGAGAATAATCTTGTTCATTTGAAGAACGGATATTTCTTCATCAACCTTGATGATTTCAAAATAAAATGGGATATCAAAGCCAACGGCATCTCCGTCCTTACAGGTGAATCTGATGTTCCTGAAGGAATTGAACCCGGCAGATCAGGCGTGGTGAAACTGAATCTGAACGAACTGACCAAAACCGAAGGAAAAGACTACTACATCAACTTTTATGTAAGTACCAAGAAAGATTGGGGCATAGTTCCCGCTAATACTGTATTGGCAACAGAACAGTTCAGGCTATTCAACGGAAAACCAAATACTGTTACAGTTAACAAAGGCTCTGCCATAAATGTAAAATCATCAGAGGCACAGGCTATTGTTGCCGGCGACCGTTTCATTGCCGAGTTCAATAACATAAAAGGAGAGCTCGTTTCGTATAAGTATGACGGTAAAAATATGTTGCTGTCAGGTCCCGTTCCTAACTTCTGGAGGGCACCGATCGATAATGATTACGGTTTCAGAATGGAAAAACGACTTGCAGTATGGAGACATGCCGGTGCCGACCGTAAACTCGACGGATATTCAGTTAACCAGACAGGGAATAACCAGGTAGAAATATCGTACAGATA
>JAOZOF010000377.1 GCA_029933425.1 Marinilabiliaceae bacterium
CCCCGGCCTGCCTCACGCCGAAGTTTTGCGACTAACTAATGCTTCAAGGCATTACTTCTGCGCATAAGGAACTTTCACCCTCCGGAAAATATTTATGCTCCCTACTCTTTAGCTTCTCGCGAATAAATTTGTATTTTTAGAATTTATTCTGAGCAAACCAATATCAGTCAGAAGTACTCTTTAAAACCAATAGGACAACTATTTTTAAATACATTTATAACGAATCGGCATAATTACAATACGCCTAAATTTTAAAACTTATGGAAATAGAGCAGATCAAACAGGAGTTAAAAGAAAAAGTAAAGAAAATAGACCCTTTGGGTAAAAAACTAAAATTCAAACTTGATGACGACATAGTTCTGATAGACGGAACTTCAGAAGAAAACATTATTAGTGACAAAGATATTGAAGCTGATTGTACTATCATAATGAGCAAAGAAACATATATTAAACTTCAAAAAAATGAGATAAATCCAATGATGGCCACCCTCACAGGAAAAATAAAAGTAAAAGGAGATCTTAATCTTGCAAAAAAATTAAAGCAGCTTACTTAGCCATGGATGAAACCGCACTACAGGAGTTGCAAATAGAACGAACTCCAATGTTCAACAGAATAAACAGGGTTGGTAAAATATTAAAAAAAGCCGGCATTGATCTGTTCAAACTCGATGCCGATAAAATAATAAAAAAAGCAAAAAAGAGAGCAGGATACAAAGGCAGCTTACCGGGCCAGACGGAAGAAGGGCTTAAGAGATTAGTAAGATCAATAAATCAGGACGCACAACCAAATACATTTGGTGCTATTGCTGCCAAAACTCTTTTCGAACGTACATTATACGGGCGGTTAAAGATTGAACAGGTTCTATCTGAAAATCCGGAAATTGAAAACCGGGAAATTAAAGAACCCATTTTTATTATCGGAATGCCCAGAACAGGAACAACTATTCTTCATGCAATGTTACATGAAGATCCTGCTCACCGTTCACCGCTTGCTTGGGAATGTCTGTTCCCGTATCCGGTACCTGTTCCTGATACTTATCACAACAATCCTCAAAAAAAGCAGGTTGAGAAAAATTTCAGACAACTGTTCAAATTAATACCCGACTTTCAGGTTAAGCATTATATGGATGCTGACACACCGCAGGAATGTCTCGCCATAAATATTTATGATTTTAACTCATACCTGCCGGCTACACTTTTTTCCATCCCCACCTATCAAAACTGGTTTTTGAATAATGCTGATAAATTATCAACCTTACGTTTTCATAAACGTTTTCTTCAGTATTTACAATCAGGTGGTGTTAAGGCAGAACGATGGCTGCTATAAAGTCCTGTTCATATGATGCGTTTACAGGAAATTTTTGAGGTATATCCCGATGCACGTATCATAATCACTCATCGTCATCCTTCTAATGTCATAGCATCTACCACAAGTCTGATATCTTCGGTACATTCGCTGTATAGCGATCATGAAGATCCTTACCGTACAGGAATGGAGCAAATAGAATTGTGGAGTAACCTTTTTAATGAATTTTTAGAGACCCGGAAAAAATTAGGGAAAGAGGATCAGATAATAGATGTTAAGTTTGATGATTTCGTAAGCGATCAAACAGGTGTGGCAAAACATATATACGATCATTTCAACCTGCCTCTGTCTGAAGACACATTAAATAAATTTAAAAGATTTATTGAACTAAATCCCAAAGACAAAAAAGGAGTACATAAATATTCACTTCAGGACTTCGGTCTTGATGAAAAGCTTGTGTCTGACAAATTTGCCTTTTATATCGATTTCTTAAAACAACTTTAAACAGATTAAGCAATGCAATACGAAAGTAAAAAAGCACTCGAGGAATTTCTGGATGTAATACGAAATGCCGATAAAACTTTTCTTGACCCCGATAAAACACTGGATGAACAAGGCCGTGTAGATGGTTATCAACACATCTTTCACCTGCTTAAATCAAGTATTGATTTTTACCTTCTTAATGACCCTCTACGACCTGACTTCAAAAGATTATCAGATGATTATCATACACTTTTAGGTGATAATGTTGATTCTGTTTACTACTTCACACAAATAAAAAGCGACCAGGAATATCTGATAACAGGTAAAAGGTACGACAGTTGTTATCTTTCTTTCACTGTGTATGGAGGTAAACCCGATGGAGAAATGGCTGAGCGGGTATGTCTCAGCATTAATCACAGGGACATTGAATTTGACGAGGACGGCAGTTTTGAGATCAGGTTAACTCCAAATCCCGATCCGGACAAGAAAAACGAATTCAAGCTTGATCCTGATGCGGTAAACCTTTTTACCCGTGAATATTTTTTCGACAGATTTAACAGCAAAGAGAGTGACCTGCACATTGAAAACCTGAAGAAATACGAATCACCAAAACCATTAAACGACCGGGAACTTGCCCGAAGAATAAGAATAATGAAAACATATTTCGAGCAGACTACCTGGATAGCTCCTTTGCCTGTGGAGTTCCCGCTAAACAACTTTCTGCCGCCATTCCCTTTTGATGCTGATCAGGGAGGATGGGGTACTGTGGATAATATTTACTGTTTTGGCCGTTTCAGGCTGGAAGAGAATGAATACCTGAAAATAGATTTCACATCACCTGAAGCCGTTTATTGGGGTATGCAAACATGGAATTATCTGATGCAATCAACTGATTTCGTTAATTATCCTGTATGCCTGAACAAAAAAACAACCAAACCGAACGAGGATGGCAGTTATACCATATACCTGAGCCATAAAAAGATGGATGTAGATAATTGGGTGAGTACGGCCGGATACAAAGAGGCAATAATGTTTTTTAGGTGGCTGCTTGCAGATGAAATGCCCAAACAACCAACTGTGGAACTCTGCACATTCGAATGACAATAAAGCATTTTTCTGTTTGTATTTATCACAGAGGATGTCCAAAAAGTAAAATATGAACGTCATCGGTAGTAGGAACAGCTTGCCCCGTTTTTTTACGGGATTCGGAATGACGACTTTCTGGAC
>JAOZOF010000378.1 GCA_029933425.1 Marinilabiliaceae bacterium
GCATCGTAGATAGAGTAATCTATTATTGACTCACCGTTAGGTCCCAATTCATCCATTTGTTTAAGACCGCCGTATCGACTTCCCATTCCTGCTGCTAAAATTAAAAGTGTAGGTTTCATTAAAATTCAAATTTTATGGTTAAGTGTCTGATAATCCTGTAAATAATTAATGATTCTTTTTGCTGTTCCTGTAATCATTTATAATTCCTTCTGTGAGCCAGTTGGCCAATGCCTGCCGGTTATTTTCTTTTATGAACCTTTGCTGGTCACGGTAGTTCTGGATGTTTCCCAATTCAATAAAGACGCAGGCAGGATCAGTGTTTCGAAGAATATACAGGTTACGGTAGGTTACCGTCCCTGAAAATCCTCTGCTTGGCTGATGTCTTTTATATTTCTTATCAAAAGTATCCTGGAATGTTTTGGCAAGTCTTTCACCTTTTTTGCTGCCTTTGGTGTAATAAAAGAATACATCTATCTGTTTCCTTTTGCTTCGGCTGTCAAGATGTATCACAACGCATCTTTTGTACTTGTCTTTATCCTTTTTATATAGTGTATTAATTGAGTTGACACGCTGTTTAAGTCTTTTAAGATGATCGAGCGGAATTGTTTTACCCACGCACTTTTCGTCATTATCATACGATAAAAACATGTCGTCACGTATTCCGTCATTGGGGTCCTGTATTATCAGGTGAACATTTGCCCCTTTGGAGATAAGGTTCTTTGCAAGCCTTAAAACAATATCATAGGCATACTCGTCTTCATACATTGTATGGATGCTATACTTGCCCGAAGCACCGGGGTCTGGTCCTCCATGGCCGCTGACAAGGTACAGGGTGGCACCGTCGAGTTCATGAGATGTTATCTTTGTTGTTTTGTACTTCTCCCCGAAGAATGGATTGATATCTATGTTATTGTCAGCCGGCAGTATGTATTCATGATGCATTAAAAGAGTATTGTCTTTTCCGAATTTACCTTTATTTAGTTCAATGAACTTTTTACCATATTGGGAATATGAAAGATCATGTCGTTTAAGAAAAGTATAAATTCCTTCTCCCTTTTTAGGCTTGTCTTTTATCAGTTTGGGACTTGCCTGGGAAAATAGTAACGCAGGCCAGAATATGCCAAAAATAATAAGATATATTATTGTCTTATGTATCATTGACTGCAAAAGTAAATTATTGATCGGTATTTCAATAAAAGAATGATGAAAAATGGATTAACATTATTGAAGTTTTTATGAACAACGTAAATGATTTTAGGATTGAATGCGATAAATAAATATAAAACGCAATTATTTTTAATAACAAAATTTCAAAAATATTTTATTAATTTTACATTTGTGGACGATCATTTTACTGAAAAATGAAAAGACCTAACTCCAAATCTATGCAAGATAAAGAACTTAAGGCCTATCAGGATATTTTTTATAAGTATCATGGAAGGCTTGTGCTGTATGCAAATAAGTTCTTAAATGATATGGAGCTGTCGAGGGATGTCGTTCAGGAAGTGTTTTTTCAGCTGTGGAAAAATCCCGGTCTTCTTTTAACAGACTACAGCATTAAATCTTACCTCTTTAAGTCGGTTAAAAACGGGGCCTTGAATAATATTAGACATTTAAAGATAGTCCACAATGTTGGCGACAATAAGATCTATGATCCCAACAGTGTTGATTATAATTCATTTAATGACAAGGATGATCCGCTATCCACCTTGCTTGAGCTTGAGTTATTAGAAAAGATGGAGGATATCATAGAGAATCTTCCGGAGAAATGCAGGCAGGTTTTTAAGTTAAGCAGGGAGGAGCAATTAAAGAACAAGGAGATTGCGGAGAAGCTCGGGGTTTCGGTAAAAATGGTGGAGAAACAAATGTCAAAAGCCCTCAGGGTATTCCGTAAAGAACTTGCCGAGTATTTGCTTTCCATTATTATTTTCATTTCCACTCTTTCTTAATATTTGATCTTTTTCGTTGTTGATCAGTTATGTTAGCAATTTGATTTTATTCTTTTGTGAATAAAAGACAAAAAGTGTTAACATAAAGGTAGGGTAAATGGATTTTAAAGTGTTATATCAATAAGTTGTTAAGAATCGTTTATGAATTTAAAAGTTGACAAATCATCTATTGTTCGTTTCCTGAATGGAGAAATGCCCGTTGCAGAGAGAAAAGAACTGGAGAAGTGGATCTATGAAAGTGAAAGTAATCTCAAATATTTTAACGAGGTAAAAACTATCTTCGATGCAGCTCACAATGAGTTGAACAAAATTGCGCAGACAGATAAAGAATGGCGTCGTTTTGTTGCCAGGATCACTTCTGAAGGGAAAAGGAGAATTAACCTGCTTAAACTTTATCAGAAAGTTGCTGCAGTTTTGCTGATCCCATTGATGGGATTAGGTTTATTCTACTATTACAGCACTAATAATGATGAGGCCGGGTATAAAGACCGAGACTTAGTTGTGGTAACTCCTGCAGGACAAAAAAGCAGATTGATATTACCTGACAGCACTTTGGTCTGGTTGAACTCAGGAACTAAATTGTCGTATTCTTCATTCGGAGCCAATGGGATCAGAAAGGTGCATCTTGAAGGTGAAGGCTATTTCGAAGTTAAAAAAGACAGTGAGCATCCTTTTATAGTATCTACAAAAGATTATGATGTAAAAGTTCTGGGAACAAAGTTCAATGTCAGATCCTATGCAGGTGATGGAATGACCGAGACCATGCTTGAGGAAGGAAAGGTTGCAATTTCTTTTAGCGACGGACGCAGATATGAACTTACTCCCGGGCAGATGGCTATGGGCGGGAATAAAGGTAAATTGAAAATTGAGAATGTAAAAGCGGGTAATGTTGTTTGTTGGAAGAACAATGTATTGCGCTTCAACAATACTCCTGTGAAAGAGATGATCCCGATGCTTGAGACCTGGTACGGAGTTAAGATCAGGGTCGATAACATGAATAAAGTGGGGAACAAAAGATTTACCATGACCATAAAAACAGAGTCACTTAAGGAGTCTCTTCAGTTGA
>JAOZOF010000379.1 GCA_029933425.1 Marinilabiliaceae bacterium
CGCAAAGACATTTGATGAGTTATTAGATTTTAAGTATGGAAAATTAGGAACTCCTATACGGGATGAATTTGAAAGAAAATCAAAAGCATTTATTATTGGAGAGATGATCAAAGAGGCAAGAAAGGAAGCCAAATTAACTCAGGAAGATCTGGCAAAAAGGACCGGAACTAAAAAAAGTTATATATCCAGACTTGAAAATGGGAAGATTGATATTCAGATTTCTACACTTTTTAAAATATTTGAAGAAGGATTAGGTAAAAGATTAGGACTAACAATTCATTAAAACTTACTGCGATAGATACTGTCGGTGTGACTCCAAGCCATGCTGACAGTCTAAACCGAAATGGTTGTGTTCAGTATTTTGTATGTGTCATAATAAAATGATTTATTTTAATATGCTAATAAAAAATCGATAATATTTTCCTTTAAATTAGTAAAGTATATAAAATATTTTCCATATATTTAGGAAAATTTTAAAATTATTATCTTTATGGATAGGAAAATATTGATTAAAAATATAATATCAACACAGCATAATGAATTTAATCTTGAGGAACTTATAGATCGAGAAACAGAGTTGCCGGTTGATACAAATAAAATAATAGTTGTAACGGGGGTACGCAGGTGTGGAAAAACAACATTACTAAAAATTACCCGAAATAAGATCATAAGTGCGGGGATTGACATTAAAAACACATTGTTTTTTAGTTTTGATGATGAACGGTTATTGCTTGATACCGGTGAACTGGATTTAATACTTCAGGCATACAGAGAACTGTATCCTGAAAATGACCTGAGAAAATGTTATTTCTTTTTTGATGAGATTCAAAATATTGAAAGTTGGGATAAATTCGTTCGAAGGGTCTATGATACTATTACTCAGAATATTTTTATTTCAGGATCTAATTCCAAATTATTGGGAAGTGAGATATCTACTTCATTAAGGGGTAGAACTATTCAATACGAGCTATTCCCTTTAAGTTTCAGTGAATATTTAAATTTCAAACATATTAAACCTGATTATTATTCTGATAAAAACAGGGCTGTATTGATAAATACTTTTGGGGATTTTCTGACAGAAGGCGGTTTCCCTGAAATAATTGGAGAAAACAAGGAATTGCAACAGCGTATTTTAAATGATTATTATACTGTTTTGCTGTTTCGTGATATAATTGAGAGATACCGCATTAATCAGATTTCAACATTGAAATTTTTTCTGAAGAAATTAATTGTAAGTATAGGTAAACCTTTTTCTGTGAATAAAATTTTCAATGATCTTAAATCACAGGGGATACGTTTGAATAAAAATTTATTGTATGAATTGCTGGAATATATAGATGCCGTTTATCTTGGTTTAAGGCTTTATAAATTTGATTACAGTGTGGTGAACCGGGAAAAAAGCGATAAAAAAATATATTTTATCGATAATGGTTTGCTTAATGCTATTAGTTATAATTTTTCAACTAATTATGGCACTTTGTTGGAAAATTCTTTTTTCATCTGGTTAAAAAACAGATACAGAGATATCTATTATTTTAAACAAAAGAAAGAGTGTGATTTTGTTATTTTTGACAGAGATAAAGCAATGACAGCCATACAGGTAAGTTACAATATTTCGGGAAAAGATACTTTTGACAGAGAAATAAACGGGCTAATTGATGCCATGAAGTATTTTAATATCGATTCAGGACTTTTAGTTACAGCGGAAACAGAAGACCAGATTACAATCTCGGATAAAATGATAAAAATAGTTCCTGCATATAAGATAATGACAGATAATAGATTACTGTAATAACATTAGATGTTTGGTTCGTTGTGAAAAGTAAGCTGTATAGATGTTAATTATCATTTTTCACTGATGCATTTTTGTTTATTTGAGTTGTTTGCTTATCCCTCAAATTTTTATACTTTTACCCCGCTTTAATCTAAAAAAAACAGACCCGGATGAGTTTGAAAAAATTCCTGGCTCATAATATGATCATACATCGTAAGAGCCGTGTTATACCTATCGAAGAGCTTGAACAGAAGCACATCTGTCACAGTATCTTTGTATCATAAAACGTTGCCGGTAATGGATTTTGATAAGACGGGGACATTGTCCGGGAAGGTTGAGAAGCAATTCTATATCAGACAGTTTTTTAATGCCTGTATAAAAGGTAAAGTAATTGTCGATATGGATATTGTAATAGTTTCATTGGTCTTATTGCCTATTACTGAAGATATACATAGTGTCATAACAAATTAATTATTATATTTGTATGATGTATTAATAAAAAGCAAGCAGATGAAAGAAATGTTTGGGAAGATAGGTACCAGCTACACATTGAGTCAAAGAATAGAGCGAAAAATAGAAGAGGCTATCCGACAAAAAAAATTAGTAGTAGGAGCTAAATTACCATCAGAGAAGGAGTTATGTGAAAGTTTTGCTGTTAGTCGTACTGCCCTTCGTGAGGCGTTAAGACGACTAAGTGCCAGGGGTCTGATCTCAATAAGAAAAGGTAGCGGGATGTATATCTCAGAAATAAAGATTGAGGATGCAATAAAATCACTGAATCTTTTTTATGATCTTAAGTTTGATTCAAATCTGATTCAACAAATAATTGAAGTCAGAAGGATTTTTGAACCTGAAATTGCAAAGCTGGCAGCAACAAATCGTAAAGAGGAAGATTTGAAGATCCTGCATCAAAATATTCAGGAATTAACCGAATGCAATCCTGATAATACACAATTGGAGGTGGATCTGATTAACAGATTTCATATGAACTTAGCTAAATCTACAGGAAACCCGATTGTTATTATCAGTATGGAGCCGGTATATTCATTATTGCCCAGATTACGAAATATGATCTATGCAAATATTGAGGGAGAAAAAGAGTATACCCTTTCTTTGCAAAAGAAAATACTTAATGCTATAGAAATTAAAGATCCTGACGAGGCATATAAATATGCTGTTGAGCTTCTTAATAGAAATATGTTGATATATGATAAGTATTTCAAGGAGACAATTTAAGGATA
>JAOZOF010000380.1 GCA_029933425.1 Marinilabiliaceae bacterium
TTTAAATTAATTCAATGATATTTTTAGTTTTTTCACCGGTCTTATCACCACCGGCCCAATCAGGCCGGATGGCGGCAATGGTTTAAATCCGAACTCCCTCGGGAGACGGGTACCTTTTTTTACATCTCCGTATTTTTCTCGTAAGTTTTCCGGTACCGGCCTTAATTCTTTAAAACCCGAAACCCTGTTGATGTTCGTATTGGTAATAAAGATTGTCAACTCATTCTCGCCATATTGTACAAGCTTTGTAATGTCGCATGTCTGACCTGTCATCCAGATGATCCCGGCATCTTTCCCGTTAACTTTTACTTCTCCAACATTCCCGATCTTTCCAAGGTCTAACTCAAGGTCCAGATCATCCCTCAAGTACTCCTCCGGAATATCAAATCGTATTGTATATTTTCCTGTTCCGCTGAAATGCTTCGTATCCTCACTTTCTGTCCAGGACGCAAGCCGGTTGAGTTCTTTCTCAACCTTTTTAAAGTTAGCATTTTCAAGTATTAAATTCCAATTTCCGTTCACGACAAATGGCGAAGGCACATCAATAATGGTGATACTCCCTGATCTTATCTCATCCTGATCTGTCACATTTACAAAATAATTTCCGTTGCACACAGCTTCCGCCTCTACAACTTCATCACCAACATACGTAATCTCACTAAGATTCGTGTTTTCAACATGAGTCACAGGTTCTCCCTCTTCAAACACCAGTATCGTTGATCCCCACGGAGCTAATCTTAAAGGGACTTTTGTGCCGTTTTCCGAATCCGAATATTCGAACAACTGCTTTATTTTTCCGGTATAAGGATCCCATTCCCACAAATTCCTGTTCCTGATCCTGAACCCTACATCCATCGAAACAGGCTTGTCCTGGATATTGGAAACGAAATAGATGTCAGCATTTTCTGCCTTTCGGTGATAAAATGTCAACCCGTTATTTTTTCTCAACTGTTCGTAATTAAAATCGATCTGAAAGTCAGGAGGAATATTGTCATGAAGTATTTTGAGAAAAGGATCGAACACCGAACTGTATTGATCCCACCAAATCTCACGATGGATGACTTTTTCAAGATAGTACACCTTACCGCTGCCATAGTTGCGGGATTCTGTTGAACGGCCGTCAAGAGAGCCGAAAAGCTTTTGGGTCAAAACATTCACCTCTCTGTCTTTTGATACATGATCAACATACCCGGTTGAAGAAACCGGAAGGAGATCCAATGCTATCACTGTCCCACCCGATTTAACATACTCTTCTATCCTTTGCAGTGACCTCAGCGGCAAAGCTTCGATATCGGGTAACAACAACACTTTGTAACGCATATCCCGTATTCTGATATCACCAACCTCAAAAGATGCAATATTCCGGATGGCATCATCATTAAGCAGGTCAAAATCATATCCGTTCGATATCAGAAGAAAGCCGAGATCGCCCCAATCAAAATCCCTTGTCCATCTCCGGGCATTCAACACATTCTTTGTCCACTGATTGGCAAGGGGAGAATAGATTGCAATGTCGGGAGCAAAACTGCCCTGCCTCAGAATGTAGGAACATCGTGCAATGTAGTTTGCAAGTAACGGATAGTATTTCCACCAGGTATTTGTCGGATTGACTTGTGTTGCCCAACCTGTCCGCCTCGAAGGAGCAAGATCCCGCTCCGGCGAAGAGCTGTAACCGTGAGTGTAGAATTTATTGGCACCTGATCGCAAAAAACCGTCACTTGCGACTTTTATCTCTTCCATGGTAGCACGATACCTCTCCCAATGCAGGAAAGTGTTCGCCTCAACCGATACTACATCCTTACCATAAATATGTGCCCCCGATGCCACATATTTCTTGGGGCCGATACGGGTGTCGAACCATGGATGCTGATCCTTCTCACCGGGTGTGATCTCCATCTCCGGAATATCGGTCATACCGGCACTTTCGATGATATCCGTTTCAAAACCGTAAGGCTGGATCCGTCCTTTTACACCGTTCTCTTTGCACCAGCCGAGAAATGTCCTGAAAAAAGCATCTTTCCCGGCCTCACTCAAAAAATCATTCACATCGTAACGGATCTTTGGGGTCAGCTCACCGATATCCCACCACACGGCAGGCAGATACTTTGTCAGGTAATATCCTTTCTGCTTTTCAAATTCCTGCAAAAGACCGTCGGTCCATTTTATGCCGCTTGCAAGGTACGGCAGCTCAAAACTGTCGATAAAAAACGACTCCACTGTCTTCCCGAACTCATCCCCCACTGCCTCTTTGAATTTACCGCCGAAATAGTCACAATACCTCTGTACCGCTGCCTTGTTGAAATGATCAAGCGTATTGTGCGACTTGTCGATCTTTAACCAGAAACTCATTATTTTCCACTTCCCTTCCGGCACTTTCCACTTTATCCTGCCTTTCTTTGCCCTGTCTGTCAACACCTGTAAAGTTGAAGCATCAATAACTCCGTTGTCAATCCTCCCTGCAACAACAGCGAGAAGTTTCTCATCACCCGTAAGCTTCGGCCGATAAACCTCCCACGACCTGTTTGTCTTTATCAGATCAGATGAAAGCTCACGGTCAATACTCTGCCCGCCTTCAACCTCAAAAAAGGTTGGCACCATATCCCTTGACCTCTCTTCTTCCCTGACCCATGAGCCGCCGATGACCCACCCGGGGCCGCCAAAATTGAACGACACCTCCATGCAAAGCCTCTTTGCCTCCTGAACAGTGTGCTTAACCAATTCCATGAACTCATCGGAGAGGTAAGGGATATTCCCTTTTTCATAAAAAGCCCCCATAGAAATCTGCTCAACACCGCCTATGCCGTGCGAATGCATCTGCTCCAGCTCGTAAGTTATGTTCTCTTTCGATGTCGCATTGCCCGGCCACCACCATCGAGTATGCACTTTGCAATCCACAGGCGGGTCCTCAAACAACAGACTATGCTGCTGTCTGAAATTCTGTCCGGTCAGATTTAACCCGAACAAAAGAAGAAGTATCAATGTGGCTCTTTGCGGATGCATGTTTTTTA
>JAOZOF010000381.1 GCA_029933425.1 Marinilabiliaceae bacterium
ACAGGTAACGAGGTGGTTTACGACCTTTACACCGGAACAGGTACAATTGCCAATTTTATTGCCAAAAATGCAAAAAGAGTTGTTGGAATTGAGTACATCCCCGAAGCCATTGAAGATGCAGAGGAAAACTCCCGGATGAACAACATCACAAATACAAAGTTCTTTGCCGGCGATATGAAAGATGTGCTGACAAATGATTTCATGGACCGTGAAGGCCATCCTGATGTCATCATAGCCGACCCCCCGCGTGCAGGAATGCATGCCGATGTTATAAAAGCAATACTGAACAGCGGGCCTGATAAGATAGTTTATGTGAGTTGTAATTCGGCAACACAGGCAAGGGACCTTGGATTACTCGATGAAATGTATAAAGTAACAAAGATACAACCTGTCGACATGTTCCCGCATACTCATCATGTTGAAAATGTGGTATTGCTGGAAAAGAGAGAAGCATAAAATCATTGCTCATAGATACATTTCCATCGTCAATAACCAAAAAGGGCGCCGTTAAGCGCCCTTAATTTTATATCGTAAATTCTACTTTCTGAAATCCTTTAATCTCTCAGCCATTGCTTTTCCAAGGTTTATGCATTGCTGATATTTGTCGGCGTCAAGTGAGTATTTCTGCTCTACAGGCTCGCCAACAATCTCCCAACCCAGGCTTTTTCCTGCCTCATAAAGCTTCCTGACTGCTGCTCCGGCCCAGGTAAACGATCCCAGAATTCCCAAAAGGTGATTCTTGAAACCCATGTGCTGAAGCTTCATAACAAGGGCTTCCATGTTCGGGTGTAACTCGTTGCTGTAAGTCGGACTAGCCATGATCACTCCCCGGTACTTGAACACATCGGAAATAATGTAAGAAATATGAGTTTTACTCACATCATACATCCTTATCTTTTTTATCCCGCTCTCAGTGATCGCTCTCGCAGTTATCTCAACCATCTCCTCAGTATTTCCATACATAGAAGCATATGCGATGATCACGCCTTCTTCTGTTTCATGCCGGCTCCACCTGTCGTGACGGGCAACAACATCTGCAATGTTCTCGCGAATAACAGGTCCGTGAGCCGGAGCGATCATTTTCAGGTCAAGACCCGAAAGTTTTGATAATGCTTTTTGGACAGGATTCCCGTACTTTCCAACAATATTGGAATAATACCTTCGCATCTCATCACGGAAATACTCGAAATCCATCTCATCATCGAATACAGCTCCGTCAAGAGTACCATAACTGCCAAATGCATCAGTGGAGAACAGTGTACCCGACTTCTGCTCATAACATACCATCGACTCCGGCCAGTGAACCATAGGTATAGGATGAAAGCTGAGACTTGTATTTCCAAGCTCCACAACATCACCTTCTTTCACCTCCATCAGATTATTCTTGATCCCGTAATATCCTTCAATCATTGGCATGGTCTTTCTGTTTCCGATGATCTTCATATAGGGATAAAGTTCAGCCAGAAAACGCATTGCAGCCGAATGATCGGGTTCCATATGATTAACTATCAGATAATCGACAGGTCTGTCTTTAATAATTGTCCTGACCTTGTCAAGCCACTTCTCAAAGAATCCGGCTTCAATGGTATCAATGATAGCTATTTTTTCATCATTGATCAGGTATGAGTTATAAGATACTCCCCTCGTTAAAGGCCACATATTTTCAAAAAGAGCCGTCCGGCGATCATTGACCCCTATAAAAAATATCTCATCAGACAGCTTGATCTCTTTATACATAACGTATCAATATTCATTTAAGTAATTGAGTGCGCAAATATAACAAATGAGATCAATATTTACGAATCAGCAACCACACATCGCTGTATTTTTCATATTTCGAACGTATCTCTGCGATCTTCTGCCTGGCTGATTCCTCAACATTGTATGCTGCCACTGAAACACGATACAGACCATCTTCGTTTTCCATGAGTACCGGCGTAAATCCTTCTTTTATCAATTGCTGCTTGTAATTCTTGGCATTCTCAAGAACTCTGAATGAACCTATGATAACATAGTATTTAAACTGTCCATTCTCAATATCCAACATCTTTACTTTCTCCTCCTTCACTACTATCTTTTTGGATGATTCTACTTTAGGCTTCACATCTTCTTTAACGTAAGGCGATTCGCTATCTTCAAAACTCGATGAACTTGGTTTCTTCAAAGAAGAACAAGCAGAAAACATAAAACTAAATAGGATCAGATAGGAAATAACAGTCAATAATTTCATTTTAAAATTTATTTATTGGTTTAACGATTAAAATCTAATGCTTCATAAAGTTGCTTACGTTGTTTGTAGTAAGACCACCAGTCAGAGTAAGCACTTTCTTTAATAAAACCTTCTATCAGTTCGTTAAAAGCATACTCAAAAGTCAGTTTCCCCGTGCTGAGAAGCTTATGGTCATGCAGCTTTTCGATCTTACCTTTAAGGTTTGTTTTGATATTTTCTATATCAAGATCTTTTTTATAAATGCCTTGTTTTTTACCTCTTTTAAAATTGTTGGTAATATGGTCAACCAGGAATTTTATCTTGTTGTTCAAATGCTCTTCATAAATTTCCGGATAGAGCTTTTTCAATTTATAAGTAATCGCAGGATTCAGATCGTGGAATTTTTTAAAAACCTCCTGCCCCACTATAATAAGAACATCGATAGGATTCTGTTCATCAAAATTATATTCATCAAAAATTACGGCAAACTCTTTCAACTCATAACCGAAAACTTTACGCACTAACTCTTCAGGAACAGGAGCTATTTCTAGAAGTTCATTCACCGGAATACCTGTTGAATCCGATATCTCCAAAGCATCGATTTTATCTACATCATTTTGATATAAATATTCTCTTACTTTTCTGATAATGCTATTTTCATCCATACTTTACCTCTCCATTCTTAATGCATAAACATACCCCTACAATGCATTCTCAAAAATACTACTTATTTTTATATGAATAAAGATTTAATCTGTAATAAAAAATATTAATTTCTTTCGACAATAAGAACATAA
>JAOZOF010000095.1 GCA_029933425.1 Marinilabiliaceae bacterium
CTGCACCGCTTGAAGCCTGATAAGTGGAAACATGCACACGCCTGATATGAGAAACCTTTTCTATGGCATTCAACGCTACTACCATTTGAATTGTTGTGCAGTTGGGATTGGCGATGATATTTCGTGGCGCATTCTTTGCATCCTCGGCATTAACTTCAGGCACGACCAAAGGGACATCCTCATCCATGCGAAATGCACTGGAATTATCGATCATGATCGTCCCGTGTTTTGTTATGGTCTCTGCGAACTCTTTTGAAACAGAACCTCCTGCTGATGTCAGCGCTATGTCGATACCTTTAAAATCATCGTTATGCTTCAGCTCTTTTACCATAAGCTCTTTCCCTCTGAAAATATATTTTTTACCTGCACTCCTTGCCGAGCCGAAAAGTATGAGTTCATCTAACGGAAAGTCACGTTGTTCCAATACTTTCAGGAACTCCTGTCCTACCGCGCCGCTTGCTCCTACAACTGCTACTCTCATTTCAATGACTGTTAATTGATTTTATTTTTTTATTTGATTAACTTGTTTATGCATCCTGATCGTATACGATCCGTCTCAAAAACAATTGTGATTTTTCCTTTGTAATAAATTACAATACATAAAAATCAGGCACAAAAATATAACAATTTGTTATAACTCCTTTCTGATGCTAAGGATTTTTATATTCATATCGCTTTTGTTACCCTTATGGTGTTTTTCTCAGGTCAACGATGATTTCAGCGACGGCAATTTCACTTCCTCGCCTGAATGGTCAGGAACAATTGAGAAATTCACTGTAAATAGTAACGGCATGCTTCAATTATCTGCTCCTGCCGAAACCTCTGAAGCATGGTTGTTCACACAAAGCAAAACCATTGAAAATGCGCATTGGAGCTGCAGGGTAATTCTCGGTTTCAACCCTTCTTCCAATAATCTGACGAGAATTTATCTAACAGCGGATGCAGCTGCTCCGGCCGAAATACAAAACGCAATATTTGTTGAGATAGGACAGTCAACCGATGAAGTATCACTTTATTGCGTAACAGGAAACGAAGATACAAAACTGATAGACGGAGCTGACGATATGGTTGATCTTTCAACAGTAGATGTATTGATAGATGTTAAACGGGAGGGTAATACATGGACGCTGAAAAGTAACACAGGCAATGGCTGGAATACATGTGGAAGCTGCAACTTCAGCCCCGCAGTCCCGTCATCTTACTTCGGCATTTACTGTAAGTACACATCCACCAGAAGCACAAAATTCTATTTTGATGATTTTGTTGTAACAGGTGACCCCTTCACCGATATTCCTCCTGTTAAACGCTTTGATCTGGTCTTTTCCGAATTCATGCCTGACCCTTCTCCGTCTGCAGGTCTGCCTGAAAGCGAGTACATAGAACTTTTTAACAGATCACAAACCCCGGTCAATCTTGCCGGATGGAAAGTGATAGTGAATGATAAAATATCGGACCTGGAGGCTTACGACCTCCAACCAGAAAACTACGTTCTTCTCATTCCTCAAAACAAAGAAGATATTTGGGAAGAGATCCCGAATAAGATACTTCTTTCGCACTGGCAGGCATTAACAAATGAAGGCTGCAGCTTTGTTCTTGTTTCAGGCAAAGGAAACGTGATCGATGCATTACAATATTCGTTTGAACAATGGAATGACGGCTCTTTCAAGCAGGACGGAGGATGGTCGTTCGAGAGGGTTGATATGAATAACATGAGCGGCTCTACTGAAAACTGGCTTTACTCTGTTGACCCCGACGGAGGCACGCCGGGTACAGCAAATTCGGTCAAACACGATCTGCCTGACCGGACTGCCCCTGAAATAACGATGATATCCTACGAAGACCCGAAAAGGATAAAGATATATTTCCCGGAACCTATGGATATTTTAAATAAAGACCTGACAAATAATTTTAAGATCAAGGGTAACAGTGTCACGGTAAACAGAGTCATCCCTGATACTGTATTTATGGATAACTGCAGTGTGGAATTTAATGAGGAAATGACCACGAACAGAGTTCATGAATTTTCCGGGATCACTCTTTCCGACCTTGAAGGCAACAAGCTGTACCTGAATACAAACCGGTTCTTCGGGAAGCCTGATACGATATCCGCATCAGGTAAAGATATACTGATCAATGAAATTTTGTTCAATCCTCGCCCCAGTGGATATGATTTTGTGGAGTTGATCAACAATTCACAAAAGATATTCAGCATACATGACCTGCGTCTTGCCGAAAGTGATGAACAGGACAAGATTACAAAACTGTTCGAGCTTTCCGGTAAAAACATACTGATCTTTCCCGGCGATCTAACTGTTTTTACACGATCGGAAGACAACATAGATACAGAATATTTCTGTCCTGTCCCTGAACATCTGTATCAAACGGAAAGTTTTCCTTCAATGCCCGACAAAAAAGGAACTGTCACTCTTACCACATACAACGGAAAAATAATTGACCGTCTCCACTACGATGCTTCAATGCATTTTCCGCTGCTGAATGATAAATCGGGAATATCTCTCGAACGTATTTCACCCGATATGGAAACTGATGATCCGGATAACTGGAGCTCTGCTTCTGCCGATTACGGATATGCCACACCGACAGGAACAAATTCACAGTTCAAAGAAGTTAAAGATACAGAACTAAATGGATTTAGCATAGAAGAAGAATCTTTCACTCCCGATGGTGACGGTTATTCCGATCGCCTCATGATAACCTACTCTTTTGATCAAAGTGAAACAGTTGCAAGTGTCACCGTTTACAACTCAAAAGGAATACCGGTGAAGCAACTTACCAACAACAAACTTCTCGGCACAAAAGGGTTCCTGACGTGGGACGGCACCAATGATGACGGAAAGTTCGTACCACCGGGAATATATCTGATACTGGCAACTACTTACAATCTTTCAGGAAAAAGAACCACCCAAAAACTTACATGTGTTGTCGGCACAAGGTCAGTGCCATGAAAGATCTATCGAGGATAATAAATGTTGATACTATTTTTTATGGAGACCGCACTCTTTTGTGTCAGGATTTTCCCACCACCAACGTCCGGCACGGATATCCTCGCCCTCCATGACGGCCCGCGTACAAGGCAGACAGCCGATACTCGGAAAGCCCTTGTCGTGCAAGGGATTGTACGGGATCTTGTACTCATTGATGTAATCCCATACATCCTGCTCGCTCCAGTATGCAAGCGGATTGATCTTTACCAGACCATTAACCTCATCCCACTCAACAACCTGAACGTCTTTACGCGTAACCGACTGATCGGCACGAAGCCCGCATATCCAGGCATCAAGACCTGAAAAGGCACGCTTAAGAGGGTCAAGCTTACGCTTCTGACAACACTCTTTACGATTCTCGATACTGTCGTAGAAAAGATTTATCCCTTTTGTGTTGACCATCTCTTCAACCTCGGCATGATCAGGGAAATAAACTTTGATCTTTATCTTATATTTTTTTGAAGTCCGGTCAATCAGATCATAAGTTTCAGGAAACAAACGGCCGGTGTCGAGTGTAAAGACCGTAGTTCCCGGATCGATGTTTACCACCATTTCCGTAAGCACCTGGTCTTCAGCACCAAGGCTTGACGACAAAGCGATCTTATCACCAAAACGTTCTATAAAATATGTGATTATCTCCTTAGGGGTTGAGTCTTTAAACCGGACTGCAAGGTCTTTGATCTCTTCTCTGGTCATTGCTAATAGTATTTATCATGCAAAAATAGTTGATTTTAATGAAAAGAAGTAATTATTCAGAATGTATGTTTTCTACTGGCTTTTAAACTGCTTTCTGATTTTCCTCACCCCCTCGATCCCTCCCGCAATTCTATAAGACAGATTGAGGGGGTGAGGCACCAACAGGCAGGTGTGACAAAACCCCGGCATGCAGTTTTTGGTTTTGTAGCGCTCCTTGACGATTGCCGTCTTCACTTCCGTTTCGACGGGCAATGTCCTACAAATCCGAGGTAGTAAAACCTTTGAAGAGTCTGACACAGGAAGACTTTCGGTGAGGGACATGAGATGTTTGGGTGCACTGCACCTATGTTTGAAGAATTGAGTATTTGAGGAATCGATGAATCGGGGTATTGCAAAGCTCTGTTAGGAGCGAAATGTTAGTTGCCCGTTTTGATACACCTCACCCTCTCAATCCCTCTCTCCACATGCCTGCCTGCCGGCAAGGCAGAGAGAGGGGGAAGACCATACACTCAAGACCTAACGTTAATTCTATCAGGGGGTGAGGAAAACCAAAAAGGAAAAAGAACATACTATTTTGACTTAACGTGGTTCATTAAAGGGGGTAAGCTGTATTGTACTGAGGAACTTTTATTCGAAAAAACTTTGTTATTTCATGAAAAACATTTTAATTTGTCTAAAATAATACCCTCAAGTAGTATTTGAATGAAACTATCAAAAACATCGGAATATGCATTGAGAATTTTAAGTTTCATGGCAAAAGCGCCTGATGAGCTTTATCGTGCACGTTTCCTTGTTGAGCAACTGAAAATTTCCGACAAATACCTGCGGCGCCTGATGACGGATCTGTCAAAAGCAGGATTTATACGAAGTATTCAGGGACGTGACGGTGGGTATGTTTTTGCAAAAAGCATTGCAAATATCCATCTGTCGGAAATAGTTGATGCGGTGGAGGGAATGGATAAGTACCTTGGATGTGTTTTAGGGTTTGAAGAGTGTTCCGATGATAATCCTTGTGTGATGCATTCAGCCTGGCTGCCCATGCGTGAAAAGCTTTTGGAAACTTTCAGCAACAAAACACTGGCAGATCTTGATTTTGAGCATGTAAACAAATATTGATTTTTTTTGTTGAATAAATATTACTGACATGTGGTAAATAATTTTTTAATTAAATTCTAAACTATGAAAGAGACTTGGTTAGACAAATTCATGACAAAAAAAGGCCTGTATTCAGGCTTTTGGATCATTGCGATCTTTATGGTGTCTGCGCTGATCTATTTCACCGCAACACTTCAAAAAGAGGTACCTCCAATACCCAAAGAGGTAAAATCGGTTTCCGGTGAAGTGCTTTACACCTACGACGATGTAGTTGAAGGTAAAGGCTACTTCCAGGAATTCGACCTGATGGACTGGGGTACATTGCTCGGAATGGGTGCTTACATGGGCCCCGACTTCACAACAAACTTTTTCCATCATCGTGCTGAATTTCTTTACGATTATTACGGTAAGCAGATGTTCGGAAAGGTCAAAGACCAACTGACATCGGAAGAACTTGGAGCAGTAAAAGCACGGGTTAAAGAAGATTTCCACAAACAGACAACACTGCTTGAAAGCGGAACAGTTTACACCGAAGCCTCGGCTGCTGCTTACAAACAAAATGTAAAAAAGTTGAAAAAGATGCTCGTTGAAGGTGATCCATCACGTGCGTTCCCCGGTGGCGTGATCCGACCTGAAGAAGCAGAAAAGATAGCTGCCTTTGTCGACTGGTCACAACTTGTTGCATCATCAATCCGTCCCGACGCCAATAAAAAATATGCTGACGAAAGTATGGACCCGGCACGTACATGGTCGAACAACTGGCCGCACGAACCTTTGGTCGATCAGGATGTTTCGTACAACAGCCATATTGTTTCACTCTGGGAATTCCTGTTTTTATGGACACTTACTATTCTTGTTATTTTCCTGTCGTATGAGTATCTTTTCAAAAAAGATGCAAACGAAAAGCTCGAACCTGCTCTTAAGGTTACAAGCTTGTTCAGATCTCAGAAAAAACTTCTTAAATATATTCCGATAGTAAGTTTACTTTTTGTAGTACAGCTTTTCCTCGGAGCATATCTTGCACACCTTTATGCCGATCCGACACAGGATTTTGTTATTTCACAAAGCATTCTTCCTTTTAATGTAATACGCTCAATTCATACACAGCTTGCAATTCTATGGGTTGCCGTAGGCTGGTTGGTCGGAGGTTTGCTGATCGCCCCATGGGTTGCCGGCAAAGACCATAAGTTCCCCTGGCTTGTTGACATACTGTGGGCAGCATTGCTTATTGTTGCAGTCGGTGCCGTCATCGGCCTTTACATGGGTGCTACAGGTCAAATGCGTGATACATGGTTCTGGCTTGGTAACGAAGGACGTGAACTTATCAACCTCGGACGTGTTTGGGATATCGGTCTTGTTTTAGGACTTGTATTCTGGTTCCTGCTCATCATCTCACTGATCAAAAAATCGTCAACCAACAATCCGCTGGTAGGTACAATCATCTGGTCGGCTTTTGCTATTGCAACACTTTACATTGCAGGTATGATGCCTATCCACAAGGTAATGCCAAACTTCACCGTTGACGACTACTACCGCTGGTGGGTGATCCATCTTTGGGTAGAGCTCACCTTTGAGCTGTTTGCTGCCGGTGTTATTGCTTTTATGACCGTTTCGCTTGGTCTGATATCACAAAAGACTGCCGAAAGAACAATGTTTTTCGAACTGTTCCTGATCATGATGTCAGGCACACTCGGAGTGGGACACCACTACTTCTGGCAGGGACTCGACGAGTACTGGATAGCCATAGGCGGCATCTTCTCTGCTCTTGAGCCACTTCCACTTGCACTGATGATAATTGAGGCCTGGAAGAACCAGAGAGAACAAAAAGCCGAAGGAAAAGCCAATGCATTCAGTACTCCGTTTATGTGGATTGCCGGATCGGCTGCACTAAACTGGATAGGTGCAGGATTCTTCGGTATGGTGATCAATACACCGACCATTTCCTACTACTCACACGGGACATACCTGATCATGCCTCACGGACACGTGGCATTGCTCGGTGCTTTCGGATACATCTCCATTGCATTCCTCTATATGACATCGCGTGCAAACGCCATGGCAAACGGATGGAAATGGAACAACAAATGGAGTAACATCGGTTTCTGGTTGCTTACAATAGGTGTGCTTTTGTTTGCTCTGCCTACTCTGATGATAGGTCTGGAACAAACACGCATTGCAGCCGAAATGGGTTACTACTATACCCGCGTCCATTCTGCTCTTGAAGTTGTTCAGGGCTGGATGTGGTTCAGGATTCTGCCCGATTCAATGATGATACTTGGAGGAGTCATAGTCTTCCTCGACCTGTTCGTAAAAACATTTATGGGCAAAAAAGAAGTATAATTCAACCACCAATACCTTTTACCCGGAGACTTTTTCAGGTCTTCGGGTAATTTTTTTGACTTGTATCTGTAATTAATCTAAATAAAGATTATTTTTGTGGGCGAAATTGAGGGGGTGAGGAAAACAAAAACAAATTAAGGTACAGAGCACCGAAATATTAAGACAAACATTAATGATCGACTGGCTGAAAAAATATCATAAATGGATAAGTGTTGTCTTTGCACTGATCATAGTCCTTTTTGCATTGTCAGGCATTGTGCTCAATCACCGGGAAGGCTTTTCGGCCGTTAATGTAAACCGTAACCTGTTGCCCGACGAATACAGATACAACAACTGGAATGATGCTGCGGTGAAAGCAACCTTAAAGCTTAATCCCGATTCAATACTTATTTACGGCAATATCGGCGTATGGCTAACCGACTCAACATTTAATACTTTCAACGATTTCAACAATGGTTTCCCGAAAGGCATTGACAACCGGAAGATATGCAGCATGCTACAAACTTCTAATGAGAAGCTTTTTGCCGGAACATTTTTTGGATTGTACCAATACGATTTCAAGCAGCACAAATGGCAGCTCATGGAACTTCCCGTTGACGAAAAACGGATCGTGGATCTGATGGAAAAAGACGGTGTCCTATACATCATGACCCGCTCTTTCCTGTTAACGACAACCGATTACAAAAGTTTTGACAGGATAAACATACCCCCTCCTGAAAACTACGACAACAAGATAGGTCTGTTCAAAACACTGTGGGTAATCCACAGCGGAGAGATCTACGGAAGTATCGGTAAGATATTCGTGGATATCGTTGCTCTGATCTTCATTTTCCTCTCTGTTACCGGCATCATTATTTTTATCAATGGATACCGGATGCGTGCGCACATCAATAGAAATCAGAAAATATATAAAATTTACAAAAAGAGTGTCTGGAACCTTAAATGGCACAACAAGATTGGATGGACAACCGCTATTCTCCTGATCCTTACAACTGCAACAGGAATGTTCCTGCGACCTCCTCTGCTTGCCATAATCGGAACAAGCCGTGTTGACAAAATACCTTACACCGAACTTGCCACACCAAACCCCTGGTTCGACATTCTGCGGCGCATTGCTTACGACCAGAAAAATAATCGCTTTGTGATCGCCACAATGGACGGGTTCTTCTATTCGGATGATAATTTTTCATCCCCGCTCAAGATGTTCCCCTATCAGTCACCTGTTAGTATCATGGGAGTGAACGTGATGAAACAGACAGGGAAAGACACCTGGCTCGTCGGATCGTTCGAAGGACTTTTCATCTGGAATACAAGAACAGGATATGTTTGGGATTACATAAAAAAACAACCCTATATTCCGCCTGAACCCGGAGGGCCACCCATCGGGGATTTTAAGGTCACGGGATTTACCGAAGATCTCAAAGGACAGGAAGTTTTCTTCGATTACGATTTCGGAGCAATAAACTTGTCATCGAAAATGCCCTTCAGACAGATGCCGGATAACATTAAAAAAGCATCACCCATATCCTTGTGGAATGTGGCCCTTGAAGTTCATACAGGAAGGATCTATCAGGCACTTATCGGCCCGTTCTACATACTTGTAGTCCCGCTGTCAGGTTTTGCCATTCTATTCATACTTATCTCCGGATTTATCGTATGGTACAAACGTCATCGTAAGGCGGACTACACCCCCGAATTAATAGAGAAAGTAAATAATAACAAATTAAATCATAAAGTCATGAAACATAAAAAGTATTCAGTCAGCGAGGAATGTATCTCCTGCCGTGCATGTGTGGAAGTAGCAGGAAACAACTTCGCCATGAATGATGAAAACAAAGCTTTCGTGTTCAAACAACCGGAAACCGATGAAGAGGAAGTTGAATGTCATTCAGCCCTTGAAGTTTGTCCGGTGAATGCGATATCGGCTGAAGTTAAAGAAGATGTAACATCAGAAGTATTGCCGGTACTGGCAAAATCGAACATAAAAGAGACTCTGGATAAATATCCTGAACTGAAAGACGTGCTTGTAAAACTTTCGCCGAAATTCAAAAAGATGCAAAATCCGGCCCTTTACAACACTCTTGCCCGTTTTGCTTCGTTCAAAGATGCTGCACGGGTAGCAGGAGTATCTCTTTGCGAAATACTTCATACCATAAACAAACATCTCGGGGTGGAAGAGAAGCTGCTTAAAAGTATGCCCGAATGTGTAAAGAATTCGATAAAAGACGAAGAACTTACCGGAACTGAGATAACCTGGCAGGAAAGTCCTGAAAGATACATCTACAACACTGATTCGATGGGTGAGCTTATCGAGAAAGTGTCGAAGCTGGCACCGCAGGAAAGCATGGTATTCATTGCCGTTGAATACCCGTCGGAGCTGCTTAAAGTTGTTGACGGACTCGGCTTCAAATACAATGTGGAAAAAGGCAGGGAGTACCGTGTATCGGTTTTCAACCCTGAAAAAGAAGAGACAAAAGAAGACTGGATGGACAGAAAAGAGAATTTCGACATGCTCGATGTCCGTATGATGACAACCGACCCGTTCGACATCATCATTAAAAAAGCATACGAAATTGAGGAAGACGACGGCTTCATCCTGATACAAAGATTTGAACCTTATCCCATGATCAACATGCTTTCTGAGATGGGTTTCGAGCATTTCACCGAGTATGTGGGACCTGAAGAGATATGGGTTTATTTCCATAAGATCAAAACCTCATCGGATGACGAGACCGGAGGAGTTGAAAAACCGGAGGTTATCATTCAATCAGCCACACCGGTTGCATATCCCGTCATCATGCGGTTGCTTCAGTCGGATACTATCCGAAAAGCCGTGAAAGTTAAAGAGCTTAAAGTATGGGAAGAGACAGAGAAACACCTGGCATGGATAGCCAACGGAAAGGCAGACATCAGTTTCTCGGCACTTATCACATCGGCCAAACTGCGAAACAGTGATGTAAAAATACCTGCAATGTTCGTCTGGGATAACTTCGTGATACTTACCCGAGGATACAAAGCTGAAACCTTTGAAGACCTTAAAGGCAAAACCATTCACACACCGTTGTTCGAAGAGGCTCCCCCGGCCAAGATCACAAAATACCTGATCAAGGCAAGCGGACTTAATCCCGATGATTTTAACTTTGTGTACGGTGAACCTTTCGGCCGGCCGGAAAAAATTTATGCCGACTTCGTAACAGGAATTGCAGATACCGTTATCCTTCGTGAGCCGGAAGCAAGCTATGCCATAAAAATTATGCAGGACAGAGGTGAGGAGATATCGATACTTTCGTACAACAAGATATGGAATGAGTACAATCCGGGCTTCGGAAGTTTCCCGAATGCAGGTGTTGTACTGAAAGGAGAATTCGTTCGTAACCACCCGGAAATAACAGATGTATTCCTCGATGAGCTGAAAAAAGCCATAGATTGGGTTAACGAAAACCGCGACGAAGCAGCTAACCTCTCGTTCGACATGATGCGCCAACCACCTGACAGAGTACGCCTCTTCCTCGACCGGGTGAACTTTAACTACGTATCGGGTGAAGAACTGGTTAACAAAGTAAAAGCATATTTCGATATACTCACCGCCGAAGGTATTGTGGAAACAAAAGTAGACGATGATTTCCTGAATGTTTTCAGGATGTAATTTTTTCACCGAAGGTTTCGCTTAAAGCGAAGCCTTCGGTGGATTATTAATTATTTTTTCTCTGTCTTGTTGCTAACGGTTTTAATATGGTGCGTTTGGCATTTTGAAAACGCTTCATATCCAAACTACTATTAATTTTATTTATTGCTAATGTATTCATGTTTAGTACTATCTGCCAAATGCACTATATTTTTTGTTAGGCAACGTTTGTTTGTTTTCTTCCTTCAATTAACCAGTAGGCCATATACAGCGCACCTACAAGAAATCCCGGAACTGCAAACATTGGAGGTCCATTAAAACCTGCTACAGTTACATAATAAATACTGGCTATTATAATAATTATTGAACCCCATAATGGCTTCCACCAAATAACAGCATAGCCAATCATGTATGTAATAAAATATATAGTTGGGTCAAGAGGGTTGGAAATATCTTTTCTAAGTTCATTTAGGAATAAACGGCCATGCTCAATGAAATCATTAATTATATATGAGCCCACAGCCAATGTTATAAATGAGGTAAATATAATACCCCAGACTATTGACAAAAGATGGATTTTGCTTTTAGATTTTCTTTTTGCTTTCATGTTTTCTGTTTTTAAATGATGCCTAACTTCCTTATATGTACTAAAATTACATATTTATCCGTAAATACTACCGGAATAAGAGATGTTATTAAACCCTTTGAGAATTATTCAGTTCAACCCGACTTATGCAGCAGGAGCTATGAAATAG
>JAOZOF010000382.1 GCA_029933425.1 Marinilabiliaceae bacterium
TTAAATATTTTCCGGTGAACGAAATAGTACCTTCCGGTAAAGATGCTGTGTTCCGGAAAGAGATGCTTCAGGGATATGTCAATGATGCCGGGGCTGCAATGATGGGAGGGGTAGCAGGTCATGCAGGACTATTCGGAAATGCTGATGATATTGCTAAATTCGCTCAAATGCTGTTGAACAAAGGAAGTTACGGAGGAGTGAAATTTATCGAACCTTCTACCGTAGAGTTGTTTACTTCAAAACAGAATGATCATAACCGGCGTGGTTTGGGGTTTGATAAACCGGAGTTCGATCCTGAGAAAGACTCACCTGTTTGCGAATATGCTTCCCGCAGGTCATTCGGACACTCAGGATTCACGGGTACATTGTTGTGGATAGATCCTGAGTATGATCTGATCTATATTTTTCTTTCGAACAGGGTTTATCCGAATAGCTATAACAGGAAGCTGATAGAAGAGAATATCCGTACAAAGATCCAGGATATAATCTACAGGTCTTTTTTATCGGAACATTGATCGCTGCATTTTTATTGATATAGTTATTTTAAAAAGTTTTGCGGGTAGGCCCGGCAAAATTGCCTGCCCGACTTGGTCAGGCGGGCGGGCTTGTGCAGGGGTGAATTGAAAAATTGCATAGAAATAAATCAAAGGCGCTTGTCGTTTCAAAAATGCGATAGCATTTTTCCTACTTTGATATTATTTCTGCAATTTTTCAAGAGCCTGCCTGCTGCAGGCAGGCGGGAATAAGCTTAATTTTGCCTTGCCTGCCCGCCAAGTGTTAATCTTTAATTGTGATCAGGCAGGATTCTTTGGTTCTTTCTCATCAAGGAGAAAGAACATATAGATTTAATTGATGAACATTTTATTACTTATTATCTTGAATTACTTTTTTTAAGATATGCTTTTAACAATTATAAAGAAATATTGCTCCCATGCAGGCCGGCTTGAATTAATTTATCAGTAAATTTTCTGTGAGCAAACTTTTTAAATTGTAAATTTGTCGTAAAATATAGATCATTCCAAAAACTATTGAAATTATGCTGGAAAAATTTAACCAAAAGATCGCAATTGCAGGAGCTTTTAAAAATGAGGGTTATCATAATGATCCTTATTTAAGGTCAGTGATAACAAGTCATGAAAAGATTGCCACTAAAATTTATAAATCAGCCGACCAGGGTTCAAGGGCCATAGCAAATGAGATTGCCTCACTCATCAGAATAAAAGAGGTTGAGGAAAAAAAATGTGTTCTTGGACTGGCAGTAGGTTCAGGACCAAGTGAGGTATATCAGGAGCTGATAAAATTGCATAAAAAAGAAGGCCTGAGTTTTAAGAACGTTATCGTTTTTTCAGTTATGGAATTCTATCCTATCGCTCCCGATGCTCTGCAAAGCTACAATCGCAGTTTGCGTGAAAAGTTCTTTAAGCAGGTAGACATCCCTGAAGAGAATATCAACTATCTTGACAGTACAGTACCACAGAATAAGATATATGATTTTTGCGTAAGTTTCGAAGAGAAGATCAAAAAGTTCGGTGGTATCGATCTGATGGTCCTCGGTGTGGGAGGTATCGGTAATATTGGTCTGAATGAACCGGGTTCTTCTGCAAATTCGCTCACCAGGATCGTTTCATTGGATGATGTTACGCGAACAGCGGCAGCATCCGATTTTTTCGGTAAGGATAATGTTCCCCGGAAAGGAATTACAATGGGGATAAAAACAATAATCAGTGCAAAACATGTCCGTCTGATAGCGTGGGGTGAGGGTAAAGCCAATGTTCTGGCAAAAGCCATCGAAGGAAATATGACTGATGAGGTGCCGGCATCTTTCCTCCAGCAGCATAACGATGTTAGGATCATTATGGATGAAGCTGCGGGTGCAGAACTTACAAGGATCAAAACTCCATGGTTGATCGATGCTGTAAAATGGAACGACAGACTTGTACGTAAAGCTGTTGTATGGTTGTGCCAGAAGGTCAATAAACCTATTCTCAAGCTTACCGACAGGGATTACAACGATAACGGTATGGGAGATCTTCTTACCGAACTGGGTTCAGCTTATGATATCAATATCCGCATCTTTAACGAGTTGCAGCGTACTATTACCGGATGGCCCGGAGGAAAGCCCAATGCGGATGACTCGAACCGTCCTGAACGTAAAGATCCGCCTAAAAAACGTGTCCTGATATTTTCCCCGCATCCCGATGATGATGTGATCTCAATGGGAGGAACCCTGTTGCGTTTGGTCGATCAGGGACATGATGTCCATGTTGCATACCAGGTATCGGGAAGTCTTGCTGTTTCGGATGCCGATGTTTTAAGGTATCTTGATTTTGTAAGTGATTATTCGGGTACCATTACTGAGGATCATAAAATGATAATGGAGCAGCATCAGAAGATCAGGAAGTTCCTTGAGAACAAGAAGCCCGATCAGGTTGACCTGCCGGAGATCAGAATGGTGAAAGCACTGATACGAAAAGGTGAAGCCAAAGCAGCATGCCGCTATGCCGGTATTAAAGAAAATAATGTGAACTTCCTGAACCTTCCGTTCTACGAAACGGGAGGCGTGGAGAAAAAACCTATTGGTAAGGAGGATGTTATTATCATTATTGATCTTATAAAAAGAATAAAACCACATCAGATATTTGCCGCAGGCGACCTTTCCGACCCGCATGGTACACACAGGGTTTGTCTTGATGCTATTTTCAAGGCAATCGAGATATTGAAGAAAGAGGCATGGATGAAGGATTGCTGGGTTTGGCTGTACCGCGGTGCATGGCATGAGTGGGATATCCATCAGATAGAGATGGCTGTGCCTATCAGTCCGGGTGAGTTGATGCGTAAACGTAATGCTATCTTCAAGCATCAGTCACAGAAAGACGGAGCAATGTTCCTTGGAGGCGACAGCCGTGAATTCTGGCAGCGTGCCGAAGACCGTAACAGAGGAACAGCCAAGACCTACGATAAGCTTGGCATGGCCGAGTATGAGGCCTTTGAGGC
>JAOZOF010000383.1 GCA_029933425.1 Marinilabiliaceae bacterium
TCATCCGACAGCCTCATGTATGGCAGACACTCATCCTCTGAATTCTTCCTAAGATAAAGCATGGCGATCTTGCCATTTTTAAGCCTGAGAAGAGATACCGACATGGTGTTCAATTCACCTTCATTCGGAAGTATCGTAACATCTTCTTTCGTCCAGGTCTTACCACTGTCGGAAGAGTACCTGCCGGCAAGAAAAGCACTTGCATTGTCGCCTGTTCCATCGGTAAAATGAGAATAAACGAATAGTATTTTGCCGTCTTTCAGATTGATAAAATCTCCTTCGCTGTTCCGGGGATTTCCCGGTCCCGGTTCAAGATTGAGTACTACCTGATAACCGTTGTCAACAGATTCATTTTTTAGATTTTTATCATTATTGCATGAGATTGTGATCAACATCAATAAGCTGACTGCAACAGAAATTAGTATTTTCATTTTTATAGATTTATCTAATTTTAAATTTTGCATTTTTCTCCTTACTCTCCCCACTCAGGGTATGCCCCAATTGCATCCATGAAGTTATGAATTTTATCGGTATGGCAATCCTCCTGCCACACTCCTTTTTGAAAATGAATGGTTGTTTCGCTGACACTGCCGTCGTCGAATGTAGCATAAAGAGCAAAATTCAGCGCCTGATATGCAAGATTTTTGTACTCTTCCAAACCGGTTACTTTACTGTACATTGCCAGAACAGCACCATAAGTTGACAAGACACCTCCCCACGGGTCTTTGTCATAATCCTGCTCACCGCACACCAAAACTCCGTTCCTGACCGATGTAAAATTATCATCTACAAATCCTATCAGCATTCCGGCATGTTCTTTCCAGTCCGTATCGAGAGACTCTCTTTTTTCAAGCAGGTAGCGGGCCATGTTCAATACCGACCAGGCAACTCTGTTATCCTCCTCTGCATGGTCTTCAAAAAACTGAACCCACAACATACCGTCTTTTTGCACATTCGGGATCTGATAATTAACTATCCACGACCAAAGTTCTTCATGCGGTTTTTCAAACTCATCATACCCCATCTCTGCCAGCCTGCCAAACAGACGCAGGATGAAAGACATATTTCCCGAAACTTCTCCCCGATATTCCCCTGTCCGGTAATCAACCCTGAAAGGCCACGGCGATCTTGATCCATCACCTTCTCTCATGTTTCGCACCAATACACGTGCATTTTGCAAAGCTTGGTCCAGGTATAATTTATTGTCTGTTTCTTTGTACAGGCACAAAAGAGCATATCCTGCAATCCCCCCTTTATCCGGCTCTATTTCATACGGCAAATCTCCCTGCGACCCGCAATCAGGAGGCTGTGGAACAGCTCCCGCCCAGCCTGTTGAGCGGGTAAAACGAGGATACTTCCCCTCATCGGGGGTGTTACATTCCTTCACGAGATAGTCGCCCATAGACTTTGCAGTACGAAGGATCCCGTCGTCTCTTTTTCCTGTTAAGGTGTAATATTTCAGATACGAGATGATCCCCATTCCGTTCTGTATTGCAGGGATTACTGTTTTCCAGTCCCTGAACTGCTGGAAATCTCCATCAAGAAAAGTGCGGGTAACAAATGCCGGATAACCGTTCTCAACAGGGCATTTTTGGTAGTACTCCATTTCACGCGATAAAGCATCTTTCCATGAAGTCCACGGTAGAAGGACTCCGTTGTCATCGTAAACTGCCTTATGAGAACACAGTATATCCTTTTTGTCAAGACTTTGCAGCTCTGGCTTCAGCTTAACTCTCTTACGCGGATAACGGGGCGATCTCCACTCCGGAACAGCAGCTATTGCATCCATGAAATTATGGACTTTGTCGGTATGACAATCCTCCTGCCAGCTCCCTTTCTTCCAGCCCTTGCCGCCGCAAAGTGCTGCCGGCCCTCCGTCGGAATCAATAAAATACGATACCCAGTTCAGGTTACGCAATGCTATCTCCCTGTATTTCTCTCCCCCGCCTGCCGCATAGTACATTGCCGCCACTCCTCCAAGCGTGGAGCATGCTCCTCCCCAGGGACGGTTATCCACATCCTGCTCACCCATGAGTGTCAATCCTCCCGGTCTTTCAAGAGCAAAGTGCTTCATGGCAAAATTAATGCATCGCCCTGCAAGCTGCTTCCAGTCAGGATCAAGAGTCTCTTTTTTTTCGATTAGATACCTTACTGTGTTCATCGGTGCCCATGAATTACGGTTGTCATCCGGTGACATATCCTCAAAAAACTGCACCCACAAACTTGAATCCCTGCTCTCAGGTGCCGGTATCTGAACATCCCTGATCCATTTCCACAGTTCATCTCTCGGTTTCTGAAAAGGGTCGTAACCTTTTTCGATCAACACATCAAACAGTCGAAGTATGTAAACCATATTCCCGCTTCTTTCACCCCAATGCTCACCGGTAACGGCATCAACCCTGAACGGCCATGGCGAATGTAAAGCATCCCCCTTGCGCATGTTCTTTACCAGAACATCGGCATTGCGGACTGCCTGATCGAGATATTTCTGCTCCTTAACGGCATCGTAAAGCATTACGAGAGCATATCCCGCAATACCTCCCTTGTCGGGTTCGATTACATTGACCCCAAGCTTCTCATCTCCCTGAGCACTTCTTATCAGAGGAAAATCGGTATTGTGACCTGTTGACCTGGTAAAACGAGGATAGGCTCCTTCACCGGGAGTAAGCGATTCTTCAACTAGGTAATCTCCCATCAGGCGGGCAAGTTTCAACACCCTCGGGTCAGCCTTGCCTGTGTATTTAAAATATTTCAGATAAGAAATTATACCCATGCCGAGCTGGGTGGCAGGGATAAAATCATCCCTGTAGCCCTTGTAATTCTCATCCATAAAAGTTGTATAGATGAAAACCGGATATCCCTTTGTGCCGACAGGACAATTAAGGTACCAGTCCATTTCAAGTCTCAAAGCATGTGACCAGCTTGTCCAGGGTAAAAGTTTCCCGCTGTCATCGCAAACAGCGTCGTGGAAACCTATCTTTTCAGGTAATG
>JAOZOF010000096.1 GCA_029933425.1 Marinilabiliaceae bacterium
GACACAGAGCCGGGACGTAAACTTGTTAAAGAGCTTGTAACCCGCGATGTGAACCATCCTTCGGTGCTGTTTTGGGATAATGGTAACGAGGGTGGCTGGAACACAGAACTTGACGGCGATTATGCAAAGTATGATCCGCAGAATCGTACGGTTCTGCATCCGTGGGAACTGTTTGGCGGGATTGATACCGACCATTACGAAGGCTACGAGTCGATACAGAAAAAGATGAGCAGCGGAAATATCTTCATGCCTACCGAGCATCTGCACGGTTTGTACGACGGCGGTATCGGGGCAGGCCTCGATGATCACTGGCGCCTGATGTGGGGTAATCCGCTTAACGGAGGTATGTTCCTTTGGGATTTTGCCGACGAAGGAGTGGTAAGGACTGATGAGGACTGCAGGATAGATGCCGACGGGAACCACGCACCTGACGGGATACTCGGGCCGTTCCATGAAAAGGAGGGCAGTTTTTACACAGTAAAAGAGGTTTGGTCGCCTGTGTACATAGAGACAAAAAAGGAGCTGACAGAAGAATTTAACGGTACTATATCCGTTGAGAACCGATACGATTTTTTGAATCTTAAAAGCTGTACTTTCCGCTGGGAGCTGATACGATACGCTTCACCGGCACAGGTGCACGGGAAAAGCTCGGTGATATCTTCAGGAAGTTTTGCCGGGCCTGATGTGCCGGCTCGAAGCAAGGGAGTTCTTGAACCCAGCCTGCCTTCCGGCTGGAAAGATGCAGATGCTTTTGTTCTGACTGCATACGATTACACCAACAATGAGTTATTCACATGGAAATGGAAGATAGCAACGAATAAACAGATAGTTGAGAGAAATGTGACCCAAAACGGACAGGAGGCAGTGCCTTCGAAACAGAAAGATGCAGTGACCGTATCGGCAGGTAATTTCAGTTACACATTCTGCAAAAAGTACGGCCTGCTGGTGAATGTGAAAAATGGCAATTGGTCTATTCCGTTTGAGAAAGGACCTGTTTTTGTTTCCGATAAAAAGAAAGAACCGGCTTCAAAGAAGAAAGTGAAAATAAGTATTTCCGATACTCCTGACGGTAAGGTTGTAAATGTGTTGAACCAACCACAATTTGACAAATTGCAGTGGACGGTTTACAACAGCGGCTGGCTGAAACTCGATTATACCTACACGATGGATGACAGTGTTGATTACATGGGTGTCTCATTCAACTACCCCGGGGAGAGGATGCTCGGAATGCGCTGGCTGGGCGAAGGTCCTTACCGTGTGTGGCGTAACAGAATGAAGGGCGGCACCGTTGATGTGTGGCACAATGCATACAACAACTTTGAGGCAGGAACTCAGTGGGATTACCCTGAGTTTCCGGGTTACTATGCCGATCTGAACTGGGTTGTGTTCGATACAAAAGACGGATACATCACAGTGATGACCGATGATGAGGATTTGTTCCTGCGGGTTTATTCGCAGAAGGATGGTTTTGAACCCAGAAAAGCTTATATGACCTGGCCTGAAGGTGATATCTCATTCCTGAATGTCATTCCTGCCATAGGAACGAAATTCCATTACGCAAAAGACCTTGGACCCGAGGGTGAACCTGTTTCTGCAAACGGAACTTACTCTGGTACTTTGTACTTCTATTTCGGATTGCCGGAGTAGGCCTTACCCCCTGAAATGGATATTCGTAAAGTCAAAATAAACGTCCTTCCCCCTCTCCAAGTGGAGAGGGGGACAGAGGGGGTGAGGTGTATGCCGACAGTTTTTAATGTGCTATTGCACTTTCTTCCTTCTTTCAGACAACTCTTTCCAGGTAGTCAGGATGATACCCTCTTTTTCTATGTAGGCTTTCAGTTTGGGATCGAGCATTGCCAGCAGGTCGCCTTTGCGGGTCTCTCCCGAAGTTGTAATGAATTTGAAAATATCCGAAGGCTCGGTGCAGTGTAGTATCACCTCTGTTATGCCCGGCTTCATCTCATCGATCCGTTCTATGAATTTTGATGTTTTGTATTCACGCAGATTCTTGTCGGTTTTTTCAATGCCTTCGGGCAACCGCCAGTCGTAAGTGTCACTGACCACATCATCCACAACAGGCAGTCCTGCAGCCCACAGTTGTTTCCCTGTCTCACGGGCCTGCTCCATGAATTCGGGGTTGTCCTTGAAATCACGGGAGATGATCGTGTTGTGACCTCCCGGAAAAAGGACGGGAATGCCGTATTCGATTCCCAGTTTAACGTAAGTCTGAATAAATTCAGGTTTTGCAAATACCGTTCCCATGTGCGAATCAAGGTGTGTGGGCTTGATGCCCATTTTCAGGGCCATGTCTATCTGTGCCCTCATCTCTGTTTCAAAATCCTCAACCGAAGCATTTTTCACTACAAGTCCCACATTATCCCACAGTTTTCCTTGCTCGTCTGCAAGTGACGGTACGCAGTTCACCCCGGCTACCGGCCCCCAACGGTAATCGTCCCATTCGGAGGTAAAAGTAAGGTGCAGTCCGAAGTCGCAGCCAGGATGCTCTTTCATGTAGTTCACTATTCCCGGAACCCACGGACACGGCATCATGATACTTCCCGAGTTGGCAAGTCCTTCGTTAATGGCAAGTAAAGCCCCCTCGTTAGACGAGTACGACATGCCGAGGTCATCGACATGAAAAATTATCACTTTGGCCCCTTTCTTAAATCCGAGTTTTTCGGCATAGGTGGTTTCCTGCGCATGCATAAAAACAGATGAAGAAAAGAGCAAAATGATGAGGTAAGACAAATGTTTATTCATGGCTGTAATTTTTAGTTAGTGTTTTTAAGGAAACGCTTTCCTTATTTCGTTATGTTTTTTTTATGTCACGACGATTGCAGCGATCTCGTTAACACTTCAATCGCTGCAATGTCTTAAATATTGAGGTTTAATGACCTTTCCTGTTCGAAACGAAGAGAAGAACAGGAAAGCGTCAAAAAGATTTAATAATGTCGATTTTTACCCAAAAAATATCCGTTTCTTAGTGTCTCTATTTCAGTTCAAATCTTTTTTTGAGTTTAATATCCCCGGATGAGCTGCCTATCAGAATATCAAACTCTCCCGGCTCGGCAACCCATTTTTTTGAAGATACATCGTAGAATGAGAATGCCCGTTTGTTTAATTTCATAGTGACTTTTTTGACCTCACCCGGTTTTAAAGTTACTTTCGAGAAACCTTTCAACTCTTTGAAAGGCCTTGCCACGCTTGATTTTACATCGTGAATGTACAATTGCACCACTTCGCTGCCTTCTCTTTTTCCGCTGTTTTTCACTTGCAGGCTGACATCTACCGTGCCGTCGTCATTTCGGGTTATCGTAGCATCGGAATACTCAAAAGAAGTGTATGAAAGTCCGTGGCCGAAAGGAAAGAGCGGCCTGATGTTTTTTGAATCGTAGTAACGATAGCCTACAAACAATCCTTCTTCATGCACAGCCTTGTTTTGTACCCTGTTGTAAGAAGGGTATCCGGGGTAATCTTCGTAATTAACAGGAAATGTTACGGGCAGTTTTCCCGACGGGTTGTAATCGCCGAAGAGCACATCGGCTATTGCATTCCCGGTTTCCTGTCCGAGGTACCACGCCTGGACTACAGATTGGGCATCGTTTATCCATCGTTTCATGGTTACAGGAGTGCCGCTGTTGATTACAACTATGGTGTTCCTGTTTGCTTTGGCAACAGCCTTGATCAACTCATCCTGCGCACCGGGCATGTCCATGCTTTCACGGTCGTAACCTTCACTTTCGTATTTGGGGCTCAAGCCTGCAAACACAATAGCAACATCGGCTTTTTTTGCCAGCTCTACCGCCTTCGGATCATAGCTGTTTTTAGTTATGTCTAATTCCCATTTTAAAGCAACTTCCGCATTATTGCCAATCTCGGAGAATTCAACTTTGATGTCGTACTCTTTCCCTTTAACAACATCTATCTCGGTGGTCCTGAGCAGGGGGCCGTGCATGCCCCAGTTGTTGATGAGAAGTTTGCCGTTAATGTAAAGATAACTGCCATCGTTACTAAGGACGCCGATCTTTATTCGTCCTGTTTTCGGGGCGATAAGTTTTCCCGTCCAACGGGCAGAGAACCTGTCAACCTGTATATTTTCATCGGGTGACTTTTGTCCCCAGTTGAAATCTATCGTTTTGTCTATCCTTGTTACAACAGGCTCGCCTTCCATGTTTGAATTGTTGAAATATTCAGCTTTTAAGCCGTGTTCGCCCTTTTTTGCGCCGGGTGGTATCAGGTACTCCGGACCTACAACAGGAAGGTCTTTTGGTGTAATGTCCACACCTTCGTTGTACAACAGTTTAACATTGTCGCCAAGTTTGTTCTTTAAGCCGTCGAGAGGTGAAACAGAGTAGAAAGGCTTTACCTCGGAACTGCCGCCGCCCCCGACACGGTTCACACTTGCATTTGGCCCGATGACAGCAATGGTTTTTATTTTCTTTTTGTCCAATGGCAGGATGTTATTTTTGTTTTTCAGCAGAACAATAGCCTCGCGAGCTGCCCGTGCCGCCAGTTGTTGATGCGCGGGAGTGTTAAGTTCGCCTTTGGGCAGTGTGTTTTTGTCGTCAAAAATCCCCATTCGGAAATAGACACTTAAAATGTTAATGACTTTTTCGTCGATCTCAGCTTCACTTAGCTTTCCCTCTTTCACTGCACGGATCAGTTTTTCTTTGGTGAAGAATTTTGGTTTTCCCGGCATTTCGAGGTCTAACCCTGCTTTTGCGGCAGCAACAGTTGAGTGCGTTGCATCCCAGTCTGACATGACAAACCCTTTGAAGCCCCATTCATCTCTTAAAATGTCGGTTAGCAGATATCTGTTTTCGGTACAATGCACGCCCCTGAAAAGATTGTACGCCGCCATGAACGTCATGGGGTCAGCTTCTTTTACAATGGTTTCGAAAGCAGGCAGGTAGATCTCGCGTAATGTCCGTTCGTCAACTTCGGCATCGTAACTCGAACGTGATGTCTCCTGATTGTTGAGGGCATAATGCTTGACGGATGTTGCTACACGCAGGGATTGTACCCCTTTTACAAAGTTGACACCCATTCGGCCTGTCAGGAACGGGTCTTCGGAATAACTTTCGAAATTACGTCCCCCGAGCGGGTTACGGTGTATGTTCACACAAGGGCCGAGCAGAATATCTGCTTTCTTGGCCCTTGCCTCTTCTCCTATGGCTATTCCGATCTCGTTTATCAGTTTCTCGTTCCAAGAGGCAGCCATTGCCACCCCTACGGGGAATGCTGTTCCCGGTTTATCGCCTACGCCGTTCGGACCGTTAACGAGATTAACGGGGCCGATGCCGAGGCGCGGGATGCCGTTGGCACGCATGCCGTCAAGACCGCCAAGCAGTGTTACTTTCTCCTCCAATGTCAGCCGGGAGGTAAGGTCGGCAGCCCTTTCGCGGACAGGCAGGTCCTGTTGTTTGTATTTTTCGCTGTTTGTACATGATGCGAGGAACAGCATGATCCCCGAAATGAAAATACCTGTAAGTAACGTTCTGTATTGGAAAATAACCTTTTTCATCTGGTTTTTTACTTTAATTTGAATTCTTTTGTTAAACGAATATCTCTTGACGATGCACCTATCAATACCTCAAATTTACCTTTTTCGGCTTTCCACTCTTTGTTTTTAACATCGTAAAAAGCTAATGCACTCCTGTCAATCGAAAAAGTAATCTCCTTGCTTTCTCCCGGTTTCAGGCTTACACGTTTGAAACCTTTCAGCGATTTCACTTCACGTTCAACGCTTGCTTTTTTATCGCTCAAATACAACTGGATTATTTCATCACCTTCTTTGTCTCCTGTGTTTGTTACGGTAAGTGTTACTTTTAAAGTATCGTTTTGGTTCATCTCTTTTGATGATAATTTCAGATCAGAGTACTCGAAGGTTGTGTACGAAAGACCGTAACCAAAAGCGTACAGCGGCTCGATCTTGTACTTGTCGAAATGGCGGTAGCCCATGAAGATGCCTTCTGAGTAGTTTGCTATCTCCTTGGTCCCCGGATAGGTTTTAAAAGCCGGATGGTCTTCCCATCTTTTCATGATGGTGAACGGCAGTTTGCCTGACGGGTTAACTTCTCCAAAAAGGATCTGAGCAAGGGCTTTACCACCCTGTTCGCCGGGGTAAAGGGCTTCGATAATTGCAGGCACCTTATCGTTCCAACCGGTCATGAGCATTGCGGATCCGTTGTTCAGGACCACCACTACATTTTTGTTAACTTTCAGTACCTCATTCAAAAGTTCTATTTGCATTGGCGGCAGCTCGAGGTAATCGCGGTCGCGCTGTTCCCCTTCGTAATTTTTAGCGAGGCCGAGGTTTAAAACAACTACATCAGCATCTTTTGCAACGTCAACGGCTTCCTGTAATTCATTACTCCCTTCAACCGGGGCCATGCCAAAGCGTACCCGGCATGTTCCTATGTTTTCGTAAAACTCAATTTTTATGTCGTACATCCTTCCTGCTTCAAACTCATAGTAATCGGTCTTGAACTGGCCGGGGGCCTGGTCTGTCCACGAATTGATTACAAGGTTGCCGTCGATGTACAGTTTAACTCCATTGTCGGCTTTCACACCAACTTCATAGATTCCGCTGCCGGGCGATTTCAGTTTGCCTGTCCATCTTGCCGAGAATTTATCGTCGTTAACAACCCCCATAACAGGAGACTCTCCGAAACCCCAGCTGAAATTTACGCTCTTGTCAATTTTTGTGGCCACGGGTTTGCCTTCCAGTTCCTTGTTATTCCAGAACTCTCCCCTGATGCCGGGCGTTTTGCCGTCTTCAAGAAGGTACATGCTGTCGGGCACTATCGGCAGCTCTTTCCTTTTTAGTTTAACACCGAATGCGTATTTTACATCAATGTCATCACCAACAAGGGCTTTTACCCCTTCGAGCGGAGAGATGGGGGCAATAGCATCGGAGTGGCCTGAGCCGTCGCCGCCGAGCCTGGCCGTGGCAGCGTTGGGGCCTATCATGGCAAGTGTTTTGATCTTATCCTTTTTTAACGGAAGAAAGTTGTTTTCGTTCCTTAACAGGATGATACTCTCCTGAGCTGTTTTCAGGGCAAGGGCCTTCCTTTCGGGAGTATTCATGTATCCGCCGTAAGCATCAGGTGTTTCGCCGAACAGCCCCATCCTGAACATAATTCTTAGTATCCTGTCCACCTTATCATCAAGCAGGCTCTCATTCACCTCACCCTCTTCTATTTTTTTCAAAAGTTTTTCGCCAAGATATTTTCCGTTTGGCATCTCTAAGTCCATGCCTGCTTTGGCTGTTTTTACCGTTGACCTGACTGCTCCCCAGTCGGAAATGACGATCCCGTCAAATCCCCAGTCGTCTTTGAGCACATCTTTCAGGAGGTATTTGTTCTCGTTGGCATAGGTCCCGTTTACCCTGTTGTATCCACCCATGACCGAATAAGTGCCGGCCCTTTGCACTGCTGCCTTAAAAGCAGGGAAGTATATTTCCCTCAGTGTCCTTTCATCAATTTCAGAGCTCACATCAAACCTGTTCCACTCCTGGTTGTTACCAACAAAATGTTTGGTGCAGGTAGCTACATCTTTGCTTTGGATACCCTCAATGATGGGCACGGCCATTTCGGACATTAGATAGGGATCTTCACCGAAACTCTCAAAATTCCTGCCTCCATAAGGCACCCTTGCGATATTAATACAGGGGCCGAGAAGGAGGTTAAACCCGAGGACACGGGTCTCTTCACCCATGGCTTCACCGATCTTGCGGATTAAATCCACATCCCAGGTAGCTGCCATGTTTACCGGGGCCGAGTAAACCGTGTTAGGGCCTTTGCCCCGCGGGCCGAGGGGGCCGTCGGTCATCGAGAATGCCGGTATGCCGAGGCGCGGGTTTGGCTTTGTCCTGAAATCGTCACCTGTGATCAGGTCGATCTTCTCTTCCAGGGTCATTTTATCACGAATGATCGCAATGTTTCTTTCAATCTCTTCATCTGTGAGCTTTTTTGCTTTGCTGCTTTTGTAGACGAGGATGTTCCCTTCTGCAATATTGCCCTTGTTTTGGGCAAAAGTATTCATTGCTGAAAAAGTAAGGGCAATGAAAATAAAAAGTAGTTTGTGCATAATTTATGTGTTTGTTGTTGTGTTAATTAAAATTCAAGATCGCCAAGTATGGTTTTTCCTGTCCAGTTTGCTTCGGCCACAGGCATAAGGCTTTGTCCGAACCGGGCCCATTCACTGTGCATGATGCCGATAAAAAGGTCTTTATGTTTTCTGCCGGTCAGCAGGATATCCAGAACATTTGCCGGCTCAAACCATGCAACTCCTCCGGCTTTGTATCCTCTGTCGAAATAAAAATTCAGCTGGTTTACAGTCTTCATCTTGTCGCTGTGATAGACAGCAATGTAGTTCCAGTCGTGTACTATGATGTCTTTGGGCAATCCTTTGATAATTCCTGTTGCTCCTATCTTAGGGGCGTTTTGGAGGTCATTGAAAAGGTCGCCCCACATGTAGATCGTAACATCCTTATCGTATTTTCTGATGAGGTTATGCACTTTGTTTATCTGGTCGATCATGATCTCCTGATTGGTCATACCTCTTGCGAGGCATCTGCTGTCTTTGTTTACAAATCCTGCCTCGTCCTGGCTGATGTGGATGCTTTTGGGTTTTAACTCGGTAAGGACTGTTGAGATGAAATTTTCCATTATCTCCCAGCCGTGGGGATCGGAAGGACAGCTTGCAGGGTGCGGGAACAGTGAGAAGTCAACTGCGTCGTAACTCAGCAACAGCTCCTGGTTGAACAGCTTTGGGTCTTCAATGAGGACCTTCGGTTTTTTAACCGACAACACTTTGTAATCGACATATCTTTTCAGTTCCCTGCCGTCTTTTGTTCTGATGTGAATTGTAGAACCCTGACAATCTAAAATGCGGGGCACATCAAGCTCAATCAATCCTTTGTCAGAAACTGTCCATGGTTCGTTTTCATGATAAATACCTTCGTCGAGATCCGGATCCAGCATACGGGTTATCGTTCCTGCCCCGAATGTTTCAAAATAGGCTGAGGGCTCAATGAACCGGGAGTTGCAATATGCAAATACCTCTCTCATTTCCTGAAAGTATGTTTTAAGGTTTGTATCTGCGGAGATGTAGAGCGGAATGTAGGCAACATTGTACCGGAGATCGACTAACTCGTCAATGTATTCCTTGAACTCTTTGGTGAGGGCCGGTTTTGTTTTTGTTAAAATTACACTTCTGACAGGATATGCAGGGGCATCATTGATTGTACCCACAGGAATTGTCGTGTTTTGTTCAAGAGCCTGTAACAGGGTGCTTACTCCGTAAAACAGTCCCTGACGGCTTCCGGCTTTAACCGTGATCTTCTCTTTTTTAATGTCCAGGATGTAGCTTCCCTCTAATTGTCCTATCTTTTTTGAATCTGATATTTCTAACGAAATGACTTTTTTTCTGCTATTCACATCTGAGTATTCAACCTGTTTGTTGAATGTCTTTTCCCAAAAGTTTTCCAGTTTTTCTGTTAAATAGTCATCGTTTTTCTGAGTGTCGTATATTTTCCAGTCGGAGGTGATACTACTGGTCTTTTTCCCGAATTTCATGCTTTGGGGAGCAGGGAAAACACCGTCGAAAGGATTTATTGATCTTTTCAATTTTTCAACTCCTTTGTGTGCATTCTTAATGCCGTCAAGATAGCGGCGATAACCGTAAGGATGTTCCCAAAGTTTATTTGCCTTATCGAGCCATCGGACTGTTTCAATAAAATCGTTGTAGTAATCTGCCATTGGCGACTTGGGGGTTTCCGGCAGATCTTTGTACATCCATTCCCGGGTCTCTTTTACTACATCAGTTAATGTATTCATGTAGGCATAACTTGTGAACCTGCCATTGTCGGTGTCGAAAGTAATGGTGATTGCATATTCATCGGCAGGAAAATCGCTTTTTTGTAGTTTCAGATGGGTCCCCACCGGTACGTTCAAAGTTTTGGAATGGCTTCCGTCAATAGCTTTGAACTCAACCTGGGCCATTGGTAAACCGGATAACTGTCCTGTTACATTGTTGTTACCGACAGTGCCTTTTATGGTGTCACCGTCTAAGTAGAATTCACTGTCCATGGCAACATCAAGGTGTTTTTGTACCTGTTTCCAGGCTGTTTTACTGTCAACCGGCCGTAGTACGAAACCCCATCCGCCAAAACCCTGCTCAATTTTGATCAGCAGCAGGTTCCTCCCTTTTTTCAAATCTAATTTTAAGTATTCGGAATCGATGGTTACTATTCTCGGTTTGTGTACTTTGATCAGCATTTCACCGTTTAACCATACTTTCATCCCGTCGTTAGAGCCGATACCCATTAACTTCTCTACATCTTTGTCGCTTTCTATCCAGATGGCAGCATAAGCTACCACCTTCTCGTTAGGGGTAAAAACCTTTCTCAGGTCAACTATGTCCGGTTTCGAATGAACTTTCTTCCAGGTCAGTTCCTTTCCGTTGTCGTATTTTACTTTTTGACCAATGTAAGGTGCTGCATTCTTTTCACCCCCTGCACTTTTCAGATAATCTTTGGCAAACCCGAGACAGGTAGCATCCAAATGGAAATAATTTTCTACACCTTCGGGCAATGGGTTAGGGAATGGGCCTATCATCATAAAATCGTGTAAAAATTCACCATTCTTAAATTCATTCACATTATATACTACCTCCTCCTTTGACTGAGAGTGAGCATTGATAAAAATAAAAAGGATAATGATCCCTTGCATCAGGAATAACTTCATTGTCTTATGTGGTTTTGTTATATGTTTCTAATTTACACAGAAAAGAGATATCTGGGAAATAATTTATTGCCGATTTTGTTCTTTATACAAAAAAAGATGAATTAAAAACATTGTAACGATTGTATTCTAACTATGTAGTAGTGTTTTTTAACATTTTGTATGGGCTGATGAGTCAGCGGCGATTGTGTTAAATGATTGAAAAATTATTTAAATATGTATGTCAGATTAACCATTATGGGCTATTCCTTTCTTTATTTCGTATATTTATCTCCGTAACTAAAATTAATTTAGAATGAAGAGAGTAGTATTTTTACTTGGACTGTTGATGTCGTTCGGACTTACAGCTCAAAATCAGTACAAAGATGTACCGTACATTCAGGATTATACTGAGAAGTACGCGTTAAGTGATGATCTTTCGGGAAGAGAACTTTTACAGGTGAATGCCGACAGAAACCGGATGGTTGAAGTTCTTTCATCGGAAGGGCTGCTTCAGCCGTGGGATAAGAAACTGACAATTGACGGCTACTACCGTCCGCTCGGGGATATGAAGATCGTTGCCTTGGGAAAATTCAAGGATCAGTTTATCTACCTTACCGATAAGGAGATCCTGAGTAATGCCTGGGCTGGAAAGTACTATGTGAAGCACGGGATAAAAGAGCCGAAACTGCTGATGATGGG
>JAOZOF010000384.1 GCA_029933425.1 Marinilabiliaceae bacterium
CCGGGCAAAAGGCTTCTCGACAATTTTACCGTACACAATGTCTCCCTCTCAAATCCATATCCGAGTGATTCGAACTCCGCTTTTATAAAATTATAGTCGAAAGGAGCATTGTGAGCAACAAACACTGCTCCTTCAGTTATTTCAACAATTCGTTTCGCTACTTCAAAAAAACGGGGAGCATTCTCTACCATTTCATTGGTAATACCTGTAAGAAGTGTTATGTTATGAGGAATGTATACTTCAGGATTTATCAGTGAAACAAACTCATCCACAACAAATTGACCATCGAATTTATAAATTGCGATCTCTGTTATCCTTCCTCTTTTATAACTGCCTCCCGTGGTTTCGATATCGATAATTGTGTACATCCTCTTTTCTGATCAAAAATATTGGTAAAAATAGGAAATTATCGGTAACATTATAACTGTCAGATGATTCAAATAAAAACCCTCAAAAACACTTGTAAACATTGATGTTTTATTTGTTTTATTACGCTGAAAAACCTATATTTGTTATACGATCTTTGACAAAGAAATACCGCATCAATCACTAATGATTGTTAAACTCAACACTATGAACATACCGAGGTAGTTTTCGGTACAAAAAGCGGGCCTCAACCGTTTCGGCGGTTGTCGTTTACGACACGGGGGATACTTGCTGTGCCGATGCCCTCAAATCCTGTTTTCAGGAGTTTAATTAGTCCCGGTTGATGCGGTACCCCATAGAAAGAGCCGCCTTAGTGCGGCTTTTTTGTATCCAATAATCGGAGTGCGACTTAAAATCGCGCCCCGACTATACATTAATGTCACATATTTTCAAAAATTATTATCTTTGATATTCCAAAATCAAAATTACAACATCATCATGAAGAGATTTCCTCTCTTTGCTGTTTTTGCATTTATCTTTTACGTAAACAGCATTAATGCACAAAAACATGTAATCCCCTTTAATCGTGAAACAATAACTACCAATCCGGCAAAAGGAACGAACTCATATTTTTCATGGGGTGTTTTCCCTAAAAAAGAGATGCCTGTACGAAGGATACTTATGCATGTAACACTCGGTACTCCTGATAGTCTGCCTACCGCGCACTGGGACTATTGCGATCATATCCGTATCCGCCGAACGGGAAATGAAAACGGCAAAGACCTTAAATACGAGATCGGCAGGATGCTTACTCCCTACGGAAGCATTTACAGCAAAGGGTGGGACTTCACCTGGACTGTTGATGTAACCGATTTTTCGATGCTGTTACGCGACAGTGTTGAGATCGAATATGAACACACCGGATATGAACCAAAAACCGTCGGTTGGGCACTAACGATCGACTTCGAAATAATGGCCGGGCCTCCTGCCATAAAACCGATATCCATAGAACATGTCTGGGACGGACAGTTTCCTTACGGCGATCCGAAGCATCCTTTCGATAAGTCGATCAAGGATTTCTCTTTCACAAAAGCAAAAGGTGCGGAGATAGCGCGATTGAGAATACAGCAAACCGGTCATGGAATGGATGAGCCCAAGGGATGCAGCGAGTTTTGCAGCAGATGGCGTGATATAATTTTCGACGGAAAGGTTGTACAACACAAAGACCTGTGGAAGAATTGCGGTGATAACCCTCTTTATCCTCAGGGCGGAACATGGATATTCGATCGTGCATTGTGGTGCCCCGGCGACCTTCAGGAACCTGACCAGATAGATGTTAAACCCAGATCAGGTAAAAATACGTTCAGCATAAAGATGGAGCCCTACACGGCAACCAAGAACATCCAGGCAAGAGAGAACATTTCGGCTGTTCTGATCCAGTACGAAGCACCCGTGAATAAGTATGATGTTGCTGTTGAAGAGATATTGATACCAAACTCCGACAAATTCTACAACCGGCTTAATCCGGCCTGTTTCAATCCTCTCATCCGCATCCGTAACCTCGGTAGCAAACCATTGAAGTCTCTGCTCATTGATTACAAAACTGAAGGTTCGATGCCTAGAACCTACAAATGGAAAGGGAATATTACTTTCAACGAAACGGCAGAGATCACAATCCCCGCTAAGATATTTTTCAAAGCAGGTGAAAACAAATTTATTGTTCAGTGCCACAAGCCAAACGGTAAAAAAGATGCCTGGGTAGGCGATAATTCTATGATATCAAAATTCTATGCTCCGGATAAGATGCCTGAGGATTTTGTTATTCAGTACAAAACGAACAACAACCCTGAAGAGAATAAAATATTTATCCTTAACGAAAAAGGAGATACTGTTTATGTTAAAGGTCCGACAGGGATTAAACCGGACACTGTTTATAACGACACGATCCATCTCGATGCAGCACCATACGAGATGTATCTGACCGACAAGGGCGGAAACGGGCTCGAATTCTGGTTTATGGTCAAACAGGGCTTCGGGTATCTCCGACTGCTTGATCTGAACGGTCGGCTTATTCATCTGTTCGAGAAGGATTGCGGCGACGGTCAGAAGTTTGCCTTTGTAACAACTCCAGACTTCACACCTCCTAAAGAATCTGTTTACGACTTTGTCATCTTTCCTAAAAGGATAAAAGATAACAAATTTGTTCTTCACACCTATTTTGATAAAAAAGTGAATATGGAGGTGAGATTACTGACAATAGGGAATGTAGTAGAGACACATAAATTCAACGACACTCCGGGTGGTGAATACAAGTTCGATATTTCGCACCTGCCAAAAGGAAGATACATTGTGGAGGTTTATGTGAATGAAAAACTGGAATACAAAACGAGGATAAACAAATGAAATGCTCGCTTTGCTCGCCGTCAGGGAGAGTCAGGTGCTCACTGCGTTCGCGTCATTTGGCTTCGCCGTCATATGTTCGCCTTGGGCTCACGTCATGTATTTCGCTTCGCTCAATGTCATTTGATGTTATTTTTTTTATGCGAATGCCATTTAAAACAAAGCTTGACGTTTCACGAAGTGAAGCACCTGACATTTGCGAA
>JAOZOF010000097.1:0-9477 GCA_029933425.1 Marinilabiliaceae bacterium
TACCTACCGAACCACGCATAAAATTGTTATAATTGTTTTTCTTCCATTTAATATACACATCTCTGTCGGCTAAATCAAAGATCTCTTTGGTTTGAAACTCACTTTGGTTTCGATAACCTACGGTAGAACACCTTATACTACTTGACAACTCAGTAACAGGTCCGGTAAAGGCAGAATTCCAATGATCTGCATCTAAGGGCACGCTGTAATCTTGGGCAATCACTGTAAATGATAACAACAAAATAGTTAATGTAGTAAGTAACTGTTTTTTCATAATAATTGAATTTTGTATTTAGTTTTTAATTTTTAATGTTTGTAATATTTTGCTCCACCACGATTTCTTCTCAGAATAAAAAGAACTCAGATCGATTAAATTTTTATCTGCCGGCAGCAGAGTACCATCCATCATTTCAATTGCCGGAGTAATAAATCTTGAAACTTTATAAAAGAAAACAGGATTGATCAGGTGCTTTGGATGAATACGCACAAAATTCCACTCCAGGAACTCTTTTTCCAGGTCATCAATGCTGTTACCTACCGTTTCACCCGTCCCGTCATCGTAAAGCAAATAAGTATTATTCCCCTTTACTTCAACCCTGACGATATTTTTTACATTAAATTCATTTTTCATTTCCGGATCATTTATATCATTACAAAAGAAATTCATATCGGACATATACAAAGCAGTAATGTGTATTTGTAGTAACTAAATGTATAATCGGGGCCGTTTCCGTGATATTCGTTCAAAGGATGATCAAAAAGGAAAATAACCGAAAAACCAGGAAAGTCATTTGCGAAAATTTGCTGTAACATTTTGTCCGTTTTTGTCGTTGAAGAACGAAACACAAAGAATGAATACCGGAAAGTGTAAATTAGCTCTGACACTGCTTCTGCTGATCTTTTTCAATCTGTTCATCAACGGTCAGTCAAAGGTTACACAGGATAACTATGCCCGTTTCCGTCACCTGACCATTGAAGACGGGTTGCCCGGAAATAAAATAAATTCACTTTTTCAGGATAAAGACTTGTATATCTGGATAGGAACAAACAGAGGATTATCAAGATACGACGGCCATAATTTTAAAAACTTTGTTTACATTGAAAATGATACAACCTCATTGCCCGACAATTTTGTAGTTTGCATAAAACAAGACAGTATCGGTAACATCTGGGCAGCCACAAAAAACGGACTGGCATTTTACAACAAAAACAAAGAACAATTCACACGAATACCATTGATCTCAGAAACGGGGAAAGGATTAAGCAGCGATCGGATCCGTTGTATTCTGCCCGACCGCTATCCTTTTATCTGGGTTGAAACCGAAGACGGCAATCTGCATTACCTTAACTCGGAAACTTTTGAATCGAAGATCTACCCACACACAAGGATCACTCAGTCATATTACAACTATCACTCAATATTCAAAGATTCGTACGATAAGGTATGGATCGGTGGACGTAATCTCGGGACCGTATTTTTCGATCCTGAGACCAAAGCGTTATCACAAATACCGGCAGACTCAAAAGATCAGAAAAAGAAACGGGATAACGATGTTGCCTGCTATTTCGAAGACAGCAGGAACCGTTTTTGGATAAGCGGCACCGACGGTTTTTACCTGTACGATAGAATAAACGATATTTTCACAAAGAAACTTGCAATTTCAACTTTTCAAATAGCGGAGGATAACAACAGAAAACTCTGGCTTGCAACCGGCGGTGGTCTGTACAGATATTCCCCGGAAAACAATTCCTTCGTTAAATTTGTGCACAACGAAAGTGATCCTTTTTCCATAAGTGCGAATCATCAATACTGTATCCTGACAGACGTTGAAGGAAATATCTGGACAGGAACTAATGCCGGAATAAACATACTTCTTAAAGATCAAACATTTATAAAACATTACAGGCATATTCCATCACTTAAACACTCATTAAACAACAATAAGGTTACTTCATTTTTTGAGCTAAGTGATTCTGTTATTTACGTTGGAACTTCCGGAGGCGGGCTAAATGTTCTAAACACGAATGATGAAAATTTCAAAGCCTTCACCACCCAAAATCCGGGGAAATGCCCGATTTCAGCAGATCAGGTATCGGTAATAAAAGGTGATCCGGAAACACTATGGATCGGCTTATGGCGCGGTGTGGGCTTTAACCGTTTCAATGTAAAAAACCGGTGTTTTACCCGTTATACCGTTAGTCCAAATACTTTTAAAGTTGATTGGTATAATGACTTCTACGATGATGGCAGTGATACCCTGTGGTGCGGGATATGGGGTGGCAACGGAATACATTTTTTCGACAAAAAAAGAGGTGAATTTCTCACTAAAAACTTTCAGCCAAGATACCATCCTGACAACTCACCGTTGTATAAACAATTCATAACGGGCGATCTGTTAATTACGATCAATGCCCACGGAATAATTTACATTTTTGATAACCATACTCACACTTTTAACGGTTATGTATCGAATGTCTATAAAAAGTTTGCAGCGATCTATAAACTAAGGACCGCCGACATTCCACGAGGCATAAAAAAGATTAATGACGGCATAAACACAGGCAGTTCAATTATTCTGGCCACAAACAAAGGATTGATTTACTTCAACCGGACAGACACCTCATTTCATCACATCAGTCGGGTTGATCATTCTTGTTATGCTGTTGCAGGAAGCAGTGAGCATCACTCGTTCTGGGTAGCTACCGAAAGAGGACTTGAATACTATGACCACGATAAAAAAGAGTCTTTCCTTATCGAAAAGAACAATGATAAAACCTCCCCCCTTTTCAATAAAAAAATAACGTCTCTTTACCTAAACAAAAGGGATCAGCTTTTAATAGGTACAAATTCCGGATTATTACTGTACAATCCGTTGATCTCCGGTTTTGTATCAATACCCGAAGCGGGAAAATCTGAACTGGCAAACACCCCGGTAAAAGCCATTGGAGTTCTTCCCGGGAACAAACTATATTTCATATTAAAACAAGGATTCGCCCTTACATCGGGCAAATTAGATTCTGTGCATGTTTTTAATGTTTCTAATTCTTTCAGGATGAGAATGCCAACGGATATCATTTTTGACATCGAACCCGGAATTAATGACAATACCATTCTTTTAGCAACCGATATCGGGATAATAAAATATTATGCTGACAGTGCGCATTTCTCAAAAATAAAAAAACTGGATGATCACACTGTTTACTCCCTGAAAAGTTTAAACGGAAAACTATCTGTTTGCACCGACAAAGGATACCTGCAATACGATCCGTCAACAGATTCTCTCATCCACTTCAACTATCCTCCTTCCGACAGGTTAAGCTCTCACCTGATCAGTTTTTTACATAAAGACAACAATGGTTATGTGTGGGCAGGAACAACCGATAGAGGAGTTAACAGGATCGATCCCGGAACAGGTTTTATACACCACTACTTTGAAGGGAATGACAGGGGTTTTACCGGAGAAGATGCTTTATGCTTCCTGCAAACCGTATCAGGAAAGATCTATATCGGCGGAAAAAAAATTAACCTTTATGACCCAAAGAGTGACAAATTCATCAAGCCCGGATTTGCGGATATGCTTCCTGATGAGCCGGTAACAGCATTACTCGAAGACAATGACAATAATTTATGGATCATTACTGAAAATAATATCTTCAGATACAGCCACAGAAACAAAACCATAACCAACATTAAAAAATTACTGGGTTTTAAAGATCTGTCATTTACCGGAGGAGCACTAAAACAACTATCGGGAGATTTCCTTATCGGCACAAAACAGGGTTTTCTGCAATTCAATCCGCAAAATATAAGATTAGTTGTTACAAACACCCCTGTTCAGGTTACAGAGATATCGGTTTTCGGAAAAGATATTTCACCCGAAAAAAAGATCAAGAACGGTGTCGTCCTAAATTATGATGAGAATTTCTTCAGGATAAACTATTCGGCAATGAACTATTCATCTGTTGAAACCACATACGAATACATGCTTGAAGGAATTGATAAAGAGTGGGTCAGAACAGACAAACCGACAACAGCCTATACCAAGATCGCACCCGGAAAATATCAGTTCAAAGTAAGAAATTCTGCTTTGCCTGATAAAACGTTAACAACCTTCAGAATAATCATAAAACCTCCGTTCTGGAAGACCTGGTGGTTCATACTAGCAGTTGTACTTATTCTGGCTTCACTGGCAGTTTTCTGGTGGAAACAACGGTTGACAAAGGTCAGGACAATAGAAAATAACCTGAAGCTTAAACAACGACTTTTATTATCTCAGTTAAATCCGCATTTTATCTTTAATGCTCTTACTGCCATTCAGAGTTATGTTTATCAAAACGATCCGCAGAAAACAGGACATTATCTCTCTAAATTCGCTAAGCTGATGCGACTTGTACTTGAAAATATGCGAAGTGAAAACACTCCTATCGACAAAGAGATCGATACTCTGACTTACTATCTCGAAATGCAGAGATTACGTTTCAATGAATCTTTTGAATTTAAAATAACAACTTCAGGAATACCCGATAAGTCAAAAACATACATACCGTCGATGATGCTGCAACCGGTTATTGAAAATGCCGTTGAACATGGCCTGAGAAACATTAAAGAGGATGGTAAGATACTGGTTGATCTAACCCTGGCCGGAAATAAAATAAAAGTTACCATTGAGGATAATGGCTTAGGATACGATCCGGAACAAAAACGAGCGACAGATCCTGTTAAAGCTAAAAAACACAGATCGTTATCTACAAAGATAATTAAAGAACGAATTGACGGGTTCAACAAAAAGATGAAAGAGAAAGCGTTCACTCTTGAATATACAAATTTAACGGATGAAGAAACCGGCACAACAGGAACACGGGTTACCCTGATACTTCCGGTTAAAGAAACTACACCTGAAAAAAACAGATAAAATGAATATCAGAACAATTATCATAGACGATGAGAACAATGCACGTGAGGCAATCAAAGGAATGTTGAGCTATAACTTCCCCGAAGTTGAGATCGTGGGTGAAGCCGACGGGGTATTTTCAGGATTGAAGGCTATCAAAGATCATTCACCTGACCTTGTTTTCCTTGATATCCGCATGGGTGACGGAACAGGCATCGACCTGCTTCAGCGGCTTGATGAGATCAACTTCTCCCTGATATTTCTCACCGCCTACGACGAATATGCACTTAAGGCGTTCAGGTATTCAGCAACCGATTACCTGTTAAAACCTATCGATATCGATGACCTTACAAGTGCCATTGAAAAGGTCAGAAAAAACATGAGCCATACCCAGATCGATGTACAGGCATTGATCGACAGTCTGAAAACAACGGACACTGCCGAAAAAAAGATCGTTCTGAAAACATCTGAAAGTATTCATCTGGTAAAGATCTCAAGCATCATTCGTTGTGAAGCCTCGGGTAATTACACTCAGTTATTTTTCGAGAACCGGAAACCCATAATGGTTTCCAAACCTCTGAAAGAGTTCGAAACCACACTGCCGGATTCTGTATTCTTCCGTCCGCATCAGTCACATCTCATTAATATCAACAAGATAGATCACATAAAAAAAACTGACGGTTACCAGGTGATAATGACTGACGGATCGAATATTCCGGTTGCCACACGCAAGAAGGAGATACTTTTCAGTATGCTCGATGAAATATAAAAAACAGCATGCAACTATTGTAAAAAAAGTGTCAATTATTATCTTTGGAACAGGAAACCTGAAAACAACCTTTACACACATTAATCCATGCAAATCAAAAGGATCTTTCTCCTGCTGACGGTCATCTTTACGGCAGGGGGTCTATGGGGAAATCCGGATGATGCCAACCGGACAAACAGTTATTTTGAAAAAATAGATTTTGAATTCATCAACAACAAACTAATTATCCCCGTCACCATTAACGGGAGTGTTTACCGCTTTTTGTTCGATACCGGAGCCCCCAATGTAATATCAAAAGAACTATACGAAAAGATCGGACCGGAAATAATCAAATCGACAAAAACCACCGATGCTGTTGGAAATTCAGATGATCTTAATATTGTACAGCTTCCGGAAATAATGATCGGAAATTACTCTTTCAGCAATACTAGATCTCTGGTTTACGACATCAGGAATATCGATATATTCAAATGCCTTGACATTGACGGATTCATTGGCAGCAATCTGTTGAAAAATTCAATTGTTCAAATAGATTTTGCAAATAAAACCCTGATCCTCACTAACAACAAACATAACCTGAAACTTGACAAGAACAATGCAACAAAGATGGAACTTATTGGCGAACAAAGCAGCCCTTTGATCTTCATCGAGATAAAAGGAAAAATGAATGCCCGTGATCAGGTTTTGATAGATACAGGAATGGACGGTTTTTATGATCTGTCGCACCGGAGCTATGACATCTTTAAGAACAATGATATTTTACAAGATATTGCCACTGCCAAAGGCGGAAATATCGTGAGTCTTTTCGGCAATGCGGAGCAAACCGAACAACACAGGGTATTTATTCCGTCATTCAATGTTGCCGGCACATTGTTCGAAAAACTGGTTACAACAACCACCACTGATGATATCTCAAGGATAGGCACTGACATGTTGAAACACGGCATTATAACTATCGATTTCAAAAATAAACGATTCTATTTTGAAGCTGCCGGACAACCGATCGATGTTTCAAAACCGCTTCCGGGTTTTTCTCCTACGGTAATCGACGGAAAATTATCAGTAGGATACGTATGGGACAAAAAATTAAAAGAAGAATTAAATTACGGGGATGAGATAGTAAAGATAAACGACACAGATATAACAAAAATGGATTTTTGTGAATTCTTTACATTAAAAGATATTTTTGAAAAACAGGACACACTTGCCATAGAGTTCAAAGATAAAACCGGAAAATTAACTAAACTGACCATAGTTAAGAATTATCCTGAGTTGTAAATACGGGTTCGGCTTCAATCTCAATCTGAATTATGCAAGAATCCTGCTAACACACGTGTAATTATCTTGTAATAAACCACATTAGTCGCATTTCGATTTTTTATTTAATTAGAGAAGAAACAAAAAAACAATAACCTATGATCTGAAACAATTTTTTAGTTTTCGATTTGATGAATAATTTACGATTTGGGATGGTTGGTTTGACGATGATCCACCTGCTTTTGACCCCGCTCAGGCACAGCGCAACGATCGTTAGTTTGTCGAATGTCTTACCCGCTAAAAACCTCGATCATCCACGGCAGTGGTCATTCGAGCGTTAAACGCACCTATCAGATTTCGGCAAATATTCAATCATCTTTAATACATCTAACCGAATATGCATTATAGTATGGCTCCATATATTCCTGTATTACCTCTTCTCTGAAATAGTTATCAAAATCATTAAGTCTTAGCACCCCATATCTTTCCCCATATTCCCGGAGCCACCAAAAACCATTCTGCTCCACACCAAAGTAGCCATCAGACTCTTCTGCATTTACGTATCCTCCTCCGGGAAGAGCACTAAAAAAATAATCATCAATTCCATTACCATTATTGCCCATAAAATCCCAGCCTTGATATGCTTTTAAATGAAGCCCTGCACTTTTGCTATAAAACGTGTTAATTTCAGAATATTCGATATCTTCATCATTGATATACTTTGCCAATTGTAACCAATCATCACGTTCGGGCAGGCGCCAACCGGCAGGACAGGCAGACATAGCAGCAGAATAATTGTATAAAACACCGTAAACATCATAACACCTTGACTCTTTGGCTTCAGATACAATTGTGTCATTGTAATCATATACAAAATAGAGAGGCTTGGAGTAACCCACAACTCCTTCGGGATAATCTACCGGTGGGTCATAAACCTCCGGCAACCATTTAAGATTCTCGGTCATCCAAACCTGATCACCAATCCTTACCTGCAGGTAAACAGTACTGTCACGAGGATCAATAAATGGGTCTGTAAGTAATCCGTCATTCCAGCCATTTTCATGATAGAGGGCATTAATTTCGGACGGAAACAGCATACGGTTATAAATCCTGATATCATCAACAATTCCATTTAAAGAGTGTTGTTTATCAGAAGTATTCCCAAAATAGAAGTCACAAGAGCTAAAAAGCTCACCGGGTTGGTAGAACGTTTTTCTTTTGTCCCCATCTACATAAAGCGTAATGGTATCTGTTTTCCTTATAATAGTGAACTGATGCCACTCAGGCACCTCATCGTAGAAAACCGATGCCGATGCGCAGATACCAAAATTATTATCGGCATCAAATAAAACCATATCACATTCAGAATGAAATATCAGATGCAGACCTTTATCAACCCCCTTTATGCCTATTGATAAAAGGGCATTCTCTTCAAGTCCTTCCGAATCTCTGATTGCTGCCCACATATTAATTGAAAAGTCACCTATCATTGTAAAATCATTAACGGAGGGTATAGTTATTATATTATCACTATTGAAAGTAAAAGCACTATTTTCTTTTCCAAACCTGTCATCGCACAAAACAGCGCCTCCTACATTGCCATCGTGCATGTTGCCACTCTCATCACTTGCATTCCCGTTGAAAGGATAAAAAGCGACAAGGCTATCGGAAGTCTCTACATTTACAGAGAATGACAAGCTGTTAGCACAACCCAAACTATCTTCAACAAATATTCTATGATCTCCGGGGCTAATGTATGTATATCTGTTTTCTGAAGAGAACAGGCTTTTCGAATCGAGTGAAAACAGATATGGCCCGACCCCTGAAAATCCGCTTGCCACGCCATTTGTACCCTCAAGATCGAATGAAACTGCAAGGTTTGAATAAGCACATGTATCAATAAACTCCAGGGTGTTTGACACAACACAACCATCGCTATCCATAACATAAAACTGTTTTCCTTTCACCTCTTCGTCATAGATACTTATTCTGATAGTATCTTCACTAAAATCGGCACCATCCAATGAATAACTATAAGGATGTACCCCCATTACCCCAACAGGCATTACGGTTTTATCTTCAAAATTAAAGGTGAGCTGAAGCGATGAGTTTTTACATTTGGAATTAACTTCCAGAAACATATCATCACTCCCTTCGAGTTGGGAGAAATCGCATTTAAACACATCAACCTTAACCCGGTTATAACTACTGTCTCCCAGTGTTAGATAATTTTCCACATAGCCGTCCCAATCAGAATAAACCAATCGTTCACTTAACTCTCCATCACCGGTAACTACACGGAAGTAGACCGGAACATTCCACGTCTTACCTCCTTTGCTATTTTTAAGCTGTAGTTTAAACGGTGACTCAAGTTTTTCACCGGGTATGGCACTCTGATGATTCCCAGAAATAAGATCAATATTGTATGGCAGGTAAAAACCTGTTTCGTATAGATTAGTACTTACAGAGGCATTAAAAAGCATCTTCCTGAATAGTTTCATTTTACATCCAATTATTGCATCAATGGAAAGAGGCACATTAAAACCCCATGCAAACAAT
>JAOZOF010000097.1:9577-11384 GCA_029933425.1 Marinilabiliaceae bacterium
ACCTTCTTTTTTCTGTTATAAACGGTATCACCCACCGAGATGTCACCCTTAATTGATATTCCAATCCCATAATTTAAAGCTGCATTCTCCATCCCGGCTTTCAGATAGTTAAGACCGCATTCAAACTTCCACCAATGATGAGGAAATCCGCACCGTATGCCGTAGTCAAAAATAAAATTAGGTTCAAACCCCATGTTACCGTTCAATCCAATAGTCAAATTACTATTATCATTTATTTCAACCTCTGCTTCACAATCCAGATTAATATTTATCCCACCACCTTGAAGAGTGCTGTACGATTTAATCCATTTTGAACCTGTGTTCTCATCGGGATAATAATAGACAAATAACCCATCCTTATATTTTGCATCTGACTTTAACTCCTCCCGGGTTGGCAGATGACTTAGTATACGGGGAGCACCTGCCGATTTTAGCGATGCATTCTGATTATCCACATCATCACCCGTATTAAGCACTCCTTCGATTAAAAGGTCCTCTATCTCTCCATCACTTGTGTAAAATTTGAATGTGGAATCATTGATAAAGTCGTACTTATCAACCCGGCGCAGAAACCCGTCACCGGCATAACCTATAAGTATAGTAGAGTCACTTACTTCAATATCACTCGATGAAAACCGAATATAGTATATACCCGAATTAATATCACTCAATGAATAAATTATTGAATCTGTTTCATCAACAAGTAACCAATGGGGGTTATATTCATTTTCAACAAAACTTACTTCAATAGTATCGGTTGATGAGTCACACACATCATTTGTTAAAGTCCATGTTACCTGACTTACAGAACCTGTAGAGCCGCTAAGAAAAGCAGAACAACTATCAGTCATAACAATTGTGTTTCCGGCTCCACTAATAATTTCCCACTTACCTGTTGACCCATCTACAGCATTTCCTTTCAGATAGATTCCGTTAGTCATTATCTCTTTATCCAACCCTGCAAATGCTACCGGTTTCTGTCTGATAAAAACAGGATTTGAGAATATCTGTTCACACCCGGAAGTGGTAACACACCCTCTGATATATTTTTCTTCGGTGGTAAAATATACCAATACTGTATCATGCCTGTCTTTAATATCCAACCAGTTAACTCCATCTTCTGACTCCTGCCAATCAACAATCCCATACTTAAAGTTATCAAGAAAAATTTTGAATGTATCCTCACCACAAATGGTTCTTACATTCATATTATCCTGACTGTAGGCCCGATTATTTACAATAAGAAATAGAAAAACCAAGACAGAGATTGTTAATACTGATTTCATCTGCATCTTATTTAAAGAGAATTAGTATCTCACTATTTTTTTTATAAATACATTATCTTTTTGCCGGATAGAAATAAAATAAAATCCGGGCTCAAGAAAGATTAGATTTAAAGTGTATGGGTTGGTAAGTAGTTTGATCCTGGATGAATAGATAATGCCTCCCTGAATATTGTATATGTATAAATCGATGGATCTATAAATTTCAAAATCATCAAACTTTATATTTATTATCCCATGGTTGGGATTTGGATAGATAGTTACTCCATTACTATTTTTTACAGGTTTTTCAATAATATTATCAGCGTAGCATACGCTATTCTCTAATTGTAGCCTTAGTGTGTCTATTTCCAAAGAAAAAATATTAGCTGCAAAAACAAACTGTAAAACAAGGATTAATGAGTATCTCATGAATATTGAATAATTATTTCTTTAATAAGTTACAACTAATAGGCACATATGTCAACATATTCAACCTGAATTATGCAATAATACTGCTAACACACGTGTTATTATCTTGTAAT
>JAOZOF010000010.1:0-10086 GCA_029933425.1 Marinilabiliaceae bacterium
TATGTTGATCTTACCGGAACAGGACCGTGGACAGTTACATGGACTGACGGTATTACAAATACTGTGGTTTCAGGAATTGCAAGTACTCCTTTCAGTTTCGATGTGACACCTAATGATACTACTATTTATACAGTTGTCGATGTTCAGGACAGCTATTGTTCAAATGCAGGAACAGGTTCAGCTACAGTTATTGTTAATGAACGTGCTGATGTAACAATGACAGGAAATGCAGATGTTTGTTTCGGTAATTCAACCGATATAACATTCAATTTCAGTGCAGGAACAGCTCCGTACAATGTTACATTGACCGAGAACGGAGTCAGTAAAACGTTGACCGGTCTGATACCTGATGCATCAGGTAATTACACTTACACAGTAACTCCTGCAGATACAACTCAGTACATACTTCAGTCGGTTACTGATGCAAATAGTTGTGATCAAAGTGTTGCCGGAACGGTTCTGGTAACAGTACGTCCGCATCCTGAAGACCCGGGTGTAATAACAGGTGATGACTTTGTTTGTCAGGGAGCAACAGGAGTAAGTTATTCTATCGATCCTGTCAAATATGCTACAAGCTATGTTTGGGAACTTCCTGCAGGTGCAACTATTGTAAGCGGCGGAGGAAGTACTTCCATTTTGGTTGATTTCGATGTTACGTTTACAGGTGGACCGATACGTGTTTATGCTAAGAATATTTGTGCAAATTCTGCTATTTCGGAAAAACTGATCAATGTTGATCTGTTGCCGGAACAGGCTGGTGCTGTCACGGGTCCTACCGATCTGTGTCAGGCAAGCACAGGCATCATGTATTCAGTGGACACGATCTCTAATGCCACATCTTACGCATGGACATTGCCGACAGGATTCAATATCGTTTCCGGTGACAGTACATCTTCAATAATTGTTGATCTTGATCCTACTGTCGATAATCTTACCGGTGTAATTCATGTTGAAGGTGTTAATGATTGTGGTCGCGGGATCGCTTCTGCCGATCTTACTGTAAATGTTTGGCCGTTGCCGGTTGCTTTTGCAGGAAATGATGAAGAGATATGTGATAATATTTATACACTTCAGGGAAATGTTGTTCCAGGAGGACAAACAGGAAACTGGACTATCATTAAAGGTTCCGGTGTAATTGCGCCTGCCGATGTGAACGATCCTAATGCTCCTGTGACCAATCTTTCACAGGGAGAGAATGTATTCGTATGGAAAGTTGAAGTTAATGTAACAGGTTGTTATGTTACGGATACTGTCACCATAATCAATAATCAGCTTACTATAAATGCTGCGGTCGATGACAGAGTTTCATGTGACGGAACTGCGATGTTGCACGGCACACCGGTACCTGCCGGTGCTGATGGCGGATTGTGGACATTCACAACCGGTAGCGGTACCATTGTCGATGCTGTCAATTCAACTACACAGGTCGTTAATCTTGATCCTGACCAGAATATTTTAAGATGGACAGTGACCAAGCATGGGTGTGAATCGTATGCTGAAGTCGATATCATCAATAATAAACCTGATCAGGCATTGATAACGAATGGTGATTATTTGAATATTTGTGCCGATTCTGTTGAGTTATTATCAAATTCTCCGGTTCAGGGTACAGGTCTTTGGACACTGGTATCCGGAGGTGGAATAATAGATGATCCAACCATAACAAATATTAAGATCACAGGTCTTGAAAAAGGTGATAATGTGTTCAGATGGACAATTGAGAAAAACGGTTGCTTCACTGTTGATGAGATAACCGTAAGGAATAATCAGCTTGATGTTGATGCCGGTGGAATACGATCATTATGTGAAGATACATATCAGATGAATGCAACGATACCTCCGGCAGGAGTTACCGGTCGTTGGATCGTATTTGAAGGCAATGGCAATTTCGATGACGGATTTGCATACAATGCCACAGTTTCAGATATGATAAAAGGAACGAACAGATTTATCTGGGAACTTGATCAAAACGGATGTTTGAGCAGAGATACTATTACTTTGATCAATAATTCTCCCACTGAGGCCGTTACAGGTGCCAAACAGATAGTTTGTGCCGATACTGTTCAGCTGATAGGTAATACGCCTGTCATTGGTTCAGGATACTGGTCAGTAGTTTCAGGAGGAGGAAGATTTGATAATGTTAATGATCCCGGTACGGTTGTACGAAGCATAAGGGAAGGAACAAATATTTATCGTTGGTCGATTACCAATAATGGTTGTACCTCTTCTGCCGATCAGGAGGTGGAAAATATGAAAGTAAGTGTATTTGCCGGTAAAGACACCTCTATTTGTGAAAGGACAACTGTTCTTCAGGGAAGTGAGATACCTCAGAATGCCATTGGTGAATGGACAGTTGCTGACGGACTGGGTTCTGCAACATTCTTCCCGAGTAATGAAGTTGCCGATCCGAGAGTAGGCGGACTTGAATTTGGTAATAATGTATTTGTATGGACTATCTATACCGATAACAAGAGTTGTGTTTCACGGGATACAATAGTTGTAACGAACAATACACCTTATCCTGTTAATGCAGGTACCGATAAACTGATAAATAGTTCTGTAACGAATCTTGCCGCAGAGCCGGTGAAAGTAGGTGTGGGAACATGGAGTCTGGTTTCAGGTGGTGGAGATATAATTGACCCGTATGATCCTTATACCCAGGTGACTGATATCCGACGCGGACCTAATGAGTTCAGATGGACAGTTCAGAATGTGGGTTGTGTGGAATATGATGAGGTTGTTATTACTAATGGTGAAGTAATTGAAGCAAATGCCGGTCTTGATCAGACTATTTGTGAAGATTGGACCTATCTTGAGGCCAATGACCCGGATGTGGGTGTTGGTGAGTGGTCTGTTGTTTCAGGTGCAGGTAAACTTGAAGATCCGAACAAAAGAAAGACACGGGTATATGATCTTGGACCCGGTATAAATGTTTTCAGATGGACAATTTACTACACAAACAGTTCATCATCCGACACTGTGATTATAACCAATAATAAAGTATCTGATGCAAATGCAGGGCCCGACAGGCAGCTTTGTGGTGATACATTCACCCTGGAAGCTAATATTCCTGCAATAGGTCAGCCTAAATGGACAGTTATATCCGGTGGAGGAACTTTCACCGATCCTAATGATCCGAATACTGTGATCACAGGAATGTCGAAGGGAGCAAATGTGCTTAAATATGAGATCAGTCAGCTGGGTTGTTCTTCCGTTGATTCAGTGACGATTTATAACAATCTGCCTACCATAGCAGAGGCAGGTCTTGATCAGACCATTTGTACCGATTCGGTAGAGCTTCATCCTAATACTCCTACATTTGGTGATGGAGAATGGAGAGTTGAAGAAGGTTCGGCTAAGTTCGTGGATAACTGGGCGAAAGAACTTGCTCCCGGACTGAACAAACTTGTTTGGGTAATTTCTTCTGCTAACTGTGTGTCATCCGATACGGTTCTGATACAAAACGATAAGCCGTCAACTGCTTTTGCAGGCCATGACAGAATTGTATGTGTTGATTCTGTGAACCTGTCAGCCAACATACCACAATATGGAGTTGGTAAGTGGGAGTTCATTTCAGGCAGTGGTAATATTGAGAATGATATTGATCCGTATACAAAAGTTACAGGATTGTCACGCGGAGCAAACCGCTTCCGTTGGACAGTGGATAATAACGGTTGTCTATCTTCAGATGATGTAGTGATCTCGAATAATCTGATACCTGCAATAGCAGGAGTCGATCAGGTCAATTGTGCCGATACTGCTGTCCTTGCAGCCAACCTGCCAAATCCGGGTGATGGTATCTGGGGAGTAGTGGGAGGATCAGGCTCTGCAATATTTGAAGATAATACTAATCCGTATACTATTGTACGTGATCTTGATCAGGGAGATAATCAACTCACATGGACAATTAACTATATGGGTTGTACAGCAATTGATACTATAATTATTACAAACGATAATCCTACAAAAGCCAATGCAGGTGAGAATCTGGATCTCTGTGATACAACAACTTATCTGGCAGCTAATGTGCCTGTAATAGGTAATGGTAACTGGACGCTGGTAAATGGAGGAGGTAATTTTGCCGATGCCACTGATCCTGCTACACGTATCGATGGCCTTGCGTTTGGAGATAATATTTTGCGCTGGACAATTACCCATAACGGTTGTATGTCACACGATGATGTGAGAGTAAGTTATAATAAGATCAATGCATATGCAGGAAATGATCTCGTGACTTGTTCTACTGATACAGTTCTGGAAGCGAATAATGCCTTGCCGGGTATAGGAACGTGGAGCGTTGTTGGCGGAGGTGAGAACCAGGCTACATTTGAAGATCAGAATGATCCTCGCTCAAGGGTTCATAACCTTGCAAAAGGCGATAACTATCTGAGATGGACAATTTCGTATCGTGGTTGTGTTACCTGGGATGAGGTGAATATTGTAAATAACTCGCCAAGTACGGCATATGCCGGAAATACCCAGGAAATTTGTGAAAACAATACGATACTGGATGCAACACCTGTACTGATCGGTCAGGGACACTGGGAGATACTTACAGGTGCAGCTAAGATCGATAATGACATGTATGAGAAAACCCGTGTGGACAGTTTATCTCAGGGAGATAATGTCTTCCGTTGGGTAGTGGTGAATCAGGGATGTGTGTCAACCGATGATGTATTGATAACCAATAATCGTCCTTCAGAGCCTTATGCAGGTCATGATATGGAGATATGTTACTCGAATACAACATTGAAAGCTGATCCTCCGGAATATGGAACAGGATTGTGGTCAATTGTTAAAGGTTCAGGTAGTTTCAGTGATCCTTCCGATCCTGATGCGAAGGTTTTATGGCTGACTCCGGGAGAAAACATTTTGATGTGGACCCTGACCAAGGGACAGTGTACTTTGTCCGACAGTATTATTGTTACCAATAATGCACCGACAACAGCTAATGCCGGTCCTGATGTGATGGATTGTAAAGACTGGGCACAATTAGATGCTAATCAACCGGAACATGGTGAAGGTGAATGGAGTGTTGTTTCAGGACGGGGTGACTTCGATGTGATCGACGATCCGAAAACAATAGTGAGGAATCTCGGTTTTGGAAGTAATGTTCTGATGTGGTCAATAATAAACGGAAGTTGTTTCTCAACCGACACTGTGGTGATAAAGAACCAGGTTCCTGATCCTTCTTATGCAGGCTCTGACCGTACCATTTGTGATGATTATGTCGTACTCAATGCAAATAATCCTGTAGCAGGTACCGGTACATGGTCAGTAATAAGTGGTACAGGTGACTTTGAGGATGTTCACAGATACGACACCAAAGTGGTGAATGTAGGGTTCGGCCAAAATGTTTACAAGTGGACTATTGCATACGAAGGCAGCGATTGTTCAACAGAAAGCACAGTTACTGTAACAAGTAATAAAGCAAATCCGTATGCAGGGGAGGATGTCACGGTTTATGATCCGGAATATCAGATGAGAGCTGCTAATCCGGGAACATTGACAGGTGAGTGGAGTGTTGTTGCAGGAAGCGGTGATTTTGATGATGTGAATAATTTCAGCACCTACGTACGTAATCTTGCAGCGGGCAAGAACACGTTCAGATGGACGATCAAGGTTGAGGATTGTGTGGCATACGATGATGTTACAATATGGTATAAGGAAGTGCCGGATGCCGGTTTCGAGGTGAATGTGGATGAAGGATGTTATCCGTTAGAAGTTGTATTTACTAATTATTCAGTGGGAGGCAGCACCTTCTATTGGGAATTTGGTGACGGCACCACTTCAAATGATATGCATCCCACACATACCTATGAAGAAGCAGGAGAGTTTACGGCAATTCTTACTGTTCCGGGACCTGATGGAAAAGATGCTGTTTACAGTAAGATGATTACTGTTCACGATCATCCTGTTGCTGACTTCGATGTTAAGCCGACTACCGTTTACATTCCCGGTGAATACGTAAGAATGTATAACCTGTCAGTTGACGGAGCCTCTTATTTGTGGGATTTCGGTGACGGTAGCACTTCGGATGAGACCAATCCTTCTCATGAGTATCAGGATGAGGGAGTTTATTCAATTCAACTGACTGTGCATAATGAGTATGGTTGCGAAGACGTAATGTTGCAGGAAGATGTTGTTGAGGCAAAACTTTCAGGATTCATAACGTTCCCGAATGCGTTTATGCCGCGGCCATCAGGCGATGTTTCCGATGTAAATGCTATATTTAAACCGGTATATCGTGATGTTGATACATACACATTACAGATATTCAACCGCTGGGGACAGCTGCTGTTCGAAACGAATGACATTAATGAGGGATGGAACGGATTGTATAAGGGTGAATTGTCACCACAAGCTGTGTATGTATGGAAAGCATCGGGTACTTACAGCAGCGGAAAAGAGTTCCATAAAACAGGCAGTGTGTTACTGGTACGATAATTTATAACGAACTAAAACTTGTAATGAGATATATTAGACAAGTATTATTATTCATTTTGCTGATCGTTGGTTTTCCGGTCACAATGAGGGCTCAGGATGTAACGTTTTCTCAGACCTATGCATCGCCATTGTACCTTAGTCCTTCGTTTACCGGTTTAACCGACGGCAGCAGATTGTCTTTAAGTTATCGTGACCAATGGCCGGGAATTTCCGGTACATACAGTTCTGTTGCTTTCTCGGCTGACCATTTCTTCCGTGAGTACAGTAGTGGAGTAGGAATACTCTTTATTCGCGATGATCAGGGAAACGGGCAATTTGTGACGCAAAATGTTGGTTTGTTGTATGCTTATGAATTTGAGGTGTTTCGTGATATTTTTGTTCGCCCCGGTATTCAGTTCAAGTACGCAGAGCAAAAGATCGACCCTGCTTCACTTATACCACCTGAGGACATTAATCCTGATGACGGTACAATACTTCCCGGGAGCAGTTCATACATTGTTACCGACAGTTATAAAAGATTTGATGCATCAGTCTCAGCAATGATTTACAGCGACTTTTTCTGGGCAGGTGTTTCTGTTGACCATCTTGTTAAAAAAGATATCGGATTTACTGATATCGAAACATACATGCCCATAAAAACAACTTTCTACGGAGGATATAAAATAAAATACCGTGAAGGAGGCAGGAAGCATGATGAACAAAGTATCACAATCGCTATGAACTATTACATGCAGAAAAAGTTCAATCAGTTGGATGTGGGTGCTTATTGGTATATTAATCCGTTCGAAATGGGATTGTGGTACAGGGGAATTCCCTTTGTTAATAATGACGGACTGTCCAACAATGATGCAGTTGTCATGATACTGGGAATAACTTTTGGTAATATCAGGTTCTCATATAGTTATGATTATACCCTGTCTGATCTTGCAGGAAGTTCCAATGGTGCAAATGAGTTTGCAATAATGTTCAGATTTAATAAAGGGCATAAAAAGAAAGCATACCGTGGAGCAATGCCTTGCAGTTCTTCAGGCGGTTCAGGTACATCAAGCGGGGCTAAGTATAAACGCCGCACACGTAAGATTTTTTAACATTTATATGCTTTTGGTGTATTCTTCATTAAATCAATCTATTACAAAGATTAGTGTCTTCGTGCTATATGAAAATTAAAATTATTAGTTTTTATATAACGCCTAATCAATTATATTTGCTACGCATTAATCGAAAAGTAAAAATTTCATTAAAAGAATATGAAAAATTTATCAGTGGTTCTTAACAGTATTTTATTGATTGCTGTTGTTGTATTATTCGTTTTACACTTTAGTAGCGAGAAGGTTGAGGGAGAAGGAGCTTCAGAAGGTAGTGTTAAAAGTGCAGTGGATTTTCCTCTGGCTTATATAAATACTGATTCTTTATTGTTGAAGTATGACTATGCAAAGCTTCTTAAGGAAAAAATGCTTAAAAAAGAGGAGTCCTCGAGAGCCAATTTTAATGAAAAAGCCAAAGTTTTCCAACAGGATCTCAGAGAACATCAAAGGAAATTGCAGAACAATGGTTATTTAAGCCTCGACCGTGCACAAAAAGAGGAACAGCGTCTTGCCAAGGCAAATCAGGACCTTCAGGACCTGAATACACGTCTTACAAATGAACTTATGGCAGAGCAGAACAAGATAAATACCGAGCTGAGAGACACTTTGATGAGCTACCTTAAAGAGTATAACAAGACTAAAGGATATAAAGTTATTTTGAGCAATACCATGGGCGATAATATACTTTACAGTGAGCCTGGAGTAGATATTACCAATGATATCGTTAAAGCTCTGAATGACCGTTACAATGCATCGAATAAAAAGTAAGGATATTTAGCAGAAAATTTTTAGAAGCAGAGGCCGTATGGTTTCTGCTTTTTTTATCTTTACCTGTAAATGCCCGATCAATGTCTGATGTTCGCCTCAGGAAAAATTACGAGAAATACCTTAAACGGCATGCTATAACTGATCGTTTATCCGAGTATGACCTTTCAGACAGCAGGCTTATTGTCGTGATACCTGCCTACCTTGAAAAGGATTATATCTTTGATTGCCTTAACTCTCTTTACGGAAGTTCTAAAAGAGTAAAGGAGATGATAAGTGTGATAATTGTCGTTAATGCCTCGGAAAGATCTTCGTCTGAAGTTATTCGTGAGCAGGAGGAGTTATTCCGTTCGTTAGTGTTGTATGCCGGCTCGAACTCCGGTCAGAACATCAGGATTATTCCTGTCAAAGAATTTAATGTACGTAAAAAGCATGCAGGAGTAGGTTCGGCACGTAAACTTGGGATGGATCAGGTAGTGTACCATTTTCATAAAAACGGTATTCATGACGGGATTATCGTTTCTCTTGATGCCGATACCACAGTAGCCGGTAATTATTTTGAAGAGATATTGAAATATTTTTCCCGGAAAAAAGCTTCAGGGTGCAGCATCTGTTTTGAACATCCGTTAACAGGTGATGAGGGAAAGGCAGCAGCAAGTTATGAACTTTATCTTCGCTATTACAAACAGATACTTGGCTATACCGGATTTCCCTATGCTTTTCATACTGTAGGGTCTGCATTTGCTTTGAGGGCTTCAGCCTATGTTATGGCAGGGGGAATGCCGCGAAAACAGGCAGGCGAGGATTTTTATCTGATCCAAAAGGTTGTTCAGATGGGAGGCTACGGGGAGCTGAATACAACATGTGTTTATCCTTCACCGCGACCGTCAGACAGGGTGCCGTTCGGTACCGGACCTGTAGTGAAAAAACTGATTTCGGGTGAGCCTGTTTTAAAAACATATGCACCGGAGTCGTTCTATGCATTAAAAGAACTGTTTGATAAACGAGATGCTCTTTACCGCCTTACCAACAGTGAGTATGACAGATTCCTTGACGGATTGGAAGAGCCGTTAAAACTATTTTTGAAAAAAGATGGGTTCATAAAAGAACTTGAACATCTGAATGAAAATTGTTCTTCCGTTAAGGTCTTTGATAAACGCTTCTTCGAGCTGTTCAATGCCTTTAAAGTCGTGAAATATCTGAACTTTGTTCATGACGGGTTTAATGAGAAAGTTTCCGTAACAGATGCAGTCTTGTCCTTTTTGAAAAATATCAGTGTTTTACCTTCTGAAAATACAGATGTTACCTCATTACTTTTGCTTCTCAGAAAGATGGATAGAAATGGGTAATGTATGTTGAAGTTTTGCCGATGGTCTTATCTGCTGCTTCACTTCCTCAATAATTTTCAAAGAGGATTCGGCTTGTTGTTGTAATTGGTGTGAATATTAATGTCCCCTCAAATCCTTCTGAAACTCATATAAAAATCAAGTACAGCGGTTATCAGGATAAAAACCACCCAATAACCTTCGTGGTAATATTTCGCAACACCCGCAGCAACAAGAAACAGCGAACTTGCAAAAAGAATAGTGTTTATCCGGTGTCTTTCAGGTTTGGCAACAATGCGATTGAACAGCCTGATGCCAACGATGGGAACTACGCCGATGGAGTAAACTATCAGTCCTGCCCGGCTGTCGGTAAGTAACAGTACTATTCCAACAAACAGAAATGCCATTCCTAAATAGTAAAGTATCGAAAGAAATTTGTACATGTTTCTATGGTTACAGGGTTA
>JAOZOF010000010.1:10186-12875 GCA_029933425.1 Marinilabiliaceae bacterium
CTAAATAGTAAAGTATCGAAAGAAATTTGTACATGTTTCTATGGTTACAGGGTTAAAGTGCTACAGTGCTACAGTGTTCTATGGTTAAAGTGTTAAATGGTTATTTGTTTTGTGGGTTAGTTAGTTTTTCTGAAAAATAAAAATCTGAAACCGTTGATCTCAAACCGTTAATCGCAGATCTTCACTCCTCTTCGATCACAAAAATAACCTCATTCTCTTTTTTCATGAGATACTCTTCACGGGCAAATTTTTCCAGGTTCTCAGGACTGCTTTGAAGCTCTTTTATTTTCTCCTTGTTCTTTTTGATCTGCTCCTGGTACTGTTCTTTCTGCTTTTCCATCTTACTTATACGTGATGAGAGCCTATGCCGGAATATGAAACTGTTCTGATCGAACAAAGTGAGCCAGACAAGAAACACCATAAAAGTAATAGCATATTTGTTCTTAAGAAATGACGGTATCTTTTGCCAGATGCTTGCGAGTTTCATTTTTGCAATTTTTACAAAAATAGCAAAATAGTTATTCCGTAGGTAACAGTACAAAGAGGAAATATGAACTTTTTATAAACAAAGATTGAAATATCTTAGTTTGAAACAGCCCGAAAAAAAGAAGCTGCCTTTTTGAGACAGCTTCCGGGATATTATTAATCCTCTGCGAGGAAAGGATATTTGTAATCGTGTGGCGGAACAAATGTTTCCTTGATAGTACGCGGAGTAACCCAGCGCATAAGGTTTATCATTGATCCTGCCTTGTCGTTCGTGCCTGAACCTCTTGATCCTCCGAACGGTTGTTGTCCCACAACAGCACCTGTCGGCTTGTCGTTGATGTAGAAGTTACCTGCGGTGTGAACAAGACGCTGAGTGGCTTTTTCAATGAAATATCTGTCCTGTGAGAAGATAGCACCTGTCAGGGCATACATCGATGTCTTGTCAAGAGTATCCAGGGCCTCATCAACCTCATTGTCTTTGTAAACATAGATTGTCAGTACCGGACCGAACAACTCCTCTTCCATTGTGCGGTAGTGAGGATTAGTGGTTTTAATGATAGTCGGTTCAATGAAGTAACCTTTCGATTTGTCGTAACCACCACCTTCAACGATCTCAGCTTCAGGGTGCTCTTTTGCCTCGTCAATAGCTGCGGCAAGCTTGTCGAATGAAGGTTCATCAATAACGGCATTGATGAAATTGCTGAAATCCTCCGGGTCTCCCATTTTCATAGATGCGAGGTCTTCGTGAACATATCCCATTATCTCATTGTAACGGCTTTCGGGGAGGTAAGCTCTTGAAGCAGCAGAACATTTTTGTCCCTGATACTCAAATGCACCACGTGAAATAGCTGTTGCAACAGCTTTTGCATCACATGTTTTGTGGGCAAAGATGTAATCTTTACCACCTGTCTCACCTACGATGCGAGGATATGTCTTGTACTTGTGGATGTTTGTTCCGATAGTTTTCCAGATGTTCTGAAATACTTCGGTCGATCCTGTGAAATGGAATCCTGCAAAATCAGGATGTGAGAATACGACCTTAGCGGCAACAGGGCCTGAAGCATAAACTAGGTTGATAACTCCGTCAGGTACACCGGCCTCTTTGAATATCTGCATCAGGATGTTTGCAGAATAAACTGCTGTTTTGGATGGTTTCCAAACGACAGTGTTACCCATAAGAGCAGGGGCTGTTTGCAGGTTACCTGCAATTGATGTGAAATTGAATGGTGTCAGTGCAAAAATGAATCCTTCAAGCGGACGATACTCAAGCCTGTTCCAGATGCCGGGTGCCGATTCAGGCTGATCACGATATATCTGTGTCATGTACTGAACGTTGAAACGGTAAAAGTCAGCCAGTTCACAGGCTGAATCTATCTCGGCCTGGAAAGCATTCTTCGATTGTCCCAGCATTGTTGCTGCATTAAGTTTCTGACGGTACGGACCTGCAACTAGCTCAGCGGCTTTCAGGAAAATGGCAGCACGGCTCTCCCACGGCATTTCAGCCCACTTCTTACGTGCCATAAGGGCCGCGTCGATGGCCTGATGAACATGTGTTTCATCTCCCTGATGATAGTAACCCAATGTGTGGTTTATGTCATGCGGGGGATGAATGGCAACTTTTTTGCCTGTCCTGATCTCTTCTCCTCCGATGTACATAGGAATATCGACTTCCATTGAGCGGAACTCTTCAAGCTGCTTTTTTAATTCAGCTCTCTCTTTTGTGCCCGGAGCATAGCTTAAGATAGGCTCATTTTTCGCTACCGGAACTTTGAAAAATCCATTTGGCATAGTATTCTGTTTTTAGTTTGCAATTTTGGTTACGTAATAATTTTGTTGTACAAATTTAAGTTGTTTAAAATGTTGTAAGAATGAATTTTGTCAGTGTTTTGTGTTATGTGCCGATATGTTACGATTTTATGATCTTTTAATGTTTGATACTCATTCGATGATTTTCGTCAAACAGTGTCAAGGGAGTCATTGGATGAGTAAATAAACAGTTTCTGAACAACATTTAATTAAATGTTTTGTTGTATAGTTGAGGGTTAAACTAAAATTCCTGTTGTTATGAATAAAATATTTTTTGTTTTTACACTGCTTTTCTCTACTGTTTTGATCTCTGCTCAGGTAAACCCTGTAACTGCATACAACAATTCTTATAGTTCACAAAGTAAAAGTAAAGTAACATCCAGTCCCGGAATAGGTA
>JAOZOF010000010.1:12975-20125 GCA_029933425.1 Marinilabiliaceae bacterium
AATTCTTATAGTTCACAAAGTAAAAGTAAAGTAACATCCAGTCCCGGAATAGGTATTGAAATTACTCCGTTTATCGGATATCAGCTGAATGGCCGTATTGATTTTTTTGAGGGTAACTTCAAAATGGATAATGCCATGAGTTACGGCGGAATGCTATCAGTTGAAGTTGGTCCCGGAGTTTTTGGAGAATTCTCATATTCGCGTTCCGACACAAAAGGAACTTATCGTCCTTACCTTGGTATTGAAAGCTATGAATACGACATGGCAATTCAGTATTTTCAGCTTGGAGGTATAAAAACGGTAGGACACGGACCTGTAAAACCGTTCGGACTGTTTTCGGGAGGTGTTACATGGTTTCAGATGAAAGATGATTATGTGGATGATGAGGTGGTTTTTTCCATTGCACTTGGCGGCGGTTTAAAAGTGGATCTGTCAGACAGGATAGGATTGAGGCTGCAGGGGCGATTGCTTATGCCGATGTATATTCACGGCGGCGGTTTCTTTTTGGGTATTGGCCCCGGCGGACCATCGAGCGGAATATCTTTTAACTCAACACTGCTTACCCCGCAAGGTGATTTTACCGGAGCGCTTGTGTTTAAGTTAGGTCATTGATCAATTTTGGGGGACGGATGTTTCATGGGCGAGAGATGCTTTTAGCCTTATCTCAAGTGGAACATATTTCGTTCCTACGGAACTACTCTGTTTCAGTATGGGTAAAGCAAGGGATTAACATCCCTTGTTAGAGGATGTCCTGCCTACGGCAGTCCTGTCTGTCTGTATTGAGAGAGATAATTTACTTTAACAAAGAACATAAACACCTTTTGAAACACCCTTACTTAGCATATCCAGGATAAGAAATTATCTCTCTTGTTAGAGTATAACCAGCCTGCGGCAGTTTTATTAGTCCCGGAGGGACAATTCACTTTAACAAAGAGCAGAAGTTCCATTGATATCAGATTTGCCGTAATAATCATAGGAGTATGTTTCGTGCTTATAGAACTTCTATTCTTTAGAGTAGCAATGAGAGTGTCCTAAAAGTATCAAATACCGTAACTGATAGGAGGAATGACGAATCCTGCCCGACCAGTCCTGTCGGGCAGGCAGGCTTCACTCCGTTCGGAATGACGACTTCTGGAACACAATCTGGAATATAATCTGCCTAACGGTAGTTCTCTTAGTCCCGGAGGGACGATATGTTTTAACAAGGGGCGGAAGCCCCTTGAATAAAAGAAGCCAAAAAATAAGTTCCGTAGGAACGACATAAAATGCCTTTGGATTTCATGATAATTTCACTGACTTGTGAGTATTATTAAAAAAAATATTGAAAAAATTAGTTCTTTAATACGTGTAAGTAAAGTTTCGTCTGTCACATTAATGTAACGAAAGAATGATACTTGAGCTTTGTGATACTTCTGTTAACATTCTACTCCGTTATCCGATTTAGCAAAAAGAAGTAAAAAGCCATTCCGCAACGGCAGGATGGCTTTTTTCATGGGGTCATTTTATAGTTATCTCTTTATTACTTTTTTAATTTTAACTGTTCCATCGGAAAATGATATCCTGACAAGATAGATACCCTTTGACATTCCGGCAACAGGGACAGTGATCCTTTGGCCGTTTATAGTTTTGTCTACTATTATTTGACCCACATAATTAAGGATCTGAATTCTTATAAATGGCTTTTGGGCAGAAATAATCATCTCGTTAGTTACCGGATTAGGCCCTATCACAATACTATTATCATCGGTGTTTTTTATCATTGTTGCTTCCTCGGTAGTGAACGACCAAGTGGCAGAACCGGCAAAACCTTCAAAGGTGTTTGGTGTGGGAGCATTGTCCGTTATCGCTCCGTTATCAACCTCTACATAATATTCAGTATCAACTTCAAGATCAGATGAAAGCAGTATGTGTACTTCATCCTCATCAAATATTACCCGCTTTGCATCATTAACATCAAATGTTTCTATCAGGCTGTTATCTGCAACTTTTTTTAAATAGATATTGCCTGTCCCGGGTTGAACCGATTCGTTGAAATACATACTCATTGCATTATTGGGAAGTGTGACAGGTACTCCTGTTGATCCATTCTCAGGATAGAAAGGATAATCCTCATACAAACCTGCAAAAACAACATCATTTATATGAAACAGATCTGAAGAATCTGCCACTTCATAATTAAGTTTATCTGAGATCCGTAATGAGTAGTCCCCTTCTTCTACATCTTTAATACTAATTGTGTAAAAACCTTTTGAAGCAAGAATGGCATGTTCGATAATGTCAGTCCATTCTGTTTCGGTATCTTTTTTCCCTTCAATGGTAATGCTGTCCATACCGGTTGCTGTCCAGGTAATATTTACAGGGTTATCATTTGTGATCGTTTCACCTCCTGTCGGATATGTTAGTTCGATAGATTCATTTTCTGCTCCCGGAGTCGGGGTAGATGGTATGAAAGAGGACGTATTTCTTGCTCCACCACTACCGTCAGGTATTCTTTGAAGTGAATGCAGATCTTTATTGGCTGCTCCATTTTCATTTAATTGGGGTTCATTGTTGTTTAAAAGAACCAGCAGATCGGTATCTACCGGATCATCCGTACCATAAACAACAGCATCTACAAGGTTTATTGTATCCGGAGTGGTTGGAGCATATCCATTACGGTATAATGCTACAGCATCAGCTCCGTTTTGTAACCAACTTGAAGTACTTATTACTATATCGGCATTTAAACCTGAAGAGCCAATGAGTAGATATCCGTCAGTATCAATTACATATCCGGAAAGATCGATGTGTTTGTAAGATTCATTATTAGATCCGTTGAATAACACTAATGTATAACCGGTAAGATCAACTGCAAAATCACTTGCATTAAATAACTCTACAAATTCGGATTTGTCTGTCCCGGGGGTATCAGAATCAATTTCATTGATCAAAACTAATTCTGTTTGTCCCATCAATGCCATATTCAGCACTGTACATAACACAAAAAGTAAAAGTTTTTTCATGGCTGATTGATTTAATGAGTATTTCCTCAAGTTACGTAATATTTAAAAAAAAGTCCAGCGATTAAATGCCGGAATTTACTGTCTGTAATGTTATCAATTGAAAATACGTGCCACCTTAAGACTAAAGGAAATAGTATTTGTTATATTTGTAATAAATTTGATGAAACAAAAAATATGAAATATGAAACGAATTAAAAGTATCTTATTGGCTGTCTTAATTATTCCGTTGCTCAGCAGTTGCGGATACAACACTATGGTTGAACTATCGGAGGCTGTGGATGCGCAGTGGGCGCAGGTTGAAAATGTTTATCAGCGAAGGGCTGATCTTATACCGAATCTTGTTAACACCGTTAAGGGATATGCATCGCATGAGAAAGAGACCTTGCAGGCAGTGATTGAAGCAAGAGCTAAAGCAACAAGTGTAAATGTGTCGGCTGATAATCTCACACCCGAAACTTTCCAGAAATTCCAGTCGGCTCAGGATGGCCTTTCTTCTGCATTGTCACGTTTGATGGTCGTAATGGAGCGTTATCCCGATCTTAAGGCAAATCAGAATTTTCTGGATTTGCAGGCACAGCTTGAAGGAACAGAGAACCGTATTGCTGTTGAGCGCAGGAAATTCAACGAAGCAACAAGGAAATACAATACCTACATTAAGAAGTTCCCAAAGAACATTATTGCCAACATGTTTGATTTTGAACAAAAGCCGTACTTCAAGGCTGAAGAAAAAGCCAAGGAGGTACCTAAGGTTGAGTTTTAAGTTAATTGTTGAACTGTTTATTTGCTGAGGAATAAGATTTTCAAATAAACATTTAATCGAATAAACAAATAAACGATGAAAGATTTTCTGTCGGAAGCAGATAAAAAGAAGATAGTTGATGCCATAAAAGAGGCCGAGCTGAACACTTCGGGAGAGATAAGAGTTCACATTGAATCATACTGTAAAGGAAATGTGCTCGACAGGGCTGCCTACATTTTTAAAAAACTGAAAATGCATAAAACAGCCCAGCGTAACGGTGTTCTTTTTTATCTCGCATACAAAGACCGTAAATTTGCCATTCTCGGCGATGCCGGTATCAATAGTAAAGTTCCTGATGATTTTTGGGATAAGATAAAAGAGAGGATGACGGAAAGTTTCAAAGAAGGGAAGTTTACAGAAGGACTTGCTGAAGGAATAAAGGAAAGCGGACTTCATCTGAAAAAACACTTTCCATATCAAAGTGATGATGTAAACGAACTGTCGGATGACATCTCTTTTGGTGAGTAAGAATAACCGCTAATGCGCTGAGACGCAAAGCAAAAAATAAACCGAATAAAATGAAAAATATATTTATTGTATTCCTGGTATTTGTATCTGTATCTCTTTCGGCACAGAAACTGCCTGAGAAGCCAAATCCGCCTCGACTTGTTAATGACTTCGCGGGAGTTCTTTCACCTGAAGAGAGACAGGCGCTTGAAAGAGAGTTAGTGCAATTTAATGATCAAACCAGCACACAGATATCCATTGTCACGGTAAAATCATTGGATGGAACATCGGTAGATGATTATGCATTCAAACTTGGTGAAAAATGGGGTATTGGACGTAAAGGTAAGGACAACGGTATTTTGATACTGGTCAAACCTAAAATTGGCAGGGAGAAAGGTCGTGCGTTCATTGCCACAGGTTACGGGCTTGAAGGTGCAGTGCCTGATGCCGTGGCAAACAGGATAGTGAACAATGAGATGATTCCCCGTTTCAAACAAAATGATTATTACGGTGGATTGCAAGCTGCAACAACGACCCTGATGAAACTTACAAAGGGAGAATTCACAGCTGACGGTTATATGAAGCGTACCGAACCACAGGTAAGTCCGGTTGCAGCTTTTATCCCTTTCATTATCTTTTTAATATTTTTCTTCTTATTTAGTAGAGGGCGGCGTGCACAACGCTCGTCTCTTGGTCGCAGCAATCTTCCGTTCTGGATTTTCCTAGGAATGATGGGTAGTGGTAACAGAGGAAGCTCGGGCCATTGGGACAGCTTCTCCGGCGGAGGAGGCTTTGGAGGAGGAGGCAGCAGCTTCGGAGGTTTTGGCGGCGGAGGTTTCGGCGGCGGCGGGGCAGGTGGCAGCTGGTAATATCTTCCCTCTACTTAATATTACAAGAATCCGGGCCCAAAAGCTATTTTTCATTGCTTCCGGTAACTGTTCGATGTTTTATTAACTAAGGCAATACAAAGGATAAGGCATCAGGTGTGTCGTGATTAATATTCGGAAAGACCTTAACTGAATCTTCATCGTAATACGCATTCGAATAAAATGAATCGCCGTAAGCCTTTAGATAAATTGTTTGTCCAGATTCATATCCTATGTCCAAAAAATATTCTTTCAAGAAATAAGTGGTAAACGGTGTTTTGTATATAGTGAGCAGCTTTGAAAAATTTTTGTACGTAGAATCGCTGACTGAAGCTTTATCATCGAAAAACAGACGAATATATCTGCTTTGTCTTGCAGTAGATGGAGGATCAGTGACAACAGTTATGTAAATCGTATCACCACTCACTTTATTGGTAAGTGTAGGGATGATAGTAGTTGATTTTTCACTAAGCATAGGTATCACCGGAATATATGTAGGACTACCATTGGCAACATGCTCAATCCCTTTCATAACATAAGTGCCGAAGCCCGGTTTCTCAAAAACAAGTTTGTATGTGCCGAACGGAGTATCTCTTATGATATACATTCCGTAAACATCCGTTACTCCTGAAGCTTCCGTAACAGAATCAACTGCCGATACGAACATTGAGTGGTTATCGGTCCTGATCCCAAACTCATCAAATAGGTTCACGTAGCCGTAAATATCAGTCTCTTTTAATCCGTCATCCGTGTTGTCGAGACAGGAATACGAAACAGGGATAAGTAATATTGACAAAAGAAGTATCCAAACATTTTTCATGATCAAAATTTTTACCTGAGAAAAAATAATATTTCAGATTCAATAATTATAACAAAAATATACTGATCAATGTTCTGATGATTTATGATGTTGACTCAGACTTGCCGGTTCAATATATCAGAAAGTAAACAGCTGTTGCCGTTAACAGGAAGTAAGGGATAGAGTACTTATGGAAATCAATCCATATTTTTTTGTTTTTGGTCATTCTTAACGCAATGATATTTGCCAGTGAACCTATTACGAGGCCGTTCCCGCCGATATTGACCCCGTAAGCTATAGCCTGCCATTCGGAAGCGAATTTGGATACGAACACACTTGCGGGAACATTGCTTATGAATTGAGATATAATTCCAGAAAAGATAAACACATCACCTGCATCATCCGGTTTTAAAAATGAAATTCCTTCGGAGATAAAAGGCAGGGTGGAAATGATATGAAAATCGATAAAAACAAGAATGAACAGTAACAGAAGCAGCCAGTCGGTTTTTTTTAGTACTTTTCTGTACAGGATCAGATAAAAACCTGCTATTAAAATTAAAACCTCTGTTTCTTTTTGTACCTCAACTGACAACAAAAAGATTATCATCATCAAAGCAGAGAACCACAACAATGTTTTGTTCATTGCTTTTTTTGTGTTGGGATGATCAGAATAACGGATCTTTTTTGCCGGAAATACAAAATACAGGAACAGGAGCAGTGAGATCAGTAAAACAATAACTGGCGGGATCATCTCAACAATAAAATTCATAAAAGAGATACCCCATTTTTGCCATAAAAAGATATTCTGAGGATTGCCGATGGGCGAAAGGGCCGATCCTGCATTTACTGCTATTGCTTCAAAGATTATCAGTTTTGAAATATCGATCCTGATAAGATTCCGGAGGCTAAGGGTTATGGGAACAACAATGAAAAGTGCTATGTCGTTTGTAAGAAATGTGGAGAGTATCACTGAAAAGAACGTCAGGAATATTGCCAGAGTTCTTTCGTTGCCGATCTTTTTGAGTATTCTTTGGGAAAGAACATCGAAATAGCCGCTCTCTTTTATTCCCGTGGCAAGGATGAGCAAGCCGGTTAGTAAACGTATAGTATCCCAGTCGACCATGTCCGGGAATTCAATTACATTCACCGGGGAAAAAACAGTAAGTAGCACAAGCAGCACAAGGAATATTACAACAATGAATTCCTGTTTCACAAAGTCTGCTATGTATTTTTTAAT
>JAOZOF010000010.1:20225-33840 GCA_029933425.1 Marinilabiliaceae bacterium
TTTGATCGGCAAATATCTATTTTCCACCCATCTCGTTGTCGACAAGTATTCTGCCACAATACTCACAAACGATGATCTTTTTACGTGAACTGATGTCAAGTTGTCTTTGAGGCGGTATCTTATTGAAGCATCCGCCACAGGCATCACGCTGAATGGTAACTACGGCAAGACCGTTGTGTGCATTCTTGCGGATGCGCTCAAATGCAGTTAACAGACGCTCCTCGATACTCTTTTTGATCGTTTCTGATTTCTTTATCAGTTTCTCTTCCTCAACCTGTGTTTCACTGATTATCTCATCAAGTTCCGACTTTTTTGATTCAAGGTCTTTCTTTCTCTCTTCGTAAAGTGTTTTTGATGTTTCAACCAGTTCTTTTTTGCTGCTCAGTTCGTTAGTGAACTCTTTAATGCGTTTTTCGCAAAGCTCGATCTCAAGTTTCTGAAACTCTATCTCTTTCGAAAGAGAATCGTATTCCCTGTTATTCCTTACATTTGATTGTTGAGCTTCATATTTCTTGATCAGAAGTTCAGCCTCCTTGATTTCATTCTTTTTGTTAAGAACTTCATCATTAAGTTTTTTGATCTCTTCGTTGAGGTTGTTCAAACGGGTTTCAAGTCCCTCGATCTCATCCTCCAGATCCTGAACTTCCAAAGGAAGCTCGCCGCGAAGGGTTCTGATCTTATCGATATCTGAAACTACCTGCTGAAGATCGTAAAGAGCTTTCAGCTTATCCTCAACTGTCATTTCTGCCTTAGTGTTCTTTTTCGCCATTATATTAAAAATATTTTATCGGATTCGTATTTACTTCTGACAAACGGATTGCAAAATTAGAGAATTTTTTTGTAAGTATCTCAAAAAATAGCTCTTTAGTGAACTGTTCGCTCTCAAAATGTCCGATATCGGCAATTAAGATGCGTTTTTCAGCATCAAAAAACTGATGATACTTAAAATCGGCTGTCACAAAAATATCGGCGTCTGCCCTCATGGCATCTTTCAGAAATTCACTGCCTGCACCTCCGCACAAAGCAATCTTCTTAACCGGTTTGTCGAGCAGTTCAGTGTGTTTTATGCAGCTTACATCAAAAACTTTTTTCAGCTTGTTTAAAAAAACTATTTCATCAACAGGTTGTTCAAGTTCCCCAATAACTCCCAATCCTGCGCCGTACCATTCATTTTCAAGCTGATAGATATCATAGGCGACCTCTTCGTAAGGATGCGCATCAAGCATAGCTGTTACCACCCTGTTTTTAATGAATTCGGGCAATACGGTTTCTATCCTTACTTCCGGCTCAAAGTGAAGTTCTCCTTTTTCCCCCACATACGGGTTTGTGTTTTCTCCTGCTCTGAAAGTCCCGGTGCCTGAAACATTGTAACTGCATGAATCATAGTTACCGATGGTGCCTGCACCTGCTTTAAAGATAGCATCACGCACCTTGTCGGCATGGTTGGCGGGGACATAGGTAACAAGCTTTAGCAACCTGTTTTTTGCAGGCGACAGAACAGATGTGTTGATAAGTCCGAGTTTTTTTGCCATCATACCGCTCACTCCTTCAGGAACACTGTCGACATTAGTGTGGCCTGCAAAAATTGCAATATCGTGTTTTATAGCTTTCAGTATAATTCTTCCGGTCTCAGTGCGGTCGGTTATGTTTTTCAGGCCTCTGAAGATCAGCGGGTGGTGTGCAACTATCAGATCGAGTTCATTCTCAATGGCTTCATCAAGTACTTCCATTGTAACATCAAGTGTTATCAGAACTCCGTTAACCTCCTTATCTGATGATCCCACCAGAAGGCCTACATTGTCATAATCCTCTTTGAGGGCAGGATCAGCGAATCCTTCAAGTTCGGCAACTATATCTTTTACTCGCATACTCTACTCTTCAATGTTGTCACGTATCTCAACCAGTAACGAACGTATCTTTTTCAGTCGTGAGACAATCTCAAAATCGTTGATCGTATCTTCCCTGTTTTCCTTCAGCTTCTTTTTCGCACCTTTCAGTGTCATTCCATTTTCTTTTACAAGGTGGAATATCAGATGAAAATTGTCAACATCCTGAGGAGTGAACAACCGGTTCCCTTTTTTGTTTTTGTGAGGTTTTATTATGTCGAACTCCTTTTCCCAGAAACGTATCAGGGAGGTATTAACATTGAACATCTCAGCAACTTCTCCGATAGTGTAATATAATTTTTCTATTTTAGGCTCTTTGTACGGCATTTTTTCTTACATTAAAATTCTGTAACACAATAATAACTGATATTCACTTAAAACACAAATTTAGACAAATTATATAGATAAAGATCATCCTTAAAGTTCATCAAACAGTGGTATGGCCCGCAACAATTTATAGGTTCCTTTTTTTTTATTCAGTTGTGCACAGTAGTGTTTGATCCCGTTGGTTATCAACAGATGTTTTACTCCAAGTTTCAGATTGTATCTTGCCGCCTGTTCAAATACACTGTTATCAATTTTTACTTCAGGAGCTTTACATTCGGCTATAAGCGCAGGCTCACCTTTTCTGTTGTATGCCACAACATCAGCTCTTTGATTTAATCCGTTTATTTTAACAAGGGTTTCAACGGCCAGCAATCCCGGAGGATATTTCAGGTGATTTACAAGGTAGTGCAAAAGATATTGGCGCACCTGTTCTTCAGGAGTCATTACAACATATTTCCTGCGAATAATATCAAAAACAAGTGTTTTTTTATTTTCGGTTTTGTATTTAATGTCTGCTGCAGGAAAATTCAGATCTTGCATAGAATATTTTTATTATCCGGCATAAAAGTATTAATAATGCGGATTAAAATCGCAATAAAAAGTTACTTTAGCAAATCAAATTTTCTTTTATATTTTTATGCTTCAATTGATTTGGTTTAACATGTAAACTCAATATAAATGAAAACAAAAGAAGAGATAGTTCAGAATTGGTTACCACGATATACCGGAAGAAAATTAGAGGATTTTACGAAATATATCCTTCTTACGAATTTTAATCAATATATTGAGTTGTTCTCGCAGTGGTATAACGCCCCGATAATAAAAAGCAATATGCCAAATTGCAGTGCAGAAGGGATAACAATTATCAATTTCGGGATGGGTAGTCCTAATGCAGCAACAGTAATGGACCTTCTCAGTGCAATTGAGCCTAAGGCAGTTCTTTTCCTCGGAAAATGCGGAGGACTTAAGAAAAAAAATAAACTGGGAGACCTTATTCTTCCTATTGCCGCTATTCGCAGTGACGGTACATCGAATGACTATCTGCCTCCCGAGATACCGGCATTGCCGGCGTTCAGCCTTCAGAGAGCTGTTTCGTCGTCGATACGCGATCACGGAAGGAATTACTGGACAGGTACGGTGTATACCACCAACAGAAGGGTGTGGGAGTACGATGAACGATTTAAACGGTATCTGGAGAAAACCCGTGCAATGGCCATTGATATGGAAACTGCCACGATATTCACGGTAGGCTTTGTTAATGAAATACCTACAGGAGCACTTTTACTTGTATCTGATCAGCCGATGATCGCGGATGGTGTCAAGACCTCGAAAAGTGACAAGATCGTAAATGAGAAGTTTGTTGAAACGCATCTTGAAGTAGGGATAAAGTCGCTGAAGGAGCTTATCAACTTAGGGAAATCAGTTAAGCATTTAATTTTTTAATACTGCATTTTAGAATATGACCTTTGATCAGATCATAAAAGATTTAAAAGAAAGAAAATATTTTCCTGTTTATTTTTTAATGGGAGAGGAGCCTTATTATATTGATGAAATAACAAATTATATTGCCGATAATGTACTTACCGAGGAAGAAAAGGCATTCAATCAAACCATACTTTACGGTAAGGATATCAGTGCATCGGACATTATCATGGCTGCACGCCGATACCCGATGATGGCACAGTATCAGGTGATAATTGTTAAAGAGGCTCAGAATATCAAAGATATTGAGGCATTGTCGCTGTATGCCGAAAATCCATTGAATTCCACCATCCTCGTAGTGAACTACAAGTACAAGACCATCGACAAAAGAAAGAAACTATCCAAGGCACTTAAGAACAATGGGGTTATGTTCGAGTCGAAAAAGTTATACGATAATCAGGTCGGGACCTGGCTTACAGGGCATCTCAGGTCAAAAGGGCTTAGCATTGACGTTACGGCGAGCCAGATATTGATCGAGTACCTCGGGAATGACCTGTCGAAGATAGCTCATGAGGTGAACAAGCTGCAAATAGCATTGGGAGCAGATAAAAAAATGATCACGGCAGAGGATATTGAGAAGAATATCGGAATAAGTAAGGAGTACAATAACTTTGAACTGAACAAGGCAGTGCTTCAAAAGAATGTTGTAAAAGCCAATAGGATAATAAAGACTTTTGCGAAAAATCCCAAAGCCAATCCTATTCAGGTTACCATAGCAACCCTTTTCGGCTATTTTCAAAAACTTATGGCGTACTATTACCTGTCCGATAAATCGAAGCATGCAGTTGCATCGGCGCTTAAAATAAATCCGTTTTTTGTTACCGATTATACAACAGGAGCAAAAAATTATCCGGCACGTAAGGTGGTTCAGGTAATCGCTCTTTTAAGAGAGTACGACATGAAATCGAAAGGATACAACTCCAATGTGTCAGATGGCGGAGAGTTGCTTAAAGAATTGATCTTTAAGATAATGCATTGAGCCCGCGGAGAACGGAATTAAAATATCATACATCATACATCATAAATCATAAATCTAATATCCCATGACCATAGTAACAGTTTTAATATTGGCAATTGTTATCATAAGTATTGCCGGCTTTAATCAACCCGAATTAATTGACAAGTTCAAATTCAATGCATACCGTATTGTGCACCAGAAGGAGTATTACCGATTGTTCACTCACGGGTTTTTTCACGGTGGCTGGACGCATCTGCTGATCAATATGTTCGTCCTGTACTCCTTTGGCGATGTAATACTTTACTATTTCAGGGCTTCGATACCATGGAACAGCAATCTGCTCTTCCTGATATTTTTTCTCAGCTCGTTGGTCGTGTCCAGTCTATACTCCCTGATAAAGGAAAAGGACAATCCCTACTACAGTGCGATCGGGGCATCGGGTGCTGTTTCAGGGGCTATTTTTATCACAATACTTTATGCTCCCTGGCAGATCATTTATCTTTATTTCATACCTGTACCCGGCATACTTCTTGGAGTCGGCTACCTGATCTATTCAAGAGTTATGAGCGAAAAGAATATCGACAACATAGGACATGATGCTCATTTCTGGGGCGCAGTTTACGGATTTGTTTTCCCCATACTCTTTAATCCTGCATTACTTGCACATTTTTTCAGTGCTCTGATCAGTTTTAATTTCTGATATTTATGGCAAACAAAGCTGTATTCCTTGATCGGGATGGTGTTATCAATGATGATACAGGGCATTATTACATTTACAAACCGCAGGATGTAAAGATAAATCCGGATGTGACAGATGGTCTTAAAATGCTTTTGGATGCCGGTTTCAGATTGTTCATTGTGTCGAATCAGGGAGGGGTGGCAAAGGGGCTTTATACACCGGAAGAGGTAGAGCGGACGAATGACAGGATAGTGTCTGTTTTAAAAAAGGAGGGGATCTTCTTTGATGATATCTATTTTTGTCCGCATCATGAATCGGTATCCGATTGTGAATGCAGGAAACCAAAGCCCGGTATGATCTTAAAAGCCATAGAAGAACATGATGTCGATCCGTCATCTTCTTTTCTGATAGGTGATTCGGAAAGAGATATTGAAGCCGGTAACAGGGCGGGTCTGAAACAAAGTTTTCTGATAGGAAAGAACAGCAGCATTGTTCCTGTTTGTGAAAAGATAATAGAGTATTCAGAATATGGGAAATGAAAAATACATAATATATAACGGTGACCTGGTTATGAAAAACAAGCCGGTCATTACTGTTGATAACAGGGCCTTCCGGTACGGGGATTCACTTTTTGAAACCCTCAGGTACCATAAAGGGATGCCTCTTTTTTTCTATGATCATTATTACAGGCTTACCTTCGGGATGGATATTCTGAAAATGAATATTGTATCTTTGCCTGATGAGGATACCCTGATAAGGCAAATAACTTTTCTGGTAAATAAGAATTCTGTTTTCAAAGATGCCCGCATACGGATATCGGTGTTCAGGAACGGAGCAGGGTTGTACACACCCGAGAAAAATGATGTTTCATATATCATTGAAGCAGCACCCGCTGAAGGGGAGCTTTACTCGTTCAATAAAAAAGGTTTGATCATAGGATTATTCGACAAGTATCATAAATCTTCTCAGGATTTGTTCAGCTTTAAAAATTCCAATTCACTAGTTTACATTCTCGGCAGCCTTTACAAAAAGGAGAACATGCTTGATGATTGTCTGATAATGAATGATAAGGGATTGATCATAGAGGCATTGTCATCAAACCTGTTCTGGATAAAGAATGAAACGGTTTTCACTCCTTCTTTTGCATCAGGTTGTGTGAAAGGTGTTATGCGCAGGCATGTGATAGATACCATCAAAGGAATGGGGTTGTCATTTAAAGAATTGCCGGGGACAACCATTGATGAGATCAAATCTGCGGATGAGGTTTTTCTTACGAATGTTATTCAAGGAATTAGCCGCGTTACCGGTATTGATGAAAAACGTTACTACAGTATTACCACAAAGAAAATATTCAATGCGTTACTTAATAATATCAAACAAATGCTTGAAGATGAAGAGTGAAATGAGCACTCAGATCAGTTGAAGCTGGGATTTTGCGGGAAGTTTGACCATGTTTTGTAAACATCACCAAGACTTTCCATAGTCTCTTTCCAGATGTTGTCGATCTGGTACGACATGAGCGTCTCATCCGGGATGGTAGAAATTATCCATGATTTTTCCGCGATCTCGTTCTCAAGCTGACCGGGCGACCAGCCTGAGTAACCGACAAAGAATTTGATGGATTTGCTGGTGATCTTATTTTCGTTAATGAGTTTCTTTACCACATCGAAATCACCGCCCCAATAAATGGAATCGGTTACTTTTACCGATCCGGGGATGACCTCACCAAGGGTATGAATGAAATGAAGTGTATCTGACTGTACCGGCCCTCCGATGAAAAGTTCCCCCTTGAAACTGTACAGGTCATCAATTATTTCATCAATGTAAAGTTCAGAGGGTTTGTTAAGGACAAAACCAACGGCACCGTCTTTGCCGTGTTCCGTCAGGAAGACGATAGAACGCCCAAAGTAGGGGCCTTGCAGAAATGGCTCTGCTATAAGTATTTTACCTTTTTCAGGATGCAGATCCGTCCTCTTTGCCTCAAATATGTTGAATTTCAAACTCTTCATCGATGAATTTTTGTACTTACAAATTAATAATTTAAATTATTTAAAAAAAATATTTTAGTAAGGATTATGACCATTTTTATAAAAATTTACTTAATAACTACTATTTGTTTGATTAACAACAGAGTTTATTTAACAATTAACACCTGAAAATTGTTGAATCACGCATAATAATTTTGTATCGGATACGGATGTGTGATTTTATGATTTTTTATTTCTGACATTGCTAAATTCAAATTGCAAAATATATCGGTGCATACACCCAATTCAATTAACATTTGCTAATATTCATTAAAAAAAGATATTTTTTTATTAGATTTGTAATTACGCCAAATAAATCTAATCTGACAAATGACTTCAAATACAATGTTTAAAGGACCCGGCAGATTGTTATCCCGTTACATTTCAGATTTAAGATCGATTAATTTTATTGTAATTTTGATCGTCTTGACAGTATCGGGGTGCCAGAGCGGCAGGAATATTACTTACCTTAAGAATCTTGATATCAGTGAAAACGATAAAGTTTTCCTTAATAAGAACATTCCTTACCGGATAAAACCAAACGATATATTATATGTAAGGGTTCTGAGTACCAATAAAGAAGTTGCCGAACTTTACAATAACAATCCTACTCAAGGAATTACAACGACCATGAATTCAGAGGCTGATCAGTACGTGAATGGCTTTTCGGTAGACAAAGAGGGCAACATTGTTCTTCCGGTTCTTGGCAAATTACATGTTGGAGGCCTCACTCTGGAAGAGGCGTATGATGTAATTCAGGATCAGGCGAACGAATTCCTGATAAATGCCACCGTGATCGTCAGGCTTATGAATTACAAAGTTACCGTCTTGGGTGAAGTGAAACGTCCCGGGGTTTATGCCAATTATAACAATCAGGCTACAGTACTTGAGTTTATAGGCAAGGCAGGTGATGTTACATCTTTTGGCGATAAAAAACATATTCTGGTTATCAGGCCTACCGATGAGGGGTACAAGACATACGAGATCGATCTTACGGATAAGTCGGTTCTTACAAATCCCGGGTACTATCTGGTACCTAACGATGTGGTTTATGTCAAGCCTATAAAAGGGAAAGCTTTCAGAGTAAACCTGCCACTTTGGAGCCTGATCTTATCGTCATTGACAACAATTATTGTACTTTTACAGTATTTCGACAACAATTAAGGGGGATGATGCCATGCAGCAGGTAATGAATGACGATTTTACACAAAGCAGTTCTGCCGACATTAAGAAGTATATTTCGAAACTTGTGTCACACTGGTACCTGTTTGTTATTTCTTTCGTCATCATAATGGGACTGGTTGTCCTTTTCAATATTTATTCTGCACCAACCTATAGTGCAACCACGACCCTGCTTATCAGAGACGACAAAAAGAATACTCTTGGTGCTGAAAGCCTTATACAGAATTTTTCGTTCAAGATGACCAATAACATTCAGAATGAGATAGGTATTCTGAAGTCATATTCCCTTACCAACAGGACACTTAGAGAATTGGACCTTGGAGTGAGTTACTACAAGCAGATACGTTGGGCAAGCAATATTTCTTTTCCTTTCCTGAAACGAAACCTTTACAAAGATTCCCCGATTACTGTTACTATTGATTCATCGGCTGCTCAGACCTATGATAAATATTTCAAGGTACATATCCTTTCGCGTAAAAAGTTTAGGCTTATATTCAAGGCCAAACTGCCTAATGATCAGAAAGTAAACATTGATGAAGAGTTCTTCTTCGGGCAGCCTATTAAGAGCTCGTTCTTTAATTTTACCATAAAACTTTCAAACAAATATTCGCCTGATTTTGATTTTCCAAGTTCGGATATTTATACTAACGATTATTATTTCAAACTTAAAAAAGAATCTGACCTTGCAAATTATTTCAGAGATGCTCTGAGGATATCGTTTTTATACAAAGATGCCAGTATTCTTGAGTTGAAACTGAAGGGAGAGCATCCGCAGGTCATATCCGATTATTTGAACAAGCTGACCGAGATGTACCTTCTTTCGGAACTTGAGCAGAAGAACCAGATGGCAAACAGCACCATAGAGTTTATCGACAGACAGATAAGCGGGATATATGATTCGCTGCAAACAGCAGAGAACAATTTCCAACAGTTCCGATCAAGTCATAATATCATTAATATCAGTGCTGAGGGTAATTACACAATGAAGAAGATGGAAGATCTGGTGAAGGAGAAAAGTACGTATGAGCGGATGGCACAGTACTACGATTACCTGTTTGAGTACATTGAAGGGAAGAATGATTTTAAAGATGTGATCGTTCCCTCTACTATGGGTATTGAAGATGCTATGCTGAACAGTCTTGTAACCCGTCTCAGTGATCTGCATGCAAAACGGGCACTTATACTTCTGAGCGTTCGGGAAAAGAGCCCCCAGATAAAACAACTTAACAGGGAAATTGAAAATACACGGAATGCCCTTCTTGAGAACGTGAGGAACATTGTTAAGTCTACAAGGATCGCGATTGAGGGATTAGACAAGCAGATAGCCAAAGTGGAGAAAGAGATGAAGATGCTTCCAAAAACAGAACGTGAGCTTCTTAATTACAAAAGAAGGTTCACGCTTAACGATAATATTTACACCTTCTTGTTACAAAAGCGTTCGGAGGCAGGCATTGCTTTGGCTTCCAATGTGTCGGACCACAGGGTGCTTGACAAGGCAAAACCAGAGAATACAGTTAAGGTCTCACCTAATGCCAAATTGAATTACTTCATCGGGATACTGTTGAGTTTCCTTTTACCTATCGGATTCATTTCATTCAAGGACTTCTTTAATTCCAAGATCACAGATGAATATTCGGTTGAAGATCACACCACTATCCCGATAATCGGATATGTAACACATCAGAAAACGACCAAAAAGGGCACTGTTTACGATACACCTAAGTCATCGATAGCGGAAGCATTCAGGGCAATAAGGACCAATCTGCAGTTCCTTCTGGTTGATCATGATGATGTACCTGTTATTGGTGTTACATCGTCGATTGCAGGTGAAGGTAAGACTTTCTGCTCAACAAATATTGCAGCAATAATCTCGATGTCGAACAAGAGAACGCTTGTGGTAGGAATGGATCTCAGAAAACCTCAGACCCATAATCAGTTTGATATATCAAATGCCAAAGGTCTGAGTAACTATCTTATCCATGATGCAACATTTGAGGAGATAGTAATTCCGACCCATATTCCAAAGCTTTACATTACTCCTGCAGGGCCTATTCCACCTAACCCTTCCGAGCTTATCGAGACCGACAGGATGAAGAATTTCTTTGCCGAAGCGAAAAAACATTTCGATGTGATAATTCTTGATACCCCTCCGGTAGCTCTCGTTACGGATGCTATCATCATCTCAAGATACACGGATACTATGATATTCGTTATCCGGCATAATTATTCCGATAAGCATGCTCTTCGCTTCATTAACAGTCTTTATGAGCAGGATAAACTGCCGAACCTTAGTTTGCTGATAAATGATATCCGTATTCCGCAATATGTTGCGAATTACAATTATGCTTACGGTTACGGTTACAAGAGCGGTTCAGGATATTATGAAGAGTAAAAACAGATTGTAGCGACTTTTTTGAAGTGGGAGGTTGATAGAGAAAAGGAGGAAAGTGGCAAATTAGTTAATGTTTAATGATTAGTCAGATTTGATGTTAAAATATAGTTTACGCTCATTAGTAACATTCCTTTTTTCTTTTCTTATCTTTTTATCAGGGGCTCATTCGCAAAACTCTGAGGATGAGTTGAAAATTAATCTGCCTTTTGCTCTTGTAAGTAACATAGAGTACGATATTGATATTTCTTTGCCGGTAAAAGATATTGCGTTGGCAGAAACGCATGTTTACATCGATGGTGTACATGTTAAATGCCAACTAGTGGACGGGAAGCTACATTTTACTCATACTTTCAAGCACAAGTCGGAGATCATTGTAGAATCTCACAAACAGGTAATAAAACAGCAGGTAAACCCTATACCGTTATGGTTGTCGATCTTACCTCCCTTGCTTGCCATATTTATGGCATTCTTTACCAAAGAAGTGTATACCTCCCTTTTTTTAGGGATACTTTCGGGAACATTTGTGATATTCAAATATCAGGGGATGGGGGTGTTCATGGCTTTTTTCAAAGGTCTGTTTTCCATCGTTGATCTTTATGTTCTGCAATCGCTTTACAATACCGATCATATTTCAGTTATTACTTTCAGTATGCTTATCGGCGGTATTGTAGCCATTATTACCGCTAACGGCGGTATGAAAGGCCTTGTGGGGAAACTGGCTCCGTATGCCAAAGACAAGAGGAGTGGTCAGCTGATTACATGGCTTCTCGGGATACTCATCTTTTTCGATGATTATGCAAATACACTGATAGTGGGTAACACGATGCGACCTATAACCGATAAACTGAAGATATCGCGGGCAAAGCTTGCTTACCTGACAGACTCGACAGCAGCCCCGGTAGCAGCAATCGCATTTATTACAACCTGGATAGGCGCTGAATTAAGTTACATTCAGGAAGGTATAACTGCCATCGGTATCAGTACATCTTCATATTCGGTATTTCTTTCTTCGTTGTCATACTCTTTCTATCCTCTGCTGACCATAATTTTTGTAGCTCTTTTGATATTCAAACAAAGAGAGTACGGACCAATGATCAATGCCGAAAGAGACCTGGAGATATCAAAAGTTTCCGTTTTGAAGAAGGGTAATGACTCATCACAGATAGAACCTGCAGAAGATGCGCCGCAACGTTGGTATAATGCCCTGATTCCTGTTCTGATCGTTATATTCGGTACGGTAGCAGGTTTGTTTTATACCGGATGGGACACAAATGTGTGGAATGACGGTTCAATGTCGTTCATGTCGAAGATATCATTCTTTCTTGGTGAAGCCGACACGTTCAAAGCCTTGCTCTGGTCATCGTTGGGTGGTATGCTTGTGGCAGTGATACTTACCGTCGCTCAGCGGATACTGACACTTCGAGAGAGCGTGGAATACATGATAACGGGCTTTAAGTCGATGTTCAATGCAGTTCTGATCCTCATCCTTGCATGGTCGTTGGCTTTGCTGACACAACACATGCACACGGCAGAATTCATTACAGGCGGTTTGAAGGATTTTGAAATCAGTCCGTACATGATGCCTGCATTAACGTTCATTTTTTCGGCCATTATATCTTTTAGCACAGGTTCAAGCTGGGGAACAATGGCTATCATCTATCCGTTGATAATGCCTGCTGCATGGGCCCTGTCTATGCATAACAACCTTCCGCATGATGTTGCACTGCCTCTGCTTTTCAATGTTGTTTCGGCTGTTCTGGCAGGCTCGGTACTCGGTGACCACTGTTCACCGATATCAGACACTACGATACTGAGTTCTCTTGCCAGTTCGTGTAACCACCTTGTACATGTACGTACCCAAATGCCGTATGCACTTACCGTGGGAGGAATATCGCTGGTTATTGGAACAATACCATCTGCATACAACGTTCCGCTTTGGATACTCTATCCTGTTTCTATTGCCATGATATATTTTGTGATTGTGAAATTCGGAAAGAAAGTATAAAAAAATTATACTTCATTGACAATTATGTAGTAATTTAAGCTTCATAATTGTTAAACCATAACAGTATGTCTGAAAATATAACTTCTCTCTCTTTCAGAAAGGGGCTTGAACAAAACCTTTATGAAGAGATACAGAAACTGTCAGAACAGGAGATCAATAACATTAACGAAAACATTGAGCAGATAGCTGATGAATATCACATAGGAACGTCATCCGTGTTAGGGGCCATGTCGTTTTACGATTTCACGAAGAAAGAGAACCTCAACAAAAAAATCCATGTATGTAACGGCACATCCTGTATGTGTGCAGGCACCCAGGGAAAGGTAAAAGATATCCTGAAAAACCATTTCGACGAAACAGAAATCGGTCATGTAAGCTGCCTGGGCAGATGCCACGAGAATTCGGCATTCATGTACAACGGAAATGTCTATTCTGCCGATACCGAAGAGGACATTGAAAATATCATCAGCAAAAAGAATACTTCATACCAAAACAGGTATCATGTAGAGTGTTTCAGCAAAAAACAGATACTAACAAAAGACGATGACAACCTGAGTTCTTTTTACACGGTTCTGAACAAGTATGAAAACGACCCGCAGGGAATTATTTCAGAGATAAAAGTTTCGGGATTAAGAGGCCGCGGAGGTGCCGGATTCCCATTTCATCTTAAACTGGGA
>JAOZOF010000385.1 GCA_029933425.1 Marinilabiliaceae bacterium
GCTCAGGATCTGACAAAAGTTAAAGCTGTAACTTATAATTTTATAAATCAGGTAAACGGTGATAATATAATTTATGATGAAAGCGGGGCGTTAAGCGATACCGTTTGGAATGCAAAACTGCTTAAAGGGAAAAATGATGACACCGCATTACCCGGTAATATGAAATTAATAAACGGGGCCAGGGCATGCAGCAAAGCAATGGTATTGAATGGTGAAGATGAATGGATTGAAATAAATAAAAAATACACACGAGGGCCATTTGATTACGATAGAAATACTTTTTCTATCTCTTTATGGATAAAGCCGGAATCCGGGACAATAGCAAGCAACACAGTGCTTGTTCAGTGCGGATACGGAAGTGAATTGTCGATGAGGTTCAAATTTGGATATCTGGAATTTGCTTGCGGGTTAAGGAATCAGGACGGTTCTGTCAAAGAACGTAAAATGGAGAGGTATCATATTGATGACAGGAGTAAAATAGTGGGACACTGGACCCTTGTGCAGATATCTTTTGATAATGGCACTATTGATGGGTTTTTAAACGGCAAAAGGGTTGTCTCTTTTAATATGTTGTCTTCAACAACAATGCCTGGATTTGTTGACGGTGCCGGAAACATATATAATAATATTAATGTTGGCGCACAAGTAGGATATTCGTATGCATTAGATCAGAGTTTAACGGATCATTCAGCAGCATATTTTTACAAAGGGGCTGTTGGCGAGATAATAATAAATCTTAATTCGATATCGACAAGTGAAGCTTCTGCAAAGTATGACGCAGAGAAAGCTGTGACGGAAGCGTGTGCAGGACAAGATGAAACGATTGGTTATGGTGATGTGCTAACCCTTGATGGAAGCGGAAGTGTTTCCCCGTATGGTGATTTGAATTTTTCGTGGCAGCTGAACGGGGAAGAAGTGTGTAATGATACTATTCTAAAAACAGACACTTTGAGTATTGGAGAACACACTTTTACTTTAAAAGTTTCAGAAAATGTAAACCATACTTCTGCCACCGATGATGTAAAAGTAACTGTTTTGCCGGTGCATGCTGTTGCCGGTGATGATGTTGTTGTTAACGAAGGAGATACCGTAGTTCTCGATGGCAGCAGTAGTACGAGTTATTACGGAACAATGAACTTTTCATGGCAGTTGAACGGGGAGGAGGTGTCGAAAGATACTGTTTTGAGAACAGATACATTAAGCATTGGTGAACACCTGTTTACATTAACAGTTTCCGATGCTTCATCTAACTCTTCAAGCGATAATGTTATGGTGACAGTGAAAAATGTAGCAGCCAAAGCAGAGGCGGGGAGGGAGCAAACAATAAAGGAGGATCAACCTTTAATATTAGATGCAGGCTCGAGTACCGGCTATAAGACAATCTTGTATGAATGGATATTAAACGGAAGTGTGGTTTCGGATAAAGAGAAATTTACCATGAATGGTCTTTCTGCCGGAGTTTACTGGTTTTATTTGAATATAACCGACAGCAGGGGAGATGCAGATTCCGATAGCGTGAAGGTGACAATATACCCTTCAGTAATAACCACAGTATTGGATTTTGAGTCGTTAGCCTCAAATGGTGTAATGTTTGAAGACCAGGGGAATTTGTTTGACTCTATTCAGCCGTTAGAATGGATATATGATGATAAAAGTACGAGCAAAAACAGTTTTGGAGAGAGACTGCCGGAAGATATGGCTCAGCCAACCCTGACTAACGGAATCGAAGGCAAAGCGATGTTGTTTGACGGAAAGAAAGATTGGGTTTTACTTCAACTGCCTTATGCGATTACTAAAAACAGGGATAATAAATATTTTGCATGGGAGCAAAAAAACTTTACTGTTTCCGTATGGTTTTATGATGAAACAACTACTGTCTCACCTCCTAAAAGCCCTGATCAGATAATTTTTGAACTTCCGGGAATGGCACTTAACCTTCGGACTGATACGTTATATGCCACAGCCGGCATAAGAGACAGAAGTACCCCGGGAAGTAAGTTGGCAGGCACTTGTATTAAGATACCTTTTAGGGCTATTGAAACATGGACTAATATAATAATGGTATTTGAAGGCGGTGAAGAAAGTTCTAATGTAAGAGTTTATAAAAACGGTGTGTTATTTAAGGAAGAGACGATTAATTGCACCAGCCTTATTCCCGATGAATATGCTGCCGGAGCTATTGGTGGGCATTACAAGTATGGAGTATTAGATACATACGGTAAGGTCTCTTATGTTGAGGAGGGTGATGTTGACGGCTATTTCAAAGGTAAGATCGATCAGTTTGAGACTTTTGACAAGGCACTTTCTGATAATGAGGCAATGGCTGTTTATGAAAAATACACAACAACGGGAATCAGCACAAAACAGTATGGAGAGGTATCCGTTTATCCGAACCCTACAAGAGGGAGTGTTTATATTGATCTGTCGAATGTAAATGAACAAGTAAATATTGAAGTGTATAATTTATTTGGAGTGGCAGAAAAGAAGATGAAAATAGAACACCCGGCTTCTTTATACAATTTTGATATCTCTGATTTGAATGATGGAATCTATATCATAAAAGTAATCTCCGGGGATAAAGTATCAGCAGAGAAAATAAGATTATTAAGGTAGTTACATACGAGTTTTTATTAATATCTATCAAGGGGTAGCAAAGTTTTACTTTGTCACCCCTTGATAAACCAAAACTATGCTATTAAAAAGCAAACAGCTTTTCAATAGCATAGCGATAAAGAACTACATCCATTTTGGGGAAATAACCAAAATGGTGTAATTCTAGATCAGTCTGTCCCGATGCATCTCGGCCCGCCTGACTGGATTATCCGGGCAGGTAATTCGCTATTTCATAGCTCCTATTGCATAAGTCGGGTTAAATGTATAAACAGGAGTTAGCAAGAATAGAATATATACAATAATAGACAGTTAGGTGCATTATGAACCTGTCATGTTAATGG
>JAOZOF010000098.1 GCA_029933425.1 Marinilabiliaceae bacterium
AGATTTAAACCTTTTCCTTAGTGATGCCTTAGAAAAAAAGATTATTTTTGAAAAAAGTTGTTAACCAGGCCAACGTTAATGAGAGAAATTCCTAAAAGATATTATTTAGCTCCTGAAATAAATTCAATAAAGTTGGATAATAATATTGTTTTGCTAACACCTACCGGTAACCCCCAGGGTGAAGCAGCAACTTCCAATAAGAATGATACTCCTTCGTTTGGCCCCTTAGATGCACCTCCTTCTTCAACGGCTAATCCGTTTGGCGGCTCTCGTCCTGATTATGGGGATATGTAAATTTTCACATGCATAGTATTGAAAACTCATCTATTTACAATATCGGGGGTATTTGGTTTAATATTTTAATTAAATCAAAACTGTTGGATTTAGCAGCAACGTCCGGATCATATAAATTTTTGTACAATTCCGAAAAAATACCTGAATGTGACTATTCTCTTACATATTCGATAATTGATAATATTATAATTCCAGAAAATAAAAAACCTGCATTTTCTGCAAGCTCATTTGATGAGAATCAGATTCCGTACGAATGGGATGTATATGATTTTAAAGATTATTTTTCCATCATCATTAAAATAGACGATAATTCCGGTATAGAACTGGTCAAGGCAGACTTTGATCTAGACAATAAATTTGTGAACATTGAATTAAAATTAAAGGATAATCTGGAAAGATTACTATTTGATCCTTTTTTTCAACCTTTAGGACCAATACTTATAAATTACATTGTGCATCACAAAGGTGGGATAATGATCCATGCTTCCGGAGTGAAAGATGACGAAAGAGGTTATGTTTTTACCGCGGTTTCAGGAACCGGGAAATCAACTATGGCAGGGTTATGGCAAAAAACGGGCGCTCAGGTGATAAATGATGACAGACTTATTCTGATACCAAAAGGAGAGAAAGTGATAATGACCAACACTCCCATGCCATACTATCAGGATATTTACAAAGAAAGCCCTGTAACGGCAATGTTTTTGATCAGACAATCTCCAGAAAATTATCTGAAACAGGTTCCGGGTGCAGCAGGAGTAGCCGGATTGATGGCAAATTGTATACAATTTCTGTACAACAAAGAAATGGTTCAAAAGCATTTGGAGGCTATTACTGCAATTGCCGGTAAATGCCCTGTTTATGAGCTTGGATTCAAACCAACAACAGAAATAACAGAAATCATTCGACGTGAATTTGGAAAATAACATTAAAGGAAGGAAACTTTTAATAAAGTTATTAAAAGCAGGAGAGACTGTTGATGTCACGGCTCAGGGATTAAGCATGTTCCCTTTTTTGTTACCGTCTGATGTGCTGAGGGTAAGGCCGGAGAAAGCAGAAAATCTGAGACGTGGTCAGATAGTAGTATACGAACAGGATTCGAAGATAATCAGTCATCGTTATATTAAAACAGTAAAAGGGAAAGTTATTTGTAAAGGCGACGGTCTGATCCATTCTGACTCCCCTGTCCCTCCCGCGAATATTTTAGGCGTCGTCATTGCCAGAACACGTAAGGATAAGACACGATCATTAGAGAAAACAACAAATAAAATTACAGGTAATATCATATCATTTTTAACACCGGTTACCGGAGTATTTTTCCATTACATGAGCTTTGCCTGGTATAAATGGATCTGTAATAAAGAAGAATAAATCAGTAGTAGTAAACATCTGTTATTAAAGAGCAGATTCCTGAGAAATATTTTTTCATTGCATATTTTGGATTATCTTTAAAATCGAAACAGGTGTTGTCAATGAACTTCAGTGTAAAGAATATTACGGGAGTATTAAAGATATTCTGGAAAAGTTCACCTTTCTGGAGTACGATAAATATTGTTTTCAGTATCTTAAAAGGGATACTTCCCTTATTGCTGATCTACATTGTTAAATTGGTGATAGATGATGTTATCAGGATCGCAGAGACAGGTAAGCCGTTGCTGACAGATACTGAGATATTAAATACTTTCCTGCTTGCCGGAGTTTTTTTCCTTCTGAATGCTTTAATCGGTGCGGCAAACTCATTTGTTCGTGAAAAACAATCATATCTGGTAAATGATTATATTCAGAATATAATTCATGAGAAGACGATCAATATTCCTTATCGTTATTTTGAAGATCCGGAATATCAGAATATTTTTTACCGTGCCATTGAAGAAGCTTCATACCGTCCTTCAAGGGTTTTTTACGGGTTGCTTGGTCTGTTGCAAAATACTGTGACCCTGTTTTTGATAATCGGGGTTTTGATGACATTGCATTGGGCTATTCTGCCATATTTGTTATTGATAAGTATTCCTATTATTGCTTTCCAACTCCATTACTCAAAACTATTTTACTTTCTGAAAAGGGATCAGACAGAGAATGAGCGAAAAGTGAATTATTATAACAGATTACTGACCTCAAAAGAGTTTGCCAAAGAATTGCGGATATTTGACCTTGGACGGCTGTTTAAAAGCAACTATGAAACTTTACGTGCAGATCTTCGACGAAAGCAACTGAAACTCATCAAAAAGAGAACCTTTTGGGAAACAGTGGTTCAGATTGTTGCTACTGTATTTTTACTCATGATATTCGGATATATAATTTACAGTACTGTTACTAAGGAAATATCCACCGGAGATATGGCTATGTATTTTCTTGCTTTGCACAGGGGATATAGTGTTTTACAGGAGTGGTTATCACGGGTATCGGGGTTGTATGAGGATAATCTGTTCCTGAAAAACTTTTTTGAGTTTCTGAAGATCAGGATAAAAAAGGATATTACTTCAAAGTTACACTTCCCGAAGCCTATAAGAAAGGAAATTGTTTTTAAGGACGTGTCATTCAAATATCCTAATACGCGAAGGTGGGTTTTGCATGACATGAATTTTTCAATACAAGCAGGCGAAACAGTAGCTATAGTAGGGACGAACGGTGCAGGTAAAACGACCTTGGTCAAGATGCTGGCTGGTCTTTACAACCCTACATCCGGTACGATCACTGTGGATGGTGTCGATTGGAGCCAGATACGGAGCGATGAGCTGGCAGATGCAGTAAGTGTTATATTTCAGGATTTCATGCTGTACAATGTGAGTGCGAAAAAAAACATCTGGTTCGGGAATGTTAAACGTAGACCTGACGATGAACATATCACAGAGGCTGCTAAAAATGCCGGGATACATGATCTTTTCATGAAGTTGCCCAAAGGGTATGAAACAATATTGGGAACACTTTTCAAGAACAGTGAACAATTAAGTCGCGGTGAGTGGCAGCGTACTGCTTTGGCACGTTCTTTTTTCAATGATGCTCAGCTCATAATTCTCGATGAACCAACAAGTTCTCTGGATGCTTTTACCGAGGCCGGTCTTTTAAAACACTTCAGGGAGATAGCGTCGGACAGGACGGCAATAATCATAAGCCACAGGCTGACAACTATTAAATTGGCCGACAGGATCATTGTTCTGGATGGCAATACCATTGCAGAAACAGGTACACATGATGAATTGATGCAAAGCAACGGTGTTTATAAAAAGATGATAGAGTCTCTTCGTCAGTGATTGTTCAGTATGAAACTTATTCCTCCGAACACCCCGAAAGAGTATGGATGGTAGTTATTGAAACCTTTGCTGTTCACAGGTGATAAAAAATATTTGAACTTTGGTTCCAGCGATAATCTGAAAGCTTTTCCCACCGGGTATTCTATTCCGATCCCAAATGTACTGCTATAGGTAACATTGTTTATACCTTCGGTGGTACCTGCATCTATCCTTTTACCGTTTTCGATCAGATAGGCAGAATTGTTTACAAGAAAGTTTGTGCTTACACCTCCTGCAAGTGTAATTATCGGTTTTTTATCGAATAATGCATATCGCACGGTTAACGGGACTTCGATATAGTCTAAAAGTTGTTTTAAGGATGCCGGCTGCTGATCAAGCGTTTCTATAGGTGCAGTAAGGTAAACACCGCTTCTTTGCAAACCTTTTTCAACAGCAAGGGGTGTGGAGTTATTAAAATCAATATCACCAAGAGAACTCACTCCGCTTCGGGATATGTTTGCAGTTGCATCTTTAAGTCTGTTTGAAGCAGAATAGACTGCTGCAAGAGAAGACATCCCCACAATCGACGGATAGGCATTGCTTTGTGTCACCTCCTGTCCGACCTGAGAATAAAGCACCCCGGTTTCGAAACTCCATCTGCTTTTGCTTTCCATTCTGATGTTCAATCCTCCTCCGAATGAAACAATACCCGATTCATCCAGTGAAGAAAGGTCCGGAGTGTAGGCAGCAGAAGATTGGGAATTTCCCAGATTGCGATAGCTGTATGTTGGAGAAGCACTTCCGGAGAGGATGAACTTATGCTTTTTAACACTTGGTTTGTATGTAGTAACCGGAGTGTTTACGGCATAAAACATCTGCGGCGTTTGTTTCTTTGTAGGCAACGAGATTATAAGTGTCTTGCTGTTTAGTCCGGGATGAACTGAAAATGTTTTAGAAGAAAGTGTTTTGTTGATTTCCGGAGACCCTTCATGCAGCGAAATGTTTTCAGATGATCCTCCTGTCTCTGTGCCGGTTTGGGCAATAAATATCTCTTCTCTTTTTGATTCACTCTTAGGAACTGTTTTTTTGTGTGATACAGTAGCTGTTACAGGTGTGTTTCTATCTTGTTTGTTCTTATATAATATTTTGGCGGAATCATCTTCTTTGTTTGAAGCATGAAAGACGGATGCTACATTTGTGGATATATCTTTTGGCGATACATTCTCAATGGGAATTTGTGGCTCAGGAGATACTTTTTCTGTTTCGGCCAATTGTTGTCGATTAATGTTTTTGTCGGATACTGTGTAGATAATTCCCAGAGAAAGCACGAGTAGAGCAACTGCAGCAACACTTTGCCAGAAAACAAGTACTCTTTTCTTTCTCCTGTTCCCAAGCAATTGTTCGTTGATAGCAGACCAAACGTAACCCGGCGGCTCTTTTTCAAAGCTGCTGAGTTTATCTTTAACTATTTTATCAACACTATGCTTCATCACACTACGTTCTGCTTTTTCCCCGATTTTTCTGTTATCCGATTTTTGATCCAGTTTCTCGCTCGCGATAAATTAGACTTCGAAGTACCTTCCGAAATGTCCAGAATCTTTGCTATCTCTTTATGCGAAAATCCCTCGATCGCATACAGGTTGAATACCATTTTGTATTTAGGCGGAAGCTCATTTATCATTTCGAAAATATCATCTTCGCTAATGCTTGCTGCCTCTTCTTCAACGGGTTCATCTTCCAGTTTAACTAATGTAACATCTTCAAGAGAAGTTTCCGGTTTTTTCTTTCTGAAAGATTCAATAGTTGTATTTACCATTATCCGCCTTACCCAACCTTCAAAAGAGCCCTCGAACCTGTATTTTTTAATGTTTGTGAAAACCTTGATGAATCCTTCCTGTAAACAATCTTCAGCTTCGGTACGATCCTGACAGTATTGTAGGCAAACTCCATACATCTTGGGGGCAAAAAGATCGTAAAGAACTTTTTGCGATGCAGGTTTGCCTTTCTGGCATCCTTTGATTATTTCGTTAAGGTCATCCACAAACGTTGATAAATGATACAAACATTATCTGTCAAAACCGGCATGATAATGTTTGTATGTTTATCAAAAGGTAGATGCAATAATTATGCAAAGGTTGCTTTAAAGAAGAAGTATTTTTAATATTTTTTCCGTATTCGGTCCATTTCCCGGTTTGCATCCTTTAATTTCAGGGTTTCCCGCTTATCATGGCGCTTTTTACCTTTGGCAAGTGCGATCTCTATTTTTGCCCATCCCCTGTCGGTCAGGAATAACCTTATCGGAATAATTGTCAGCCCTGATTCTTTGGTCTTACGTTCTATTTTCTGAAGTTCTTTTTTTGTCAAGAGTAATTTTCTTTCCCTTGCGGGTTCATGATTGTTGTAAGTGCCGTAAAAGTATTCGGCAATGTGCATTCCTTTCAACCAGAGTTCCCCGTTTACAAAATAGCAATATGAATCAACAAGACTTGCCTTTCCCTGACGGATGGATTTTATCTCAGTTCCGGCCAGCTGAACTCCGGCGACATACTTTTCAATTATCTCATAATCGAAAGTAGCCCTTTTGTTACGAATATTGATCCTTGAGTTCGATGTCATTTTTTATAGTCCGGTTATTCGGTACAATATCTGAAAAACGCCCAAAGGTAATAAAAGTACAAAAGCTGAAGTAATGAAAGCCAATAAAACCTTTTTATGTTTATCGAAACCGAACAGGTGGCTGTATCCTTCCCAGATTATAAAAGCAGCATAAAGATTCAGTAGTCTTACAAAAAATATTTCGGGGAAAAGAGTGACGATTAAATGTGTGATGTAGATCAGCAAAGAAGGTAATGCAATAAGTTTAAAAATAGTTTCTTTGTCTGATTTTACATTAAGCACAGGTATCAGTTTTAACATCAGAAAATAGGCAGTGATAAGGGATACCATAAATGCCACCAGAGTGTATGCTGCATGTATCAGAGCTATATCAAGGCGGGCTTCATGGTAGTTTATCAACGATCCGATGAATACGGCCAAAGTACTTATCAGGATCAACGGCATACTATACGAAAAAAAGATGTCGCGAACCGACATTTTCTCAAGATAAATAGACGCCCATTCCTTGTCAGGATTGATGAAGAGCTTCTTTACTCTTATGTACAATTCCTTATACATCCAATCGTATTTTAATGTAGCCTGTGCTGTTTTTCCCTTAAACAAATCTAATAAAAAAAACCGAAGGAACTAAATATTTTTATCAACAGCCCGTAAATTTGCATTAGCTTTGTAAATAAAATTTACCGGATGTCTGTTTCCGAAAAATATGATCTAATAGTTGTTCTAGGCCCTACAGCAAGTGGTAAGACCAGGTTTGCTGCAAAGCTTGCAAGTGAGATAAACGGGGAAATAATTAGTGCTGATTCCCGTCAGGTGTACAGGGAGATGACGATCGGTACAGGAAAAGATTATGAGGATTACATCGTTGACGGAAAAAAGATAAAATATCATCTTATCGACATTGCTGAACCGGGATACAAGTATAACCTCTTTGAATATCAGAAGGACTTTTTTCATAGTTTTGAGCAGATTACCGCAGAGGGTAAGTTCCCTGTTCTGTGCGGAGGTACGGGATTGTATATTGAAGCTGTGCTTAAAAAATACAAGATGGTGCATGTCCCCGTTAATGAAGAATTAAGGAAAGAACTTGCGGGTAAATCTTTGGTGGAATTGACAGACATCCTAAAAACCTTTAAACAGTTGCATAACACTACTGATACAGAAACTGTTTCGAGGGCGATCAGGTCAATTGAAATAGCAACTTTTTATAAAAATAATCCGGATATAATTCCTGATCTGCCTGATATCAGACCTCTGATCATCGGAATAAGTATCGACAGGCAGGCCCGACGGCAAAAGATTACCGAAAGATTGAAAAAACGTCTTGAGGAAGGAATGACTGATGAAGTCAAGGACTTGCTGGATAAAGGACTAAAAGCAGAAGATCTTATCTATTACGGATTGGAATACAAGTATGTAACGCTATATCTGACAGGAGAATTAACATACGATGAGATGTTTGAAAAGCTGAACACTTCGATACATCGTTTTGCAAAACGACAAATGACATGGTTCAGAGGTATGGAGCGCAGAGGAATAAAGATCAACTGGCTGGATGCTTTTGAGCCGGACGAGAAAAAGATCGAAAAAGTGCTTGCCTTCTTTTAACAGGATCATGAAATCTCATATTTTTCAAATGAATTATTTTCATTTACAATGTTTTTATTGCATAAATGCGTTGTTTATCACCAAATTAATGTGCATTCATGTAAAAAAGTCAAATAATTGACGTTTTTAGAGAACTTTTCTTGATGTTTTTCGTAAAATAATCTCACCAATTGAAAAAAGGGGAGAAAAATTATCTTAACCAAGCCTGTTTTTACGAAAATAATTTGAATGGAAAGTATTGAGGATTACATACTAAGAATTACAAGACTTGCCAATAGGAATAAAGAGTTGAATGAACAACTTCACGGACTTGTCAGCAGGTATGAGATAATTCAACGTCAGAACGAAAAATATTTAAATCTTCTTTCTGAACATTCATACGAAGATCTGGAAACAAAAATAAAAGGCCCGAAAAAGAAGCTGAAGAAATTCAAAATGGCTTCGGTGCTTTTTGCTAATATTCATGGTTTTGATGAACTGAGTACCAGAGTTGATGCCCAAAAACTTATCGACACTCTTGATGAACTGTATCGTGAATTCGATAAGATAGCCAAGAAGTACAACATCATTAAAATAAAGACAATAGGTGATTCTTTCCTTTTTGCCGCCGGAATGCTGGATGAGAATCGTACTAACCCGATAGATATTGTAAGAGCGGCATTAGAGATGCAACATATTTCTAAAAAGAAAGTGGTAAACGGTGATCTGGATGCTTTCTGGAAAGTGAGCATTGGTGTTCATACCGGTCCTGTTTTCGGGATACCTACCGGCAAGAAAGGTTCGCCATACTCAATATCAGGAGAGAGTGCTAACATTGCAACACGTATCGGCCGGGCATCAAAGCCCGGAGATATTAATATTTCCATAATGACCTATGAGATGATCAAAGAGTTCTTTGAATTTGAACCCACAGGTCAGATCCCTGTTAAATACAACGGATCAATCGAAATGCATAAAGTTCTGGGTATTCTGCCTGAGTTCAGGTCTGAAGAGAATCCACTTGAGACGAATAGAGATTTCCATATAAAATACGGGCTCATTCAGTTCCTGGACATTCAGGAAGAGCTTCTGGACATCATGGAAAAGAAACTTCCCCCGACACTTTATTATCACAATATCAAGCATACTATTGATGTAATCACCGAAGTTGAACTTATCGGCTGGGCAGAAGGATTGGGTGAGGAAGATATTCTGTTGCTGAAACTTGCAGGACTGTTCCATGACAGCGGTCATACCATCAGTTATAAGAACCATGAAGAGCACGGCGCTCAGATTGCCAGGGATATTCTTACAAATTATAATTATCCTAAGGATCAGATCGAGACGGTTTGTCGATTGGTAATGGCAACGAAATTTCCACCGGCACCAAAAGATAAGTTGGAAGAGGTGATTTGTGATTCGGACCTTGATTACCTTGGAAGGAGTGACTTTATACCTGTTTCTAATCTGCTTTACAAGGAGCTGAAAGAAAATAATATGATAGGTTCCATTGATGAATGGAACATGATGCAGCTTAATTTTATCAGGAAACATCAGTACTTCACCGAAACAGCAAGGAACCTCCGAGAGGTAAATAAACAAAGCCAGATCAACAGGCTCAAAAAATTGTTAAAAGAGAGTATTGATAAGTCATAAAAGACATGGAGTACTGGCGGCCGGCAATTTGTCAGCCGTTTTTTTATGCTTTTAAGGAGATGTTAAACTTATGTAAAAACGGCACAAATAGCTGAAACTAAAAAAAATAGATTACCTTTGCACGCTGAAACCACCAGAAGCATGTATTCATGTTTAAATAAAAGTAATCATTCGAGGTGGTAAAAGATATTATGCAGAAATTTATTGAGACCGGCCTGAATAAGGATGTTTTACAGGCCATTGAAGAAATGGGTTTTGAAGAACCCACCCCCATCCAAAGCAAAACAATCCCTGAATTATTGGAAAACGGAAATGACCTGGTAGCCCTGGCACAGACAGGTACAGGCAAAACAGGTGCATTCGGACTGCCTGTAATTCAACTGATTGATACATCGAATAGGGATGTGCAGGCTTTGGTGATGTGCCCGACCCGTGAGTTGTGCTTGCAAATAACCAAGGACATTAAGGCATATTCAAAATACACAAAGGGTCTTGATGTTACTCCTGTTTATGGTGGTAGTGATATTCGTACCCAGATAAAAGCGTTAAAGAAGGGCTCACATATCGTTGTCGGCACACCGGGACGCTTGAATGATCTTATCAACAGAAATGTACTACACCTGGGTAATCTCAGGTGGCTCGTCCTTGATGAAGCTGATGAAATGCTGAATATGGGTTTTAAGGATGACCTGGAAACGATATTGCAGCAAACGCCCGAAAGCAGGCAGACTTTGTTGTTTTCGGCAACAATGCCTGATACCATCGCAAGAATTGCAAAGCGTTACATGAAAGACCCACTTGAACTGAGAGTCGGCACTAAGAACTCAGGAGCAGAGAATGTTAAGCATGAGTTTTATATGGTTCATGCCAACGACAGATACAAAGCTTTGAAAAGGATCGTTGATGTGAATCCGAATATTTACGGGATAGTGTTTTGTCGCACACGTCAGGAAACCAAGGATATTGCCGACAGGCTGATAGCTGACGGATACAATGCCGATGCTATTCACGGCGACCTGACACAGGCGCAGCGTGACATTGTTATGCATCGTTTCAGGACTAAACATTTGCAGCTGCTTGTTGCAACGGATGTTGCAGCACGTGGGATCGATGTAAATGATCTTACACATGTGATCAACTATAATCTTCCCGATGATGCTGAGATTTACATTCACCGTAGCGGAAGAACAGGAAGGGCCGGCAAAAGCGGAATATGTGTTTCTATTGTACATACCCGTGAGATAAGAAAGATAAAAGAGGTTGAAAAGCTTGCTAAAAAGCCTATTGAACGTAAATTTGTTCCTACATCGGAAGAGATAGCACAAAAACAACTTTTCCATTTTATTGAGAAAGTTGAGAAAGTGGATATTAGTGAAGATACCATAAATCAATTTTTACCTTCTATTTACAGCAAACTGGCATGGCTTGACCGGGAAGAACTGATCAAGCGATTTGTCGCTTTGGAGTTCCAGCGTTTTGCTGAGTATTACAAGGATGCACCGGATATTAACATTTACAAGGATGAGCCTACTCATTTCAGGAAGAATCAGTTTTCAAGACTGTTCATAAATCTTGGCAAGGAGGATAAGCTTACTTCAAAAGACCTTATCGGACTTATCAACAAAAATGTAAGAGCACGGAATATTGAGATAGGAAAAATAGAGTTGTTGAAGAATTTTTCATTTTTTGAGGTGGATGCCGATTACGAAAAAGATGTGATAAAAGGCTTGAGCAAAACACCTTTTAACGGAAGACGGATATCTGTTGAGCCTGCCTCCCCCAAACCGGGTGGAAAAGGTCGTCGTTTCAAAGGCAAAAGGCGCAGATGAAAATAAAAAATATGTCTGACCGGTAACTAAACCGGGGCATATCAAATGAAAATAAAACTCTCCGGGTATCAATACCTTTGGAGAGTTTTTTTTATAACCTGCTGTGTTATATCTCACATCGGTTTATTACCTTTACGTC
>JAOZOF010000386.1 GCA_029933425.1 Marinilabiliaceae bacterium
ATAGTAACATTCAGTCCTGCAAGATAGGGATGATGGTTGAACAATTCAGGAAAATCGTCAATGGATGAAATAGGAAAATTAAGATACCGTGCATTAATACCTTCCTTATCGAATTTTTCGGTAAAGTACTTTTGTGAAAAAGAGTGCTCAAGCGGATAACCTATCAGACCATAAGTTTTCATGGTTACAGTGTTAAAGTGCTACAGTGTTCTATGGTTAAAGTGTTACAGTGTTCTATGGTTATTTGGGTTACTGGTTTTCTGCCAACTGCTTACTGTAGACTGTTTACTGCCAACTGCTAACTGAAGACTACTTTTCCCTTTTCCCTATTTACCTTTGTTTCCTTTTTCAGCAAGATATTCAGTAAGGACAATTGTCAGAATGCCCAATACAATATACAAAAAAGCCATGAAAAATTCACTATTCATCTGAGGCATATTCCAGTTGTAGCCGATAATCTTGACCTTCTCGCCGAAGGTTTGGGTGATTGCTTCTTTCCACGGCCAAAGTATTCCGAGAGATCCCAGAATAAATCCGGAAAGCGTTGCAATGGTCTGGTTGTGGTATTTCTTCAGCAGCCACGAAAGGAAGTGGGAGAATAGCAGAAGTCCGCCTACAGCACCAATGCCCACAGGCAGAAGAATACCCAGGTCCATGTTGTTAACGGCATCGACCATTACGAGTTTGTAGTTACCCATCAAAAGCAGAACAAAAGAGCCTGAAAGGCCCGGAAGTATCATGCTGCAAATGGCTACTACACCGCAAAGCAGAAGATAAAGAAAACTGCTGTTCTCTGTTCCCGGTTTCAAAAAGGTGATGATCAGAGCAACGGCAGTGCCGGCAAGAAAACTGATAACTACCGATGTTGACCATTTCTTTACAGTCTTTGCAACAAAGTAGACCGATGCCAGCACAAGACCGAAAAAGAAAGCCCAGATGTATACCGGATAATTTTCAAATAAAAATTTAAAAAGCTTTGCAAGGGTAATTATTGCTACTCCTACACCCGTGAAAAGTGCTATCAGGAAATACAGATCGATATGTTCGGCAAACTCTTTCAACCTGCCCTTTAAAAGCAATCGTACGGCAGTAATGTCGAACGATTTAAGGGCATCTATCAACCTTTCAAAAATGCCTGTTATAAGTGCTATAGTTCCTCCTGATACTCCTGGAATAACATTAGCAGCTCCCATGGCAATCCCTTTTATCACAATATTTATAAGTGAAAGAGGCGTATTCTTTTTTGACATGTCAGATGATTGTTTAATGAATGGATGTGTAATTACCGTTTTCAGGGCAGTGAGAAGTCAATTTTCTTTAGTGGCCTTTTGCAGAACTGATCTGATCTCTATGTTATCGGCAATAAAAGGATATTCTGAAATAAGGATCTTTAATCCTTCCGGATTTATTTTTAATGCCATATAAAGGTAATATGCCGCTTTCTTCTCATCTTTCAGGTATTTGAGATGAACGAGTGTTGCAAGGTAAAAAACCGAAGCATTGCCAGTGAAATTATTGATAAGCTGATTTATATAATCTACAGGTGAAAAGAGGTCCTCGGTTATCATTTTCAGTCTGAACAGTTCTATCCATGCTGCCATTTCTTCGGGGTCGAGATTAAGACCGTTCTCAAGACTTTTAATGGCATCGTCTTTCTTGCCCAGCTCGTAAAGACAGCGTGCATGGGCAAACCAGTAATCAGGACTTAACGGTTCTATCGATATTGCCTGGTCAAGGGCCTGAAGGCCGTTCCTGAAGTCATTTTTACCCATCAATGCTGTTCCCATACCATACCAGGCATCAGGATTATCCTTTTGTTTTTTGGTAACCAATGAGTAAAAACGAATGGACATATCGTAATTTCCAAGCTGTTCCCAGCAGTCGGCTATGTATTGATAAGTAAGGTTCCTGTCGTTACTTAAAGAGGCGTGTTCAAGATACTCGTTTAGGGCTTTGTCGAAATTGCCTGAATGAGCAAAACTGTTGCCAAGATTGAAATGTGCCTCAGGATGAAGCGGATTTATGGCAATGGTGAATTCATATGCTTGTACAGCTTTAGTAAATTCCTCATTCTTACTGTATAAAATGCCGAGGTTGTACCAGGCATTCTCAGAAAATGAATTCAGATCAAGCAGCTTATTGTAACACTCAATGCTTTTGCTGAAATTACCTGTTTTATCGTAAATGAATGCCAGTTCGAAAATGACATTCTCATTTAACGGATATTTATTATCCGACTTTTCAAGGAACGGTAAAGCCTCTTTGTAATAACCCTCCTGACTAAGATTGAAACCTATCTCGAACAGGATATCCTCCTCATCTTCAAATGCAACAGAGCTGGCTAACTCAAAGTTTTCTACAGCTTTCGTTATGTTTTTTTGTTTGAGATAATTCCAGCCGAGTGTCAGGAATATATCAGGATTGGAATTTTCCAGCTTTGTGAGATTTTCAAGAATCTGTTGAGCATCAATGAGTTTGCCCTTGTCAGACAGGGATGTAGCCTTTTTCAAAAGCAGAGAAATTGCATTCGGATGTTGACGAAGACCTATCTCCAGTATCTTTTCAGCTTCGTCAAGCATATCTTTATCGAGATAGAAGTCGTGAATGTTTTCTATCTGATGAACATCGAAATAGAGCTCCTTCTCCGCGGATACCATCTTTTTGTAACGCTCCAGATCTTCCTGAACATCATCACTGTTTGTGTGCAAGAACTCCTGCATATATAATTGTTTTATGCTACAAAAATACCATTATTTTCAGTAATAGCAACAGTTGTACGAAGAAGTTATTCACAGGTTTTTGAACAGGGGAGGGCTCACTGCGTTTGCGTCAGGTACTCGCGTTGCTCGTGTCAGTTGTTTGCTTACGCAAACGTCATGGGTAGTCATGTAGCTCGCGGGCTCGCTGTCAGGTGTTCGCTGGCGCTCACGTCAGGGATGGTCAGGTACTCGC
>JAOZOF010000387.1:0-1346 GCA_029933425.1 Marinilabiliaceae bacterium
CTGCAAATATAGGAAAACATTGATAAAATGCATTTGGTATAATAATTGATGACTAACAGGAAACTTCTAAGATCAGGGATTAACATTTTTTATGAATGTGGCATTGAACTAATTGATAAATAAAATGTTATTTCGGAATGTCGGGTATTAAATATTAATTTATATTTTTGCGCTCTGAATCTTCATCAGTCCATTCAGAGTTTTTTTTGACAATGTGTCATGAAAAAGATGAATGGTTGAAATATTTCTAAATAATTTAATTAAACATTATAGTTATGAAATTATTACAAACAGCAGTACACGAAATAGAAACTGCAGCAGAATTGGAAAAACTTATCAATGAAAATGAAAATGTAATGGTATCTTGCGGTCGTATGGGTCCCATGTGTTTACCTGTTTATGACATTATGGAAGAGCTGGAAGAAGAACGACCTAAAATAAAATTTTACACTATGGGATTTGATACTCCCGAGGCTGCCCCGATAAGAAATGCGCCTATGTGCCGAGGTTTTATGGGATTACCGTTCACATGTTACTACAAGAATGGTGAAATGGTAAAAGCAACATCAAGCATACAGTCAAGAGAACAAATAGAGGCTATACTTGACGAATATTTCAATTAAAATAATAAAATATTAAGGGTGAAGTTGTGATGCAAAATATGCTTCACCCTGTATTTTTTACGTTTATTGATAACCGAAAGAGATTAAAGAAATGGATAACAAATACGATGTGATGATCATTGGAGGCGGAGCTGCCGGCCTTACAGCGGGAATTTATTCTTCGCGGGCAAAACTCAGCACAATAATCCTGAATGATGGTGCAGTAGGTGGTCAGATGGTTCTTACCGATGAAATAGCAAATTATCCCGGGGTTGAACAAACCAAAGGATACATGCTTGCAAACACCATGAAGATGCAGGCAAAGAGTTTCGGTTGTAAGATCAGGACAAACGTAAACATAGTTAAATACAACCTTGAAGGAGAGACTAAATCGGTGGAGTTAAAGGATGGCAGGACATTTGAGGCGAAAGCTGTTATCCTGGCACCCGGAGGGAAACCCCGACCGCTGAACATTCCCGGTGAAGATGATTTTAAAGGAACAGGCATTTCATATTGTGCAACCTGTGATGGAGATTTCTTTACCGATAAGGACCTGATAGTTGTGGGAGGAGGAAACTCAGCACTTGAAGAGGCTGTGGCTCTGACGAACTTTGCACGTAAAGTGACCATTGTACATCAGTTCGATAATTTCCAGGCGTTTGAGCATGCCGTGCAGGAAGCAAAGAACAATCCGAAAATAGACTTCATCATGGAATCGGAGCTCAGGTCATTCGAGGGTGACGG
>JAOZOF010000387.1:1446-2932 GCA_029933425.1 Marinilabiliaceae bacterium
AACCAACAACTAATAATCAGATAACATTTTAACAAAAATAGATAATGGCGAAAGAAGTAGTATCAACAAAATGGCTCGACGGAATGGCGTTTGAGTGTGAAATAAACGGACACAAAGTAACTATTGATGCGGTACCTGAGGTAGGCGGTAAAGATCGCGGGCCACGTCCAAAACCTTTAATGCTTGCATCGCTTGGCGGATGTACGGCAATGGATGTAATATCTATCCTGAGAAAGATGCGTGTTGACGTGAAAGACCTTAATGTAATAGTTGAGGGAGAGCTTACCGAGGAGCATCCAAAACATTTTTATAAAATGCACGTAATTTACGAGGTAACAGGAAAAGACCTTCCGATAGATAAAGTGAAAAAGGCTGTTAGCCTGTCAGAGGATAGATATTGCGGTGTTAGTGTCGTTTACAAAAAAGCAATAGAGATGACTTCAGAAATCCGTTTGATAGAGGGATAATTGGAACTGATAAGAAAGGGAAGTCATTAGACGTTCGGGATATTAAAAGTATATCCGTATGTTTCCCGTAAACTAACGATAATATTCATAATTAACTCGTCTATTTCTCTCCTGAAGGGAGCGAAATGATTGTTCTTGTCCCCTTTAGGAAAGGGTGATCAAGGATAACCAAGTAAAAATAATATAAACAAATATGACTATAACATTAATAATTGTAGGGGTTGTTGTTCTTGCCATTGTTGGGTATGTGGCATATTCATACCACAAGATAAAAAAGGCCCCGCCTGTTAAAACCAGTTCTAGGATCAAGATATTGAACAATAAAAATTTTCATGCCTTTACAAAGCGACCGTTAGTGCTGATTGATTTTTGGGCTCCATGGTGTGCTCCTTGTAAGATAATTGCTCCCACGCTTAATGAGATCGCGGAGGAGTATCCCGATCTGGTAACGATAGGGAAACTGAATGTCGATCATGCTCAGCAGGTCGCCCAGAAATTCAAAGTCCAGAATATACCTACCCTTTTGGTATTCAAAAAGGGTAAAGTGGTAAAACGAATAGTTGGAGTTAAAACCAAGAAAGCGATACTTGCAGAGCTGAAATCGGTTTAAATCATTAAGAAATGCTAGGGCCTCATTTACGAGGCCTTTTTTCATGATTATCCAGGGAGAAAAGGAAATCTTAGCAGTTGATATCTTTAACAATGCTCAGGATCTTTCTGCGTTTGGCCACAAGGTCGGTCAATTCGATCACCATGTCGGCATTAACTTTTTCTGCCATGGGGATAACATACTTTTCGGTCTGATCAAGATAGTCGGATATCTTTTGTGTGGTATGGGTATCGCGATGCAGGTCGGTCAGGTTACTGATCCGGTCGGCACATTTCAGTAAAAGGGCATTTCTGGACCCGCTTGTTAAAACCCGTTCAAGATATTCTGCCTTGGTCTCATTTTTTTGCTTTGTAACTTCAAGTACAAGTTCTACGACTTCATTCCCGTCTTCATCAACATTCCGGATATC
>JAOZOF010000099.1:0-1841 GCA_029933425.1 Marinilabiliaceae bacterium
ATGCGTGGTGGTGTGAGAGGACGGGGGAGTAATCCCCCTACCTACTCGATTGGCCACGAATTGCGCGAAATATGCGAATTTTTGCGAATTGTTTTTAGACTAAAAGCTAACAGCCTGTCTGACGCCAGGCAGGCTATCAGCTTAAGACTAACACAGAGACCTGCCTGTCCGACTCGCCAGGCGGGCCCGGAGGCACAGAGAGTTTTTGGAATTGATTTGTGATATCAGGTATAATTACTTCGCCGATTTTATAAAAAAAGAGACCATGAGTTGTTCACGGCCTCTTTGATATTAGAGAAAAAAGTTGGTTAGTTATCTAATTTATACCATAAAGATACATCCATTGGTTCAGCAAGCAGGTCTTCGGAAACAGTTATGAAATCACGCAGTTGCGGTGTTGACAGATGTTTTGCAAGTGCTTTGTTATCGGCCCATATTTCGTGGAACATAAAAAGCCCCGGATCATGATCCGATATGTGTAGTTCATAACTTATACACCCCTCCTCTTTCCTTGACGGATCAAGAAACAGAAGCAGCGTTTCTTTTAATGCCTCTTCTTTTCCGGGTTTTGCTTTTAATCGTGCTATTACTGTAACTGGTTTTTCCATAAAGTTGTTTTATCAATCCATAAAGAACTTGATCAAAAAGAATAGTGCAATTACATAACTAACAAGTGAAACCTCTTTATGTTTACCTGTCAACACTTTTAATATCACATAACTAAGCATTCCGAAAACAATACCTTCGGCAATACTGTATGTCAAAGGCATCATGATGATTGTTAAAAATACAGGAATAGATTCTGTTGCATCACTGAAATCAACCTTTACGATCGGGCTTAACATAAATGAACCGATAAGTATCAATACGGGAGCAGTAGCAGCAGCCGGAACCATCATGAACAAAGGAGCAAGGAATAAAGCAAGAAAGAACATTCCTGCAGTTGTAAGTGATGTTAATCCTGTACGACCACCCTCGGCAACTCCTGAAGCACTTTCTACGTATGTGGTGACTGTGGATGTTCCCAGTGCGGCACCTACAGTTGTTCCGATAGCATCAGCAAAAAGAGCTTGTTTCACTCTTGGAAGCCTTCCCTTTTCGTCAAGCATGTTGGCTTTTGAGGCAACGCCGACAAGAGTTCCTACCGTATCGAACATGTCAACAAAAAGAAAAGTGAACAAAACTATCAGCATCTTTATTGATAAAACTTCATGAAAATCAAAACTGAAAGCGATTGGAGCTATGCTTGGAGGTGCAGATATAAGATTTCCTTCCGGCAGGTGAGTTACTCCTAAAGGTATACCTAAAATAGTTGAGGCGAAGATGCCGATCAAAAGAGCACCTTTAACATTTAAAGCCATGAGGGCTCCGGATAGTACCAGTCCGAAAAGAGTGATGACCACAGTATGATTTGAAATATTGCCCAGTCCCACCAATGTTGCGGAATTATCTACTATCAGTCCTGAATTGTGTAATCCGATGAATGCAATGAATAAACCAATACCTGCGGATATTGCATGTTTCATATTCAGAGGGATAGCATTAACTATAAGTTCCCTGATGTTAAAAGCTGTAAGGATAAGGAAGATTATACCTTCAAGGAATACGGCTGTCAGTGCAAATTGCCAGCTGTGTCCCATTCCGAGCACTACTGTAAATGCAAAAAAAGCGTTCAGTCCCATTCCCGGTGCCAGGGCAAAAGGTAGTTTGGCCCACAAGGCCATTACCAGAGTGGCAATTATCGATGAAATTACGGTTGCCGAAAAAACAGCATGTTTATCCATGCCGGTTTGGGCAAGGATGTCAGGGTTTACGGCAAGAATGTACGCCATTGTCATGAA
>JAOZOF010000099.1:1941-11243 GCA_029933425.1 Marinilabiliaceae bacterium
TTGAAAAGTCCTTACTGTTCCAGGTGTATTGCAAACCAATAAGATAAGCGTTATTTAGTACATAGTTGTATTGTACAGTATTTCCGTCATCATCCATGTACTGACCACGTCCGAAACCTCCGTTATACTCAATCCTTGGTTCAAAATTGCTTTTTTTCGATACTTTGAAACTTCGGGCGATCTCCCAGTAGGCAAGATTCATACCGTCAACCTGACTGGCTTCGCTGCCATAATCCATGTCAATAAAGAAAAATGTGCTGCCAAGCTTATCAAGTTTAAACATCTCTACAGTTGACGTAAACATTTTCCTGTCTTTTCCGAAGTCGTAATGCAATTGAACATTCTGGGAAGAAATATTGGAAATAAATGAAGATGAGATCAGAACGAAAGAAAGAATAAAAAGTTTTTTCATAAGTAATTGTTTTGAGTTTGTATAATATTCAAAAATAGAAAAATAATCAATAAATGTTAGCATTGGTTAATGCGGTTGGGGAAGATTTTTTTCTGAAATGATGAGAAGAATATGGAAAAAAGAAATAGAATTAATTAAAATCGAAAATAGATTTCTACAATTTGCTTTTGTTTCTCTCAAAATCTATCTTTGTAAACTTTTTAAAATTAAGGCAAAAACAATAATAATGAGTGCGAAATTTACTGAATATAAGGGATTAGATCTTTCACGGGTTAATAAAGATGTCTTAAAAACCTGGGATAAGAATCATGCATTTGAGAAAAGTATTTCGACTAGAGAGGGGCATCCTACATTTGTGTTTTATGAAGGTCCTCCTTCGGCAAACGGAATGCCCGGAATTCACCATGTAATGGCCCGTACCATTAAAGATGTTTTTTGTCGTTTCAAAACACAGGACGGATATCTCGTTAAGCGTAAGGCAGGATGGGATACTCACGGATTGCCTGTTGAACTCGGAGTTGAAAAATCACTTGGAATAACCAAGGAAGATATAGGTAAGAAGATCTCAGTTGCTGAGTACAACGCTGCGTGTCGTAAAGATGTGATGAAGTATACCGACATGTGGGAAGATCTTACTCATAAAATGGGTTATTGGGTCGATATGAACGATCCGTACATCACCTACGACAACCGTTATATTGAAACTTTGTGGTGGCTTTTGAAGCAGTTATACAGTAAAGGCCTTCTTTACAAGGGTTACACCATCCAGCCCTATTCGCCTGCTGCAGGAACAGGATTAAGCACCCATGAACTTAATCAGCCGGGTTGCTATCGTGATGTAAAGGACACTACAGCAACTGCACAGTTCAAAGTGATACGTGATGAAGTATCGGAAAAACTCTTTAAAGGTGTTGATACAGATGTTTATTTTCTTGCATGGACAACTACCCCGTGGACACTTCCGTCAAACACGGCTTTGGCAATAGGTCCTAAAATAACATATGTTCGGGTTAAAACATACAATCCTTATACGGGGAAACCTGTTACTCTGGTTCTGGCAAAAGATCTAGTTAATGCCTATTTCAAGCCTGAGAATGCTGAGTTACCTTTTGACGAATACAAACCCGGTGATAAAAAGATCCCGTTCAAAGTCATTGATGAATTTAAGGGAGATGAACTTGTGGGCATCAGATATGAACAGCTTATTCCCTGGGTTAAGCCTATGGGAGATGCTTTCAGGGTAATACCGGGTGATTACGTGACAACAGAGGACGGAACCGGTATTGTTCATATTGCACCCACCTTTGGAGCTGATGACGACAGGGTGGCGAAGGTTTCGGGAATTGCTCCGTTGATCCTGATCGATAAGGAAGGAAATCGTCAGCCTATGGTCGACAAGACCGGTAAATTCTATAAGATAGAAGATCTTGATGATGAATTCGTAAAAGATCAGGTAAATGTTGATCTGTACAGGGAATATGCAGGCAGGTATGTTAAGAATTCGTATGATGAATCTTTACCTGAAGATGCACCTTCTCTTGATGTGGATATTGCGGTTATGTTGAAAAAGGAGGATAAAGCATTCAGAGTAGAGAAACATGTACACAATTATCCTCATTGCTGGAGAACAGACAAACCTGTTCTTTACTATCCTCTTGACAGTTGGTTCATTAAGACTACGGCTTTCAAAGAGAGGATGATGAAGCTAAATGATACTATTAACTGGAAGCCTGCATCAACAGGAACAGGACGTTTCGGAAAGTGGCTCGAAAATCTTGTGGATTGGAATCTTAGCCGCTCACGTTACTGGGGAACACCTCTGCCGATATGGAGAACCGAAGACGGAACAGAAGAGAAGTGTATAGGCTCTGTAGAGGAGTTGATAACTGAAATTAACAAGGCCGTGGAAGCCAGTGTAATGGAGAAAAATCCGTTCGAAGGATTTGAAGTTGGTGATTATTCAAAAGAGAACTATGAGAAGATAGATCTTCACCGCCCGTATGTGGATGATGTGATTCTCGTTTCTGATAACGGTAAACCAATGCATCGCGAGTCTGATCTTATCGATGTCTGGTTCGATTCAGGTGCTATGCCATACGCTCAAAATCATTATCCGTTTAGGAGCCCCACCCCAACCCTCCCCCAAGGGGAGGGAGAAACTATTTCTCCAAAGTATCAAACAGCGAGGGCTTCGATGTATGCAGAGTTAAAGCAACTGGCAGAAGAAAAGAGGAAGAATCAGACAGAGGCAGAGAGTGTTTTGTGGGAGGCATTAAGAGGAAAACAAATTGAAGGATACAAATTCAGGCGTCAGCATGTCATAGATGAATTTATCGTTGATTTTGTTTGTTTGTCTCGAAAGTTAATTGTTGAAGTTGATGGAGGATACCATAAAGACCCTAAAATTATAGAGGCAGATAAATTAAGAACAGAAATATTAGAAAGTTTAGGATACAAAGTTATACGATTCACAAATGAAGAGGTTATCGGAAACATCTTAGATGTCTTGAATAAGATAAAAGACACTCTTAAAAGTCTTCCCCCCTCAGGGGGGAGTGAGGGGGGCCGATTGCCAAAGCCTGAGTTTTTCCCTGCTGATTTTATTGCCGAAGGTGTTGATCAGACCCGTGGATGGTTTTTTACTCTTCATGCAATTGCTTCAATGCTTTTCGATAGTGTGGCATTTAAGAATATCATTTCAAACGGGCTTGTTCTCGATAAGAAAGGAAACAAGATGTCAAAGCGTCTTGGCAATGCAGTTGATCCTTTTGAGGTTATTGAAAAATATGGTTCTGATCCATTACGCTGGTATATGATCACGAATGCCCAACCATGGGATAATCTGAAATTCGATATTGCAGGTGTTGATGAAGTAAGACGTAAATTCTTCGGAACACTTTACAATACTTATTCATTTTTTGCACTTTATGCCAACGTTGACGGATTTACAGGTAAAGAAGAGATTATTCCTGTTGAAGACAGGACAGAGATTGATAGGTGGATAATGTCGTTGTTGAACAGTCTGGTCAAAGATGTGAAGAAGCATTACGATAACTATGAACCTACTCGTGCAGGACGTGCAATTCAGGATTTTGTGATGGAGAATCTAAGTAACTGGTATGTGCGTTTGAACAGAAAACGTTTTTGGGGTGGTGAATTCGATAAGGATAAGCTTGCTGCATATCAGACCTTGTACAGTTGTCTTGAAACTGTGGCTATGCTTTCGGCACCCATTGCACCCTTTTATGCTGATCAGCTTTTTACTGATCTGAATAAGGTATCGAAACGGCATGCTGAAGATTCAGTACATCTTACTATGTTCCCGTATTTTGATGAGAAGTATATTGATAAAGACCTTGAGGAACGTATGAAGTATGCTCAGGATATTTCGTCTCTTGTTCTGGCATTGCGTCGGAAAGTTAATATCAAGGTACGTCAACCTTTGAACAGGATCATGATACCTGTTCTTGATGAAAATTTTGAAGAGCAGATTGAGGCCGTAAAGAATTTGATCTTAGCAGAAGTTAATGTTAAGAAGCTTGAACTTCTGAAAGATACAAGCGGGGTACTCGTGAAGAAAATAAAACCTAACTTCAAGGCTCTCGGTCCTAAGTATGGTAAGATGATGAAAGCAATCTCATCGGCTATCGGCGGTATGTCACAGAAAGATATTGCATTGTTTGAAAAAGAACAGGCTTTTACCCTTAAAGTTGACGGAAAAGAAATTGCCCTCACATTGGACGATGTCGAGATACTATCAGAAGACATTCCGGGTTGGTTAGTTGCCAGTGAAGGACGTTTGACGGTAGCCCTTGACATCAATATTACGGAAGAATTGAAAGAGGAGGGTATTGCTCGTGAATTTATTAATCGTATTCAGAATTTGAGGAAAGAATCAGGCCTTGATGTAACTGATAAAATAATTCTGAAAATTCAGAAACATGATGCAATAAATTCAGCAATTAATAAGTTTAATGATTATATTGCAACTCAAACTTTGGCTGATAAAATATTGTTAGTAGAAAAATGTAACGAAAATACTTCAAAATCCGTAGAGGTTGACGAAGGAGTTGAAACATTCATGAGCCTTGAAAAGGTTCAGTGAGGTGAACATGTTCAGGGATTGTTCCTTGTTAATGGTAAGTAACGTATTTATACACAGAAAACATTTTCATTATGGAAGAGAAAAAAAGATATTCCGATGAGGAGTTACAGGAGTTTAAAGAGATAATTCTACAGAAACTGGAGAAGGCAAAAGAGGATTACGAATTGTTGCGTCATATAATCACACATGAAGATGGTAACGATACTCAGGATACCTCTCCTACTTTTAAGGTTCTTGAGGAAGGTGCAGCTGTTCTTTCCAAGGAGGAAGCAGGTAAGTTGGCCCAGCGTCAGCAAAAGTTCATTCAGCATTTGCAGGCAGCTTTGGTGCGTATCGAGAATAAAACTTACGGAATATGTCGTGAGACTGGGAAATTGATACCCAAAGAGAGACTTCGTGTAGTACCTCATGCAACATTGAGTGTTGAAGCAAAACAAAAACAGAAATAAAATTTATTTTCCATATATAAAAGGTGGCTTATCTGTGTTTTTCAATAGATAGTCACCTGTTTGTGTTTATTAATTAGGACGTAATGACTCCTCTGAAAAAATCTTTGATACTTATTTTTGTCGTGCTTTTTATCGACCAGTCAGTTAAGATCTGGATCAAGACCCATATGATGCTTGGTCAGGAATTCCCGGTGTTCGGACATTGGTTCATTATTCATTTTGTGGAGAACAACGGGATGGCTTTCGGAATGGAACTTGACTGGAAGTTCGGTAAAATTTTCCTTAGCGTGTTCCGTATTTTTGCAGTTGTGCTTATAGGCTGGTATCTGGTCAGGCTTTCCAGGAAAAATGTAAATCAGTGGTTGTTGTACAGTGTGGCGTTGGTCTTTGTGGGAGCAATAGGGAATATTATAGATAGTGTGTTCTATGGTGTGATATTCAGTGACAGTTATAGCCAGGTAGCAACCCTATTTCCGCCGGAAGGTGGCTATTCTTCGTTTTTGCACGGTAAAGTGGTCGATATGTTGTATTTTCCTATTATTGAAGGAAGATATCCTGATTGGTTCCCATTTTACTCCGGAGAATCTTTTATATTTTTCCGTCCTGTATTCAATATTGCTGATTCAGCAATTACTATTGGGATCTCAATTATTTTAATATTTCAGAAAAAGTTTTTTAAAGAAAATTAATTATAAATATAACAGGTGTTTGTTAAGTTGTTTTAATATATATAAATTAGCCTGTGACCTGAAAATAACATAGAATATGTTTTTATGTTATTGATTTTTTGAACTGTTTTTTTACTGATTTATATATTTATTGTGAGTCAGGAAACGGTAGTGTGTTAACTTAAGAAATAAAAAATAATATGCGTTCAATAGTTTTCTTTGCTCTGCTTTTGTTTTTCGGGAATATAACTCCCTCTTTTTCACAACAAACCAATGTTGACCCAAGATCAGTTGATGTTAATAATTTATCTGATCAGCAGATAATGCAGCTCATTAAAGAGATTGAAAAAAGGGGGCTGTCAGAAAACGAAGCTATTGCTCTGGCTCAGGCGCGGGGAATGACCCAACAGCAGATAAGTGCATTAAAGCAAAGGATCAATGAATTGAAAATGTCAGGAGGAGCATCTGGAACTAACAAGACCACCGGAGAAGAGGTTCAGACATTAGGAGAACAAGGGATTTCTCAGAAGGCAGAAATAGATACCACACAAGTCAATAAACGTATTTTTGGATTTTCTTTTTTTAATAATGAAAATCTTACATTTGAACCTAATGTAAATATTCCTGTCTCAACATCTTATGTGCTTGGAGCTGGAGATGAAGTAGTTATAGATGTTTGGGGTGCATCTCAACATAATTATAATCTCGCTGTGGATAAAAATGGAGAGATACACATTCCGGGAATTGGTCCAATTCATGTAGGTGGATTAACAAAAGAGGCTGCGACATCTATAATTCTAAAAAAACTGATACAGATATACAGTGATCTGGCAAGTGAAAGGCCAAGAACATTTGCTTCTGTGAATGTTGGAACTGTAAAAGCAATTAGAGTAAATGTGATTGGAGAGGTGTTTGCTCCCGGTACATATACATTGCCGGGAACAGCTACTGCATTTAACGCACTTTATCTTTCCGGTGGTCCTGATTCGATAGGGTCCTTCAGGGATATTAAGGTTATACGTAATGGTAATGTTGTTGCATCGCTGGATGTTTATGATTTTCTCATTAATGGCAACAGCAAAGTAAATATTCCTTTAAGAGATGCAGACATCATTATGATTCCCAGTTATGAAAAAAGAGTTAAGATCGGTGGAGAATTCAAGCGTACGGGATGGTTTGAGGCAAAAGGTGACGAAAAAGTGTCTGATATGATCAAATATGCAGGAGGATTTAAGGAGGATGCTTATAAAGGAAGGATTGAATTATATAGAATAACTCAGCGGGAAAGGAAGATAAAAGACGTGGTATTCGATGAGTTTGGTTCAATTGTTATGCAAAATGGTGACAGTATCTACGCCGGACCTGTGCTGGAAAGGTTTGAGAACAAGGTAATAATAGATGGGGCTGTTTACAGACCGGGAAATTATGAACTTACCGAGGGCCTTACATTGAAGCAATTGATCGATAAAGCAGACGGAGTCAGAGAAGATGTATTTCTTAATCGTGGATTGATAACGAGATTAATGGATGACATGACATTACAAAATATATCGTTTGATGTCAGCGAAGTTCTCAGGGGCGAGAAAGATATAGAATTAAAACGTGAAGATATTGTTACTATTGCATCAATAAATGATCTCAGGCAATTTCAAACTGTTAAAATATTCGGGGCAGTACAAAATCCGGGAGAGATGGGTTATCAGGAAGATATGACATTATCCGATCTTATTTTTAAAGCCGGAGGTTTTACTGAATATGCCTCGGAGTCATTTATTGAGATTGCCCGTAGACCAGGTTATTCGGAAGTTCAGAAACCAAGTGACAGGATCGTAAAAGTGTATCAATTTGCGGTATCCAGAGACCTGAAATTAAATGGTGATGATGCTTCATTTGCTTTAAAACCATTTGATGAAGTATTTGTACGTAGGGCACCGGGATATAGAAAAAATGCTACTGTTAATATCTTGGGAGAAGTGATTTATGCCGGTCCCTATAGTTTGGTGGACAGGAAAGAGAGGATATCTGATGTTATTAAACGTGCAGGAGGCCTTGCAGAAAATGCCTATCCCGAAGGCGCAATGTTAACGAGAAAAACAGCATTGAATCAAAAACAATTAAGGTTAAGGGAAGAGTTAATAAAGAAGGATACTTCATTGCAATTTTCAGACATTGGATTTGATGTTGTTGCTATTGATCTGAAGAAGATATTGGAAAATCCTGGAAGTAAGGATGATATATATATGAAGAATGGTGATGAATTAGTTATTCCCAGAGAGCAACAGACAGTGAAAATTTCAGGAGAGGTGCTTAATCCGGTTTCTTCTACATTTGTTCCAAATCAAAAATTAAAACATTATATTGATCAAAGCGGAGGGTTTGGAGTTCATGCGAAAAAACGAAAAACTTATGTGATCTATCCTAATGGTGCTGCTGCTGCAACAAAAACGTTTTGTTTTATCCGCAACTATCCTAAAGTAGTGCCGGGATCGGAGATCGTAGTTCCGCAAAAACCAATCCGTGAGCCAATGACTGCAGCCGGATGGATATCAATGGCAAGTGCAATGGCATCATTATCATTGACGATAGTTACTATTATGAATTCAACGAAATAACCAGGAGGCAGCTTAGGATTCCATCAAGAAAGGTGAGTCTATTTCTAAAAATACAATTGTATTAAATATGAATGAAAATAAAGATAAAAATATTCCTAATTCCTTAGGGAGAAGTCAGGAAGGGACAGACTCTGCTCCTCCAATTATCCAGGATGACGAGATAGATCTTATTGCCCTTGTTAAAACAATATGGAACGGACGTAGAACGATATATTATTCCATAGGCGTTGCTGTTTTAATAGGCCTTATAATTGCTTTTGCCAGTCCTAAAAAATTTACTGCTTCGGCAACACTGCTGCCATCAGCCGAAAAAAAAGGAGGAAACCTTGGAGGTCTGGGAGCACTGGCAGGCATGGCAGGTATTAATCTGAATTCAATGTTGGGAGAAGCTTCCGGTATACCTGCAGACTTATATCCTCAGGTTATTAACAGTTTTCCGTTTAAAGAAGAGTTAATACATCAGAAATTCAATTTTAAAGAATATGGTCATCCGGTGTCAATTTATGATTTTGTTGTAGCAGATTCTGTTGAATCTGTAGGAGAAATTATATTAAAATATACTTTTAAATTGCCCTGGACAATCAAAAAGGACTTATTTCCGAGAGATGAAGAGCCAAATGAAACAGATTATGGAGTTGTATATTTGTCTGAGGAGGAAATTGAAGCACTTGAATTTACGGAAGATCTTATACAGGTTGATGTTGATGATAAAACAGGACTTGTTACGGTTAGTGCCGAAGGGAAAGAGCCGATAGCTACAGCTCAGTTTATTAAAAAAGTAGTTGACCTGTTACAAAAATATGTGATTGATTATAAAACCAGTCAGGTAAGAGAGAACCTTGAGTTTGTTCAGGAGCGTTATCAAGAAAAGAAGAAAGAGTATGAACGAATTCAAAAAGAATTTTTTGAATATAAAGACAGGCATAGAAATATTGACCCGAATAGGGTTGATGTTAGGTTTCAACAATTGAGTGATGAATACGATATCATTACTGCTGTATATAAAGGCCTTGCTCAACAATTAGAGCAGGCAAAAATATCGGTAAAAGAACAAAC
>JAOZOF010000388.1 GCA_029933425.1 Marinilabiliaceae bacterium
ATTGAAACTGTTCGTGAGGAATGAGCTTTAACATAAAAGATAACCCTTTTTAAAAGGCATCCATTCTGATATCCTTTCTCCACAACCTTAAAGATCAATCCTTCCTTAAGGGTGATACGCCTGTTTGTATTACTAATATTGGTAAATGTAAGTTTAACAGTTATCCAAAACTTTAATTCTCCCTGATACAAACTACCTCCCGAGCCACAAATAAATTCCCCCGGGTAACCACTCGTGGATTTCAACTCAGTTTGTTCTGAACCAATTACATCTGCTAATGTCAACTCTTCTCCTCCTACAACTTCATAAGTGACTCCATCAGGAGGGACAAAAGGTTCTCTGATCTCCAATTCTCCGGGTGTTTCACCCATTCCCGGAATACCTCCGGGTGCTTCACTCTCCTGCTCACAGGATGTAAAACCGATCACTATAAGTGAAGCGACGATAAACATACTGACAATTTTTTTCATGGCTTTAAAATTTAGCAAGTGTTTTAACAAACATTAAATCAATAAAAGAAGGTAAACCATAAGGCAAAGTTACACCCATGAGTATGCAGTTGTCAATAGTAAATTGAAAAAATTTTTATCTTGTCATGATTTTTTTTAATACACATTGTAAACTTCTAAAAAATATCGGTATCAATGGAATCTTTGACATAAAAAAACTCCCGCAGATATTACAGGAGTTTTTATTTACCATTTTGTAAGTTATTATTCTTCTATATCTGGTAAAGAATCAAAATAATCTATTTGTTCTTGAGTTAAATCTTGTCCATCATTTGTAATTTGCCATATGGCATTTTGGATATGATCTGCCATTTCTTTATATTTTTCAATCTCAGCATCAGTTGCAGATTTTAATTTAGCAGACTCTTCAATATTTAAGTACCACTCTATGTTACATCTTTTATTTTTTAACCTGCGAACTAAGTTCCACATTCTGGCATTTCCAGTAACACCTAATATCTTATATGAAACATTAGCTTCTGAACCATCCTTACCTCTGTTCAAACACATTAACCAGAGCTCAACATTACAAAACCCTTGAGATTCAACACATATCTGAATAGGAGATATTGTCATACCGTTTTGATAAGAAGGATCTGAAACCTGAAAAACTGTTCCTGCCGGTATATTAAAACACATTTTATTATTACTTGTATTTTGCACATCCAGTTTTACTCTTATCCAAACTTTAAAATCACCACCATAATGGGACCCTCCACAACCTCTCCGAAAGAAAAATCCTTCTGTAGATTTTAATTTACTCTGTGTAGACAGAACAGACTCCAATGTCCCTTCATCAAGTGTTTCAAGATTAATGACAACCCCCTCCGGCGCTGTAAATGATTCAGATATCTCAAGGGCTCCGGGTGTATCACCCATTCCCGGTATTCCTTCTGGTTCTCCCCCTTGTTGTTCACATGATGTGAAACCTATTAAAAACAGGGATGCGATAAAAAACAGGTTGATAAATTTTTTCATGACTTTAATATTTAATTAGTATGTGGTTTTCAATTATTTAATTATCTATACAAATGTACGTAAAAAAATATTTAAAAGTCAATATGTTAAAAATAATTAAAATCACCCTTTGTTCAATAATATGTAAACCCTAAACAAAGACTAACCTACAACTTCCTAGTATAATGCAGATTACAGGAAACTACAAATGGGTCGAGCAAACAAAGCCGGAAAAACACCCAAAAGGCTGTTTGATAAATATACTATTTGGAAAGACAATTGTGTAAATATCGTTGATGAAAAATGCCGGATTATCGACGTTTTCCCCTTGTTGCAACCACAGGTGTTAAAATTTTGTAGTCAATATCCACTTCTCCGCGGGAAATCCTGTTCAATTTTGACTTAAGCAATCGTTTTTTCAAAGGACTAAGGTGATCGATAAATAATATACCTTCAATGTGGTCATATTCATGCTGAACAACTCTCGCAGCAAAACCGGAATAGGTTTCAGTAATAGGGTTAAAATCCTCATCCAAATATTCAATCGTTATTTGGGACGGTCTTTTCACCTCTTCTCTGATAGTTGGCAGACTGAGGCACCCCTCATCCTGTATATCCTCCTCTCCTGTCCGTTCCACAATTCTGGCATTTATAAAAACCCGTTTAAACCCTTCCAGTTCCGGAAAATCTTCCTCTAACGGCGTGGCATCAATTACAAACAACCTGATAGATTTATTCACCTGAGGAGCAGCCAGACCAATACCATCCGACTTATACATCGTTTCCCACATATTCTCAATAATATCACTTAACCCCTCATGATCGGGAGTGATATCCTTTGCTACCTTCCTTAAAACCGGATGTCCGTAAACTGCTACCGGGTATACCATTTCCTTCACTAATTTTATTAAAAACTTTTTCCCTGTCTGTGCTCCATGTATGTCTGGAGAATTATTGTTGCACTGATCTTATCTACAAGCTCTTTATCTCTTCTTGCCATTTTTTTCAGCCCTGCATCTATCATTGTCTGAAATGCCATTTTCGAAGTAAACCGTTCATCCACCCACTTAAGCGGCATATCAGGATATTTTTTCCTAAAACGGTTCACAAAAGGTCTGATATATTTCATCGACTCCGATTCTTCGCCTGTTGATTGGATCGGATATCCTATCACGATCTCTTCAACATCCTCCTTACTCATGTAATCAACCAAAAAATCAAACAATTTATGAGTAGGAATTGTTGTGAGGCCGTTTGCAATGATCTGTAAAGGATCGCTTACCGCAATACCACACTTCTTTCTCCCGTAATCAATAGCCAAAATGCGTCCCAATATTTTTTATGCAAAGATAGTAATAAATGATTATTTGATGATTTGTTTAACTGTTTATTGACCAGAATATCAAAAAAACCCTCCCGGAAAAAGCCGGGAGGGTTAATTATTTATTATTACGACAA
>JAOZOF010000389.1 GCA_029933425.1 Marinilabiliaceae bacterium
GCATCAGTAACAGGATTTGCCGACCGGTATCACTTTTCAAGAATATTCAAATCGATAACAGGATATTCGCCTGCCAGATACAAGAAGAGCTTTAAATTCTAAGTACGGAAACTGCTAGAACACCTTTTTTGAAGTGTGGTTCGATGAGTCCAACTCCCTGCCATCACCAAGCATAATACCCATATTGCGTGTTACTTCCCTGCTATCGAATATTATTTTGATGATTATTGTCAGCGGTGTTGCGATCAGCATTCCTACCGCACCTAAAAGATACCCGAAAAATATCATTGAAAAAAACACGATCAGCGGAGAAATACCCAGATTCTTTCCCATAAGCTGGGGTTCAATCATATTACCAATAATAGTATTGATAACAAGGTAAGCGATCGTCACTACCAAAGCTGTGCCCGGACCGTGAATTATTATTGCTATCAAAATAGCGGGGATAGCAGCAATAAAAGAACCTATACTTGGAATATAATTCAGAATAAAAGCCAGGAATCCCCACAGAACAGGGAAATCTATATCCATAATGTACAACATCACTCCTATCAACAAACCTGTTACAAGACTTGTCAGTGTTTTAATCCCGAAATAATTTCTCAGTTTATGAACAACAAGCTCTGCCTCTTTAGAAGAATCCTTCGATACGAACGATAGTTTTTTTATGAACATCTCTGATTCCATCATCATAAAAACAAAGAACAGGAACACGATCAAAGCTCCCGAAACAAACGATCCGAAACCTGATGCTAACGGTGCTGCCATAGGCAAAAGACTGCCGGCTTTAAAACTATCCTTCGCTTCTACACTTTTATCAATTAAACCAAATTCATGAAAAGTAGCAATTATGCCGTTCCAGGCTTCCTCGAACTTTAACTGATAAACAGGTAGTTTTTCGGAAAAATTGCTTACTGAAGTTCCGATTACAAGAGATATCAGGCCTACAATGCCTATCACAATAAGAATTACCAAAATATTGGCGACTGCTTTATTCACGCCTCTCTTTTTCAGCCAATTCAACGGAGCCATACTGATGGCAGTAAGAAAAGCTGCAAGCAGAATGATATTAACGATATGACTTGCCTGCTTAAGAGCCGCAAAGGCAACGATCACTCCTGTAGTTATTATCCAGAATCTTACTCCCGGAATAAATTTTATATAACGGTCATATTCACTGTGTTTCATAAAGATGTAATTTTATTGATGGAATACTTTTGATTTATAACAACATATAGATGTTAAAAGTTCACAAGCATCCGATAAATTACACCTGTAGAAAGAAGATCAGGGTTGTAAAACAGAATAAAGAGTGCTGAACTTTAGTACAATGCTGAGATCATTCAAGTTCTTTACTTCCGAAAGAAAGAGGCAACAGGTCAGAAGAAGAAGGGATAACGATAGTCTGTTCCTTACCTGCTAAAATAACCGACAGAGGTGAGCCTTGCTGATCCTCGTATTCGATAAGTACCTGACGACATGCCCCGCAAGGTGAGGCAGGGGTTTCCACAACAACACCATCCTTAATTGCAACAACTGCCAATTGCCTGATGGCTACCTCAGGGTATTTTGCTTTTGCATAAAAAACAGCAACCCTTTCGGCACACAATCCTGAAGGATATGCAGCATTTTCCTGATTACTTCCTGTAATTATTTCACCATTCTCAAGCAATACCGCAGCTCCTACATGAAAACCGGAATATGGTGCATAAGCATTCCTGCCTGCATTGATTGCTTTTTCGATCAGTTCATTATTTTCCGGAGATAACTCTGTACGCGATTCGTAAACATCAACTATTACGGAAAGATTCTTCTTTTTCATCTCGTTTTATCACATTTATTTCAAAAATACAATAATGTTTAATACTATTCCAATTATATACTATTTCTATTTTTTTATCTTTGCCGCTATCACCGGATAATCATAAAATATTTTGTTAATGAAACATACGATCTTTTCATCTGTAATATTTATTTTTTTATTCATCTCTTTCAACACGGAAGCAAAAGAGAAGCTCTCTTATGAAGAATATATCAATAAATACAAGGACCTTGCTATCAAGGAGATGAAAAGAACAGGCATTCCTGCAAGTATTACAATGGCACAGGCACTGCTTGAGTCCAATGCCGGAAACAGTACTCTGGCAAAAAAGTCGAATAACCATTTCGGCATTAAGTGCCATAACAACTGGAAAGGGGAAAAGGTATATTACGATGATGACCGCCGGCACGAGTGCTTCAGAAAGTACAAAACGGTATATGACTCATACATCGATCACAGTAATTATCTGGTAGGTAAGAACCGGTATGCTAAGCTTTTCGCATTAAAGACAACTGATTACAAGGGTTGGGCACACGGACTGAAAAAAGCCGGATATGCCACTGACCCGAGATATGCACACCGTCTCATCAAACTGATAGAAGATTACAAACTTTACAGGCTTGACAGTAAGGTTAGCAAAAGAGATCAAGAAAGATATGCAGAAGAAAACGAAAATGCTGTTGTTTCAGAGGGTGGTGTTGATAATTTTGTGATCAACGTAAACAAGTATCATGAAGTAAAATACAACAATAACGTAAAATACATAGATGTGGAGCCGGGCGATACGTTTGAAAGCATCGCGGAAGAATTTGATCTAAGGCCGTGGGAAATATATCATTACAACGACATCCCGGAAAATTCAGACATCAGTAAATTCAAGCATCTTTACATAGAGCCCAAGCGAAGGAAGGCACACCGAGACAATGAATATCACGTAGTTAAACAAGGGGAAACATTACAAAGCATTTCGCATAAATACGGAGTAAAACTTCGCAGTATCCTGAAATATAACGGACTTCAAAAAGAAGATTCCGTCAAAGCAGGAACGAAGCTGAACCTGAGAAAAAAGAAGAAATAAACGATTGGCTAATT
>JAOZOF010000390.1 GCA_029933425.1 Marinilabiliaceae bacterium
TATTTCGATGACCTTGGTTATGGCGATGTCGGTGCATACGGCAGCAAAGCTATACCTACACCTAACATCGACAAGCTGGCTAACGGCGGAATGAAATTCACGAGAGGTTATGCCTCATCGTCAACCTGTACTCCGAGCCGCTATGCTCTGCTTACAGGAAAATATCCATGGAGGAACAGAAGAGCTCATATTCTTCCCGGCTCAGCTCCGCTTATCATCGCAAATGATGAGCTTACTATTCCCCGTATGCTGAAGAATCAGGGCTATCAGACCGGAATAGTGGGTAAGTGGCATCTCGGACTTGGTGCGGGTAACACTGACTGGAATAAACACATATCTCCAGGTCCTAACGAGGTCGGATTCGACTACTCTTTCATTATGGCAGCCACACAGGATCGTGTGCCTACTGTTTTTATTGAGAATGGAAATGTTTTGCGCCTCGACCCTGATGATCCTATCGAAGTAAGCTACAGGCATAAATTTCCGGATGAACTTACAGGCAGAGAGCATCCCGAATTGTTAAAGCTGAAGCCGTCGCCCGGACAGGGACATGACGGAACAATAGTTAACGGTATTTCCAGGATAGGGCATATGATAGGTGGTGAGAGTGCCAGATGGATAGATGAGAATATGGCTGATACTTTTGTTGTAAGAGCTAAGCATTACATTAAGGCTCATAAAGATAAACCATTCTTTTTGTACTTTGCATTGGAACAGCCTCATGTTCCCCGTACTCCTCATCCGCGTTTTGTCGGTAAAACAGACCTTGGTGCCCGTGGTGATGTGATAGTAGAAGGAGACTGGTGTGTAGGCGAGATAATGAAAACACTGAAAGAAGAAGGATTGCTTGAAAATACCCTTGTTGTTCTTGCAAGTGATAACGGTCCTGTTCTTGACGACGGTTATCAGGATGAATCAGTTACAAGAAATGGTGACCATAAACCATGGGGACCTTTCAGAGGAGGGAAATACAGCTTGCTTGAAGCCGGAACACGGTTACCATTCATAACATACTGGAAGGACCATATCAAACCGGGAGTTTCCGATGCTATGGTGTCACAGATTGACCTGCTTAATTCATTTGCTTCGCTGGTTGGAAGCAACGAGAGGTCACAGGATGGAGAAGACCTTATGGATGTATTTCTCGGCAAAAGCAATAAAGGCAGGGAGGCATTGGGTATAGAAGCCATAGGACGTACTGCTTATAGGAAAGGTGATTGGGTGATGATACCTCCGTATAAAGGAGGACCCATAAATTGGGTTAACCTGCCTACAGGAAATGCTCCCGTTGTTCAGCTTTACAACCTTAAAACGGATATTAAGCAGGAGCATAATGTGGCAGAGGAAAATCCTGAAGTGCTTAAAGAAATAATAGCTGAGTATGAAAAACTGACCGGAAAGAAGGTTAAAATGAAATTGGATACGAAATAACGTATATCTGATATGTTTAAACATACTAAGAACACTTTTTTTTCGGTTGTCGCAGTACTGGTATTGTTCAGTTCATGCACATCTGGTAAAAAGCAGAATGAGAAGCCGAATATTCTATGGATAGTGGCCGATGACCTTGGTACAAACCTTGGTTGCTACGGAGACTCTCTGGTCTATACTCCGAACCTGGACAGGTTTGCGGAGCAGTCTGTTCTTTTCGAGAACTGTCATACTGTGACGGCAGTCTGCTCACCGAGCCGTTCTGCACTGGTAACGGGAATGTATCCCGTTAGTATCAACTGTCATCAGCACCGTACTCGTCCGCAGGCTAAAAAGCCGCTGCCTGATGGTATAAAAGTTATAACGGAATATTTTGAAGAAGCGGGATATTTTACTTTCAACGGGAATGTGAATGACAGTACAAAACCGGGCAAACAAGATTATAATTTCAAGACGGATTATAAAATTTACGACGGCACCGACTGGACACAGCGTAAAGAGGGGCAGCCCTTTTTCGGACAGATACAGATACACTATCCGCACAGACCTTTTGTGAAGGATAAAGACCATCCGGTGGATGAATCGAAGGTTAACATGCCCTCATACCTCCCTGATGACTGGCTGGCGCGTAAGGATTGGGCTCTTTATCTTGAAACCATTCAGCAGGTGGATAAGAAAGTGGGCAGGATTCTTAAGCGGCTGGAAGACGAAGGCCTCGCTGATAATACTTATGTTTTCTTTGTGGGCGACCAGGGACGGCCGATGGTGCGGAATAAGCAGTTCCTGTACGACGGGGGAACACATACCCCTCTGATGGTCCGGTATCCTGACGGAAAATATGCAGGTGAAAGACGAACTGAGTTGGTGAGCAACATCGACCTTGCTGCCACATCGCTTATTTTAGCAGGAATAAAAATTCCCGATTATATGCAGGGGCAGAATTTTCTCGGGCGTCATATTCCGCGCACAGAGGTTTATACAATGCGCGACCGCCGGGATGAAACGGTGGATCGTATACGTGCCGTTTTTGACGGCAGGTATCGTTACATCCGTAACTTTTACCCTGACAGGCCATACACTCAGTACAATGCTTACAAACGTAATATGTATCCTGATATCATTTTGCTCGAGGTGCTGAAAAAAGAGGGTAAACTAACACCTGCTCAAAAACCGTTCATGAGTGATTATCGTCCGGCGGAGGAGCTTTATGATGTGAAAAATGACCCGGATGAGGTGAATAACCTGGCAGAGATACCTGTATATGCAAAGATCAAAAAAGGGTTGAGCCGTAAACTGGATAACTGGCTTAAAGAGTCAGACCTTGCCACATACCCCGAAGACCCGAAAGAGATCAGGTTCTGGGAAAAAAGAATGGCAAAGATGGACAGTATCTGGAAAGCCCGTAGAGGATTGCCCGTTGATGTATCAGATGAGAAATATCTGAAATGGTGGGAAGAGTATTTGAAAAATAAATGACC
>JAOZOF010000391.1 GCA_029933425.1 Marinilabiliaceae bacterium
GGTCAGGCGGGGATAAGAGAAGAGAATCTTTTGCATTTATAAAAATTGCCTTGAGGGAACTTGATCTGATTTCAAAGGATAAGTTTGCTGTTACCTTGCTTGTAATTCTTCCGGTCATTGTTTATCTGTTCCTCTCTTTTGTTTACATTAAAGGCGCATTACGCGATATTCCTGTAGCAGTTTACGATGCTGATCATTCAGAAGTGTCACGAACTGTAACATCAATGATAGAAAGCTCCCCTGCCATGGATGTCACATACTATCTGTCGTCGGGTGATGAGCTTGAAGACTTCTTTTTGCAACATGACGAACTTGCAATATTTTACATCCCGCCCGGATTTGCAAAGGACATTTACCGGAACAAGACAACACGGCTTGCAGTGTATACAAACTCCTCGAACATTGTTTACGGAAACATAATGTACCGCGAAGCAGCCACAATTGCAGGAACCGTATCGGCAGGAATCACCATCTCCCGTCTGGAACATGCCGGTATCGACCACCCTACCACAATGGGACTGATAATGCCCGTTAAAGTTCATTCAAAGATACTGTTCAACCCATGGTTCAATTACCTGTACTATCTTGTACCGGGTCTGATGACCGTTCTGCTGCAGATGTTCATTTTCTTCGTCTCGGCAAGGGCGTTCAACAAAGAGTTCAAATACGGCACCTTTCACGAAATGGTAAAGACAGGGAATGGAAGTGCTTTACATATTCTAACCGGAAAGCTACTTGCGTATCTATCGTACGGGCTTGCCATAATTATGCTGATAGCTATCATCTTTATGCTTTTCGGAATACCATTCAAACACAAGATCATTGAGCTGATAGTGCTGTTTACTATCTTTACCATTGTAAACATTTCGCTTGGATTTATGCTTTCAGCAACCATCGACGACGAGCTTGTAGCACTTGACATCGCATTCTTTTACAACTCCCCGGCCTTCGTATTCAGCGGATTCACTTTCCCGTTGTTCGGAATGCCGTTCTTCAACAGTCTGTACGGACAATTCATACCATACACACATTTTTTACATGCATACTTTAAATTGTATCAGATAGGAGCTCCCTTCAGGTATATTCTGCCGGAGCTGGGAACCTTGAGCATATTCCTTGTAACAGGGTTATTGACAACCTACGTTGCAATAAGATTAAGAATAAAAGAAGAAACTGAAGTGAAAGTCATCCCTGAAACAGTATGAGCAAATTCAAAGAAATATTTAAAGCCGAGTTAAATCAGGTGATCGAAAACCACAGCATCCTGCTGACGGTCATTATTGCACCGCTGCTGTATGCCTCTTTGCTCGGCACCATATACATACAAAAGGATATCGAAGGTATATCGTTCGGGATCGTGGATATGGACAAAACATCTACATCATTGGGACTGACAAGATTACTGTCAGCAGATCCTAAGATCGACATAAAATATAGGATACACAGTTACGAAGAGGCTATTGATCTGATGTACAAACAGAAAATACAGGGATTCCTGTGGTTCCCCCGTGACTTTGAGAAAAACCTGCTGAAACTGAAGGGTGCAGATGTAAAAATGTTCCTGAACACCACCAGATTCCTTCCGTCGAACGACCTGAACAAAGCCATAAACACAGTGATGATGACAGCCGGATCAGGTGTTAGATTAAGGTATCTTGAAGCACACGGCATTAATCCCAAACATGCAATAGAGCTGATCAACCCTGTTCTTCCTGAAATACGTCCCATCTATAATCCCACAAACAACTACGGCGATTTTCTCCTGCCCGGACTGCTTTTTCTCATCCTTCAGCAAACACTGCTTATCGGTATGGGTGAAAGTGTGGCTGTGGATAACGAAGAAGGTAAGTTCAAAAAATATCTCAGTGGCGAGAACTCTATTTTCAGTTACATTACAGGTAAATCGGCATATTACATGTTTTTATATTTTGCATATTTTCTGATCTTCTTTTTTGGAGTATATCCTTCTTTGGGGGTCAGCAATCATGGAAATCTGTTTGCTCTTGTAGTTGTAGGAATGATATTTGCCGGCGTGGTAGCTCTTTTGTCAATTCTTCTTGGCTCATTCGTTAAAAGCCAGGCATTATACATGGGAATACTTGCTTTTTCAACATACCCGTTTTTCATGACATCAGGCTATTCATGGCCTGTGGTTGCAATGCCCGTACCGATTCAGTGGCTGTCGCAGATAATACCAACAACACATTTCCTTCATGCCGGAACCCGAATCGTGGTAATGGGTGGCTCATGGGCTGACGTGGCGGTTGATATTTACAAGCTGGTGATACTTCTGGGAAGTCTTTCACTGCTCACAGCATGGCGTCTTTGGACAATCAAAAAGAGTTATGAAATAAAAACTGTTACTGATCTTAATACAGCATAGTCATGGATAAAGAACGACTAAAAAAAATAGTTGACAATCCCGATTTTATTCCGGGAATATACAATTACTGTGACCGTTGGTGCGAAAGATGTACAATGACCTCAAAATGCGCTAACTATGCCATTGGGAAGGAACAATTCCCTGACAATGAAAATATTGACATGAACAATGAAAAGTTCTGGGATTCTTTAAGCGACATTTTCAAAACAACCATTGAAATGATACTGGAAGATGCCGAAAAAAGAGGCATTGACCTTTCAGACATTGATGATTCGGTTGTAGAGGACAGGAAGGCCGTACAAAAGGCAGCAGAAGAGACCGGAATGGTGAAACAGGCAAAAAAATATGCAAAGAATGTAAGTGTTTGGTTTGATAATGCGGAAGATATCCTGAAAGAAAAAGAGCAGGCTTTAAAGAGGCAGCACGAAATGGCGATACCCGGTATTGACCCGGTAAAAGATTCAGCCGACATATTGGATGTAATGGATGTGATACGCTGGTATCAGCATCAGATATATGTTAAGCT
>JAOZOF010000392.1 GCA_029933425.1 Marinilabiliaceae bacterium
TTTCAGAAATAAAACGTTCCAGCTCTTTACTCTCTTCCTGAGTAACAGAGCCGGTGAGTTTTCTGACTATTAACAGATCAATTTTCCGGTTTTCTTCCATAGTTAGATAAAATATTCCGAATCAGTGAAAATCGAAAACATTAAAAAGGTTCGGCTCCAATTGCTCTTCTGCTTCATTAACAGGGATCTCAGCTTTTGCCGGATCAACCACTTTTACTTCTTCTTTCTTAATGCTCTTATTTGTTTCCTCTACCGGTGCAGAGAACAGTTGTGCCAATAATTGTAATATAAATTCCATATTCTGTAATTATATATTTTATGCATTATTGTGACAAATAACATAAACAACACACGTATTAATATTTATCATATTCATTTCAACATCCAAAAGATAATAAATAAGATGACATCTACATAACCCTTCAAATGTTTCCTTAGTATTTTCAAAGCCTTGCTAATCTGCGTTTCAACAGTCCTTTTCGACAATTTCAGTTTGTCTGCTATCTCCTGATTGGGAATTCCTTCAAAACGGCTCATTTCAAATATTCTTTTACATTGTTTCGGTAATGACTCCACAACAGAAAATATTCTTGCTTCAAGTTCCGTTTCCTGCATCTTATCTTCGAAATATGCTTCCTGATTCTTTTTATCAACGAAAATTCCCGAGTGATGTTCCCTTCGTATCTGATTCCTTTTTATTTCATTCAAACAGCGATTTCTCACAGTCTGATACAGATGTGACTTTAACGAGGTGTGAATATTCAACACATCACGCTTTTCAAAAAACATCACAAATACATCCTGTACCATCTCCCTCGACATGTCTTCATCTCCAAGTATTTTTTGAGCAAACACAACAAGCTGGACATAATATGTCATAAATAGCTCTTCATAGGCTTTCTCCCGGCCGTCCCTTAAACCCTCAAGCAATATTTTATCATCACCTGTGTATGCCATGTAATGTTTATTTCTTCGAATACAAAAATAATTAAACCGTTTAATTAGCCTAACAAATCCGGAAGATCTTACAGTTTTATTTCAAACTTAAAATTCAAGAAACTTATTGCACGAAAATTGAAATTGATTATCTTTGCACCGTTCAAAATCGGGATGTAGCTCAGTTCGGTTAGAGTACGCGTCTGGGGGGCGTGGGGTCGGAGGTTCAAATCCTCTCATCCCGACGATTGATAATCAGAGGATCAGCAGAAAAGCTGGTCCTTTTTCATTTCATCACAGTGCCGTTTTAATGCCGTTTTCACACATAAAAGTATACCGACACAAAATAACAGGCACTACCAATAAGAACAAATATGTGAAATATAGCATGGTTGAAAGGAATCTTTTTTATGCTGTAAATATACCCCAGCTCTCAAAAACATAGAGCTGACTGCAAAAAAGTAACCGAGACTGAATACATCACAAATCAACAGTAACCCACACACTTACATTTCATTCAAAATATCAGAATCTTTAAAGTAGTTTTTTTATTAAATAAGGCAACACATAATTTTGTATTCCAACAATACCATTTAAATCTGTATTTATAATGAAAGCTTTTTCAATTTTGTTCTTTTTTGCAAATTCAGTAATCGCCCTTACCTTGACAGCTTTATTAAATGATTTGTATTTTACTTCAACAGGTATAATCTTATTTTCACTATCTATAACCATAAAATCTATTTCTGTTTTGTCTTTTGTCCTGTAGTAATAAATATTTTTTGCGGATGATTTTATCAACTCCAAAAGGACATAATTCTCAAAAATACCCCCTTTATCTGTCCTTATATCTATTTCATTAAAACTGTTGTAAACCACATTCCTCAAACCTAAATCGGTAAAGTATATTTTTTTCATCTTCGACAGTTCGCTTCTTTTATTATTCGAAAAAGGTGGCAATAAAATTATAATATACATTTGCTCTAAAAGGTTAACATATTCCTCACATGATTTGTAACTTAATTGCAAAGTATTCGCCAATTCATTTATGTTTAATAAATTACCTATTTGAGAAGACAATATTTTCAACAACTTATTAAAACCCACAAAGTCCTTATTCTTAATAAAAAAACGAACATCCCTTAATAAATATGTTTGATAAATATCATTCAACAGCTCTTCTTTTTCTTTTCTATTTTTCTCCAATGCAATCTTTGGCAGGCCTCCGTACAAAAGGTATTCTTTCAACAACAACTTCACTTCCGGCAATAACAAAGAAATATTATCTTCTAAATCTAATTGAATAAACTTATCATACAACGATTTGTCATTAAAACGGATATACTCTTCAAATGATAATGAATATACAGAGATCAGCCTTATTCGACCGGCTAAAGATTCATTGACATTCTGAATGATATCCAGACTTGAACTACCACTACACAAAATTTTCAGATCCGGATATTTATCAACCAGCAATTTCAACATTAATGAAACATTCTCTACATACTGAAATTCATCAATTACTAATGTGCCGGAAAGTTCAGAGTTGATGTTTATTTTTAAAAATGTTTCTAAATCCGAGAATCTTTGAAAAATCTGAGCTGTTTCCGGATTCTCTCCATCTAACCATAAATGGCCTTTGCCGGATAAAAAAAGTTGCATCAAACTTGTTTTCCCAACCTGACGTGCTCCTATAAGGACAACAATAGGATTATTCTTAAATCCTTTCTTTATTTTTTCTAAATAATAACTACGTTCAATCTTCATAAATCGATAATTTTAATCAAATCTAAAAAATTATCGCGATAATTTCATCGTTTTTATTAAAAATATCGAATTACGATCGATGGAGAAAATTTCACAAGTTAAAAGATTAACCCCAAAGCATATCCTAATCAGAAAAACCAGATTAGCATAACAATTTCAGGATATAAACACTTACGAGA
>JAOZOF010000011.1:0-3798 GCA_029933425.1 Marinilabiliaceae bacterium
CCGTTTTGCATATGTTCGGCAGTGTATACCAGCTTGGTAAGAATAAGCCACCAGATACTTATGTCAAGAAGTCCGAATCCTACAACTATCAGTCCCATTACTGCCCCACTTCTGAAAGCTATCTTTAATCCTTTGTTCAATGATTGAGAAGCTCCGTAAGCAGTTCTTGCCGAAGCGTAAGTTGCTGTTTTCATACCCAGGTAACCGCATAATCCGGAGAAGAACCCTCCTGTAAGGAATGCTACGGGAACAAAAGGATTTTGAATTCCCAGATAAGCAAGAACCAACAAAATAATAACAAGAACACCGAATACCATCGCAACAACTTTATACTGACGGTTGAGATAAGCCATAGCACCATCTCTCACATGCTTTGCAATTTCCTTCATCCGGTCATTCCCTTCAGAAGATTTCATCATGTTTTTAAAGAATATCCAGGCAAAGATCAATGCCAGAATAGCTGCTAAAGGAACAAGCCAAAAAATAGAATTATTCATAAGTTATTAATTTAGATTATTAAATAGGTTTGACTTAAAAAACATATTGAACTCCCTAAGATATGAATTTTGTTAATAATACCTAAATAGCACATGAAAAATAAATTTTAAAAGTGTCTGAAAAATCATAGGTGAATCAAAGAAAAATGTCTGATATTCCAAGGTAAGCATTGATACATCAGGGATTTCCCTTAATGTGTTTACAGTGACAACGGGGACAATTCAAATGCTTTACATAAATGTTGTAATGATTGATATTTATTCATCAAGAATGGAAATTTATACCTTGGATAAAAATTATCGTAAAGTTAAAAACATGGATGTTCGGTTAAAAATTTAAATCACCTGTTCAGAGTATCACAAGCAGGAAAAATAATAGCAATAAATCCATAAATCTGCCTATTAAAATTATTTCTTTTAAAAAAAAATTATTACTTTGTGTTTTCAAATGTTAATCTTCCCTAGGCTGAATAATTAGTTTTACTTATACACTTGATTAACTGATTTCTGCTAATTATTAAACGAAATACTCTTGGAAAAAGTAAACAAAAACATAACCTGTCGTTTCAATTTTATGAGATACGAATTTGCTATAAGAGTATTTTCTCTATCTCAAAAGTATTATCTGCTTCTGAACTCATATCAAACATCTATATTAATCTAATCAAAATTTAATCTAATGAAAAAAAAGAAAACCCAATTATTCAGATTTGCCTTTTTGCTGGTTCTGGCATTAGGCTTTTATTCGAATTCCTTTGCACAAGGAACAATTAAGGGTATCATTATTGATACTCAGACAAAAGAGAGGCTTGTGGGAGCTACAGCAAGTGAAAAGGGAACCACCAAAGGAGCAGCCACTAACCTTGACGGCTCTTTCACACTTAAGCTTGATGCGGGAAGCCATGTCATTGTTTTTAAATTTATTGGTTACAGAACCATTGAAAAGAATATAACAGTAAAAGACGGTGAGATCGTAGATCTTGGAAAAGTTGCTTTAAAATCAGTGCAGGTAGGATTACACGGGGTAAATGTTATTGCATCTTATGCTGTTGACCGAAAGACCCCTGTTGCTTTGTCGACAATGAAGAGAGCTGAGATAGAAGACAATCTCGGTACGCAGGAACTGCCTGAAGTTCTAAATCGTACACCGGCTGTTTATGCCACAAAAGGTGCCGGAGGTTATGGAGATTCACGTATTAACATCAGAGGATTTGACCAAAGGAACATTGCCGTGATGATAAACGGTATCCCTGTGAATGATATGGAAAACGGATGGGTTTACTGGTCAAACTGGGCAGGCCTTGGAGATGCTGTTTCCTCGATGCAGGTACAGCGTGGCCTTGGTGCTTCAAAACTTGCGATTAATTCAGTTGGAGGTACAATGAATATTGTTACCGATAATGCAAATTCACAATCAGGAGGTTCAATAGTTGGATCTGTAAATTCATATGGAACTAAGAAATTCATGGCAACATTGAATACCGGTGAAGGAGAAAAAGGAACTGCTTTTACTTTTGTGGGATCACGTACAAGCGGCCCCGGATATGTAGATGCCACATACATTGATGCGTGGTCATACTATATGGCGCTTAGCCAGAAACTTGGCGAAAATCATCGTTTGCAGTTAACTATTATCGGAGCACCACAGAAACATGGACAGCGTGACAATTCAAAATATTCGGCACAGACTTTTGATCAGATGGATCAGAATGGAATTAAGTACAATCCGAACTGGGGATGGTTACGGGGCGAAATGTACAATGAGCGTAACAACTTCTACCACAAACCTCAAATGGCCCTTAACTGGTACTGGACAATCAATCAGGATATGTTCCTTGCTACTTCGGCATATGTAAGTGTTGGTTCCGGAGGTGGATCAGGTATATTAGGAAGAAACCCGGTAAGATATGGAGCACCTAGCGATCCCCTCGGACAAAGAGACTGGGATTACGTAGTTGATTCTTTGAACGCTTCTTATGCTGCACAGGAAGAAGGCGCATATTTAATTATGAGAAATTCAATGAACAATCATTTCTGGTATGGATTGATATCTACATTCAAGTATGATATGTCATCAAAATTTAATCTGATCGCAGGTTTGGATGCAAGACATTACAAAGGAGAACACTATCGCGAGGTGCGTGATCTGCTTGGTGCAGAATTCTGGAATGATGCTGTAAACAACCATGCCCAGGTAGGTGACAGAATAGCTTATGATAATGACGGAATGGTTACCTACAGCGGGGTATTTGCACAGTTGGAAGGTACTTTTGGACCATTGAATGCATTTGTTGCAGCAACAGGATCAGGCACTTGGTATAATAGAACTGATCGATATAATTTTGCAAGAGGGCGTGGAGACCTTCATGCAGAACAGGTATCACAAGGTGGATATAATTTTAAAGCCGGTGCTAATTACAACATAAATGAACATCACAATGTTTATTTCAATGCAGGATATTATTCAAGGGCTCCTTATCATAACTTTGTTTACATTAATTACGGTAATGAAGTAAATCCGAATCTGGCTAATGAGAAAGTTACAGCAATAGAACTTGGGTATGGTTTCCGGGCAAGTCGTTTTACCGGAAAGATTAATGGTTATTATACAACATGGGCAGATAAGTGGGCAAGAGGATATTATAGAAGCTCAACTTACTCTTCAACAATTTATTTCCAGGGAATTAGTGAAATGCATATGGGACTTGAGCTTGAGGCAAAATACAAAGTGCTTGAAAATCTCGAGATCGGAGGTTTTGCATCGTTCGGGAACTGGCATTATACCGATGATGTGTCATTTGATGTTTATGATGACGATACACATGATTATGTGGGAACCTACAATGCTTATATCAAGGACCTTAAAGTGGCCGATGCTCCTCAGACACAGTTTGGATTCCTCGGTCGCTGGGATATTACAAGAAAGATAGCTTTAGGTTTTGACTACGTTCATAATAGCAATCTGTATGCCCGTTTCGATCCTGAAAGCCGTACAAATCCTGACGATAGGGAACAATCATACAAATTACCTTCATTCGGACTGCTTAACGGAATGTTCAAGTACAAGTTCAAACTTGGTAATTTGAATGCTCATTTCCTTGCTAATGCCTACAACATTATGAACAAGGAATATGCATCTGAAGGTTGGGACAATGCTCATGGAAATGGACACGACAAAGAAAGCTTTATGGGATTCTGGGGTTACAAACGTACATTCTCATTTACTTTCAAGTTAATGTTCTAAAGGAAAACATTTCAATTAAAAAAAGGGTTCTGTGTCAGCATGGAACCCTTTTTCATG
>JAOZOF010000011.1:3898-27901 GCA_029933425.1 Marinilabiliaceae bacterium
GAAAACATTTCAATTAAAAAAAGGGTTCTGTGTCAGCATGGAACCCTTTTTCATGTTTGATATTAAACATGATATACTATGATCATTGTTCTGAGAATAAACCTTTCTTTTTTATTACTTTTGCATCTGTTCTTAATACAGTGAAATGAAAGTTTACTCAGGGCTTAACGATTTTTCAGCTAAAAATCCGGTTGTAACTATAGGGATGTTCGACGGGTTACATGCGGGGCATCGTGTGTTGCTTCAAAAAGTGATAGATAAGGCCCGTGAGATAAACGGCGAATCTGTCATAATTTCATTCTGGCCGCACCCTCGAGTGGTTCTGAACAAAGATGCTGATGATCTGAGATTTCTTACCTCTCTTGAAGAGAAGACCAGGCTTTTCAGTGAAACAGGGATAGATTATCTTGTGCTGATCCCTTTCACAAAAGAGCTTGCAGAACTTTCCGCAAAAAAGTTCATCATGGAGATTCTTATCAAAGGGATAAAACTAAAACACCTTGTGATAGGTTACGATCATCGTTTTGGAAAAGATCGTGCAAGTAGCCATGACGAATACCATAAATATGCAAGTGAATACAATTTTACAATTTCTAAGATAGGTGCTGTAAAAATAGACGGTTTGCACATAAGCTCTACTGTTATACGAAATCTTATTCTTGAAGGAAAGATAAAAGGAGCTAATAAGTTACTTACATACAATTACCTTCTTTCGGGCAGAGTGATAGGCGGTATGAAGGTTGGACGCAGGATAGGATTTCCCACTGCGAACATAGAACCGCAGGAATCCCGAAAGCTTGTTCCTCCTGATGGTGTTTATGCCTGCACAGTACACATCCTCGGAGGCAAGTACGGAGGAATGCTTAATATCGGCTACAAACCTACACTGACATCATATCAAAAACAACGCTCAATTGAAGTTCATATTTTTGACTTTAACCGCGATGTTTATTCCGAAGAGATAACCATTGAATTCGTTGAACGTATCAGGGACGAAAAAAAGTTTACCGATATAGAACAGCTGAAGCTTCAGCTTAAGAAGGATGAACGGAAAATACGAAAATCCTTGAAAAAGTTGCTTTGATCAACATTATTTTGTTGTATCAGCTTCGTTTCATACTTTTGCAAACTACTTAAAAATTAAAATAATGTCAGAAGAATTAACAAAAGATCTTCCTTACAAAGTAAAAGACCTTGGTCTTGCAGACTTTGGAAGAAAAGAGATAGACCTTGCCGAAAAGGAGATGCCCGGACTTATGTCTCTCCGTGAAAAATATGGTAAGGAGAAACCGTTGAAAGGTGCCCGCATTATGGGATCACTTCACATGACCATCCAGACTGCCGTGTTGATAGAAACACTGGTGGAACTGGGCGCTCACGTGAGATGGTGCAGCTGTAATATTTACAGCACACAGGATCATGCTGCTGCAGCTATTGCCAAAACAGGTGTGGGGGTTTATGCCTGGAAAGGTGAAACGCTTGAAGAGTATTGGTGGTGTACAGAACGTGCATTGGATTTCGGTGACGGAAAAGGTCCCGATCTGATAGTCGATGACGGAGGTGATGCCACTATGATGATCATTCAGGGAGCAAAAGCAGAAAAAGATCCTTCAATACTTGAGGTTGATTACAGCAACGAACCTGAGGATCTTCGTGAGTTGATGGCACGTCTGAAAAAGGAATATGAACGTAATAATGGCCGTTGGCAAAAAGTTGCCTCTGAACTGAAAGGAGTAAGTGAAGAGACCACAACCGGAGTTCACCGTCTGTATCAGATGATGGAAAGCGGAGAACTTCTTTTTCCTGCCATTAACGTGAATGATTCTGTTACAAAGTCAAAATTCGACAATCTTTACGGATGTCGTGAAAGCCTTGCTGACGGGATCAAGCGTGGTACGGATGTGATGGTAGCAGGAAAAACTGTTGTTGTATGCGGATATGGTGATGTGGGTAAAGGGTGTGCTCAGAGTATGCGCGGATTCGGTGCCCGTGTTCTTGTTACAGAGATCGACCCGATTTGTGCACTTCAGGCTTCAATGGAAGGATACGAAGTGACAACTGTGGAAGAGGCTCTTAAAGAAGGTGATATTTATGTTACCTGTACAGGTAACCGCGACGTGATCACAGTTGACCACATGGAGAAGATGAAGGACCAGGCAATTGTTTGTAACATAGGTCATTTCGACAATGAGATACAGGTTGAGAAACTTGAAAGATATCCCGGCATAAAGGAGATGAACATTAAACCTCAGGTTGATAAGTTCACTTTCCCTGACGGACACGATATCATCCTTTTGTCGCGTGGACGTTTGGTCAACCTTGGTAACGCTACCGGTCATCCGAGTTTTGTTATGAGCAACTCATTCACGAACCAGACTCTTGCTCAGCTTGAGCTTTGGCAGAAAAATTATGAGATAGGGGTTTACACTCTGCCTAAAGAACTTGATGAGGAGGTTGCAAGACTGCACCTTGGTAAATTGGGAGTTAAACTTACAACGCTTACAAAAGAGCAGGCCGACTACATTGGCGTAAGTCAGAACGGACCGTTCAAGCCTGAGCATTACAGGTACTAAGACATATTCTGTTTTAAATATATTAAAGTCACATTGGGATCTTATTTTGTCCTGGTGTGACTTTTTTATCCCGAATTGGCCGTTAGAAAGCGAGGAACGAGCTGTACTAAAGGCCCCATGAGGGCAAACCCTCCCTGCCCGAATTGTCAGGCGGGCCGAGATACCTCGGGACAGGCTGACTTAGAGGCTCACTGTTTTGGATAAAGCCAAAACAGAAGAACGTCTTAATCGATAATCATTTATACTTTGATTAAAAAGTTTAAATGATTATTTTGGGTTTATATTTTTAGAAGTTGAAAGCAGGTTAAAACAAAAATTGAACAGATGAAAAAAAATAACAGGTTCTCCATCTACTACTTTTTGGGTCTTTTCTTTATGATCTCTATTATGGAATTGTTGTTCTTCCCATCAGGAAGTACAGGAAATAAAATACTCAGTTACGACAGTTTTATTCAAAAGATAGATTCGGGAAAGGTTGACAAAGTACTTATCCTGAATGAAAAGATCGTTGGAGAATTAAAGGACACTGCTAACCTTGCAAAGGAGCATTCGATAACAAAAGGACCCACCGCTCCCTGGCGCTTGAGGATAAAAGAGATTGAGGAACAGATGGCACGTCAGTTCACTGTGGTTCGTTTGCCTAATACTACCGACAATGAATTGCTTAAACGATTATTGAAGAATAATGTAAAAATTGTTGGCAAGTATGAGTCAAATGCGCTTAAGAACTTTCTTCTTGACTGGATTTTGCCCATATTATTTTTCATGGTTCTTTGGGGCTTCATCTATAAAAAGATGGGTGCCGGTAATCCGATGTTGAGTGTAGGTAAGAACAAGGCCAAGATACTTGCCGAGACTCCGGAGAATCCGGTGAAATTTGATGATGTTGCCGGTGTTGATGAAGCCGTTGAGGAGGTAAAAGAGCTTGTCGATTTTCTTAAAACTCCAGACAAATACACTGTTTTGGGAGGAAAGCTTCCTAAAGGGGTTTTGCTTGTGGGACCTCCGGGAACAGGTAAGACCCTGTTGGCAAAAGCTGTTGCGGGAGAGGCCGGCGTTCCGTTTTTCAGTCTTAGTGGTTCCGATTTTGTGGAGATGTTCGTTGGTGTGGGTGCAGCCCGCGTACGTGATCTGTTCAAGGAAGCTAAAAACCATGCTCCCTGCATCATTTTCATCGATGAGATAGATGCCATAGGGAAAAGTCGTGGCTCCAATGCTGTGTCAGGTGGATACGATGAAAGGGAGAATACACTCAATCAGCTTCTTGTGGAGATGGATGGTTTTGATGCAAGTATCGGTGTGATAATCATGGGGGCAACAAACCGTCCTGAAGTTCTTGATGCCGCACTTCTGCGTCCCGGACGTTTTGATCGTCAGGTGCTTGTTGACAAACCCGACCTGAACGGCAGGGAGGCGATCTTTAAAGTGCACACACGTGAACTTACTTTGGGTGATGATGTAGACCTGCACCGCCTTTCGGCACAAACGCCTGGTTTTGCGGGTGCTGAGATCGCTAATGTTTGTAATGAGGCTGCAATACTTGCTGTTCGTAATCAGCACGACAGCGTCATGATGTCAGATTTTGAGGAAGCTATTGAAAGGGTAATAGCCGGTCTGGAAAAGAAAAATAAGCTCATAAACGAGCATGAAAGAAAGATCGTGGCTTATCATGAATCAGGTCATGCAATAGTAGGATATTTCACAGAGGGGGCCGATGAGGTACAGAAAGTTTCGATAGTTCCCCGCGGGATAGGCGCTTTGGGGTACACTCTTCAGATGCCTCTTGAGGATCGTTACCTGATGTCAAAATCAGAACTGCTTGGAAAGATAAAAGGGTTGCTTGGTGGCAGGGCTGCCGAAGATATAATCATTGGCGAGGTATCTACCGGTGCCTCCAACGACCTAGAGAAGGTGGCCCAACTGGCAAAAAATATGATCACCGTTTACGGTATGAGCGAGAAGCTGCCTAATATATCGCTTGTGAACAATTCTAGCCCGGGGTTCCTCGGTTCTCGTCAGGGTATCGAACGACGGTCGGAATATCTTGAAAAGATAATTGATGAGGAGGTTAAAGAGATAGTGAATAAATGCTATGATGATGCCAAAGATATTCTGAGAGAAAAGAAAGAGCAGCTTGAAAAAATGGCAAAGATACTTCTTGAGAAAGAGGTCATCGACCATAAAGAGATCGAAGAAATACTCGGGCCAAAAGCATAAAAACAGAACATTGCAATGTAAAAAAGCGGATACCTGTTACGATATCCGCTTTTCTGTTATTTCAGAATATGGTCAGTAATTTAGTTTCTTTCCTGTAAGGGCAATGAAAATATCCATTTCGCGCAGTTTGTCATTTATTTTGATGAGGTCTGATAATTTTATGAATCCTATCTTGTAGTTGTATTCAGGACCTTTGTACTCTTCCGAAACAGAATCGAAATTAAAATATTTCAATATTTCCGGATCACTGTATCTCAGGTATATCTCTACAGCACCCTCCTTAAAGTAGGTGAATTTTTTGAAGTAATTACGTTTTTTATACTCATATTTATAACCATGTGCAAGAGCCGTTATGTCGGACAAAACGGCTGAACTTGTCGGATGACCTCCCGCTCCTTTTCCGAACATAAACTGCTTGTCGTATGCTTTACCTTTTACAACCACACCGTTGAACTCCTCTTCTACGCTGTAGATGTATTTGTCACGTCCTACAAATCGGGGAAGCACAAAAAGTGAGATGTTCTGATCATGTAACCTTTCTACCTGTCCCACAAGTTTGATCTTAAATCGTTTTTCACGGGCATAGTTTATATCGAATTCACTGATGTTCGATATTCCGAATGTAAGAACATTCTCAGGTTTTACAATTGTGCCGAAACTGTGAAGTGTTATAATTATCAGCTTGTAAAGGGAGTCGTAACCTTCAACATCGAATGAAGGGTCACTCTCGGCAAAACCAAGGTCCTGGGCCTCTTTCAGGGCCTCGCTATACGACTGGTCATGGTCGAACACGTTAGAAAGTATGTAGTTTGAGGAACCGTTGAGAATACCGGTTACCGATAAAAGTAGATCGTTGTCGTAGTACTCTTCAAGCGACCGGATGATAGGGATACTTCCGCATGCTGATGCCTCGTAAAGCAAGGATACATTGTTCTCCTTCTGAAGTCTGACCATCTCCTCAAGATGTTCTGCCAGCATCTTTTTATTTGCGGAAACAACATTCTTCCCTTTCTGCAGGGCTTTCTTAACAATGTTGTATGCATCTTCCGAATTATCTATCACTTCAACAACAACATTGATATCAGGATCATCCAGGATATCGTCGGGGTTGTAATGGAACATTGTTTCAGGAAGGTTGCGCTCCTTTTTGTGCTTCACCACTATCTTATCTATGGAAGCATCGAATGCCGGTGTGGACTGAAGTACATCGTACAGTCCCTGGCCAACCACTCCGTATCCGAAAAGGCCTATTTTTAATTTCTCTTTCATTTGTTATCGAAAATTTTAAGCTGCAAAAATAGTCAGAGAAAACCGGAATACATTAATTCCGTCAAAAACATTACAAATTTTTAAAAGCTCTGGAAAAATCTTCTTTGATGTCGTCGATGTGCTCAATGCCTACCGAAACGCGCATAAGCCCCGGCTCCACACCCGCAGCTTTTTGCTCTTCAGTCGAAAGTTGTTCATGTGTGGTTGAGGCGGGATGAATGATCAGCGTTTTGGCATCACCGATATTGGCAAGATGACTTACCAGTTGCATGCTGTCAATTAATTTATCTGCCATTTCAGCACCTCCTTTGAGCTTGAATGTCAGCACTCCTCCATACCCTTTTTTCAGATATTTTTTGGCCAGATCATGGAACGGACTTGATTTGAGTCCGGGATAGTTAACATATTCGACCAAAGGCTGTCCCTCTAACCACTCAGCCAAAGCAAGTGCATTATGAACATGACGTTCAACTCTCAGGGAAAGGGTTTCAAGTCCCTGTATCAATAAGAAGGCATTGAAAGGGCTTAATGCAGGACCGAAATCCCGGAGGCCTTCAACTCTTGCACGGGTGATGAATGCAATATTCCCAAAAGGAGATCCTTCGCCGAACTCTTTCCAGAACCTTAGTCCGTGATATCCTTCGGAAGGCTCAGTGATCAGAGGGAATTTACCGTTTCCCCAGTTGAAATTACCTCCGTCAACGATCACTCCACCGATCGACGTGCCGTGACCACCTATCCATTTAGTAGCAGACTCAACCACCACATTGGCACCATGTTCCAATGGTCTGAACAAATATCCTGCAGCACCGAATGTATTATCAACGATCAATGGAATTTCATGTTTATGTGCAATAGCTGCTATAGCTTCAAAATCAGGAATGTTGAATCTTGGATTTCCTATGGTTTCTATGTATATAGCTTTTGTTGTTTCATCTACAGCCGCTTCGAACAGCTCCGGATCATCACCTTCCACAAATTTCACATCAATGCCAAGGCGTTTGAACTGTACCTTGAACTGGATGTAAGTACCTCCGTACAAGAAGGATGTTGCAACAAAGCTGTCGCCTGCCTGTAAAAAGTTGGTCAATGCAATGAACTGTGCAGCCTGACCCGACGAAACTGCCAGAGCTCCTGTTCCTCCTTCCAGTGCTGCCATCCTTTTTTCGAAAACATCAGTTGTAGGATTCTGTATCCTGGTGTAAATATTTCCGGGTTCTTTTAAGCTGAACAGGTTTGCCGCATGTTCCGAATCCCTGAAAAGGTAAGAACTTGTTTGATATATGGGCACTGCTCTTGATAAGGTATCACTGTCAGGAGTATGTCCTGCATGCAGTTGAAGTGTTTCAAATCTATGATCAGACATGGTTAATATTTTTAATATTAAAATAAAAACAAAGGTACACACAATAACTTTATTCTTGTATCGTTAAAGAAAAGAACAGACTGAATATACCCGAATGTTCTTTGTAATTCTTACATTTTTAGTGATATATCATAAAAAAAATAAATATCCGCAACCTTTTTAAATTATTTACGTCTAAAGAGAAACAATATGATTAGAGCTCTACTTCATTTTGCTAAAAATAATTGAAGTTTAACCAAAAACAATTGCTATGGGCGCAAAAATGGCGGCAGCCTTAACAAAGGGATTTAAAGGGATAGATATCCCTGTACGTTTTCTTTTATTGCAAGTGTTTATTCTTGCTCTTATTACTTTAATAATTGTTTTGTAAAACCGAGCTCTCCGTTTCTTATCAATAAGAAAATATTTATCACATATTAGTGGTAATGGACGAACGTAAAAAACCTATTGTATTTCCAAGTGCTTTTATGCATTTGGAAAGTAACAATGGTTTGTTTTAACGATCAGGGCTTTTCAAAGTAATTTTTTAATCTTTTTCCAGTTTATCATACCAATTATATTTTAATATGACAGATGTGGTAATGATCACTGCTATTGCCAAGATCATATTTTTCATATCTCTGAGTACAAGATAAACAGGCATTACTATCAGTGACATTTGCCAGATGGCTCCTATTACGGTATTGAACATATCCCTCTTGAAATTCTTGTTGGGCTCAAATGCGGGATCCTCTTTTCTGATCTCTTCCAGCACAGGTTTCCAGTAGCCCCATGGCCTGACAGATCTGTAGAAACTTTTTAATACTTCCATATCGTCAGGCGGGGTAAGCAGACATCCGAGTACTGAGCCAAGTGTGGATACCGGGAGAATGACCAGAGGAAAAGCAAGTATGACTGAAAGATGGGGGAAGAGTTTCGGCACGAGCAATGAGATGATCAGTCCGGTTACCATCCCCCAGAAGTATCCGTAGCCATTAAATCTCCACCATATCCATTTCAGGAAGTTTGCGGCAGCATATCCTCCGAAAAGGGCAGCTGTTATCCATTGCAATATTTCGTTGATGGATGAGACCATGAAACCTACACCGACACCAATGATGACCATAAGAAGTGATGCTGCGTAGCTCATTCTGACTAAAGTTTTGTTATTGGCATCAGGATTGATGAATTTTTTATAGATGTCGTTGACAATGTATGCCGGTCCTGCATTGACGTTGGCTGCAAAGGTGGACATGAATGCTGCGATCAGTCCTGCCAGGATTATGCCGAGCACTCCAACCGGCATGAATTTACCCAATGCAAAAGGAAGTACCTTTTCAAAATCCAGACCGCCATCCGACAGTAGTGATTCAGGTTGAAAATAGACAAGAGCAATGACTGCAAGGCCTGCTATCATCAGATACCGGGGTACGAACAGGACAAGAGAGACAAATCCGCTCATCATTGCCGATTCTTTCGGGGTGCGTGTGGCCAGAACGCGTTGCATATCATATCCTGGAACGGGGCCTGCGATACTTACAAGGATACCCCTGAATATCATGATCATTATGAAGATTGTAAATAGTTCATAGCCGTCAGTTCCTATCTTCGAATTCAGGGCAGCATTAACATGTTCCGGCAGTTTTGTCCACTCGATGTCAAGATGCCATCCGAACCACAGGCTTTTCCATCCTTCCGGCACTACGGCATTGAGTTGCTCAGGAGTTACCATGTTAACTGCAATTACCCCTATGATTATGCAGGATATGGTCATTACAATGAATTGTAAGACTTCTGTGAGAACTACGCTGTACATTCCGCCTTTAACAACATACAATGTTGTAAGTCCCATGATGATGAGAGCATAGACCCTTTTTGAAGGAAAATATATTCCGAAAAGGTTGAAAGAGACATCCCACGGAAGGAACATCTCGGAAAATTTACCGATTCCTTCAAAAGAATAGGCGATGAACCCTATTACGGCAACAAGTGCAAATACAACCACGCTTATGTGTGAAAGTTTTGCTCCCATACCTTCTCCAAACCTGGTCTTAAGCCATTCAGCACCGGTAAGAACATTGGAGCGTCGCATCCATACCGCGAGAAAGACCATAAGTACGATCTGGTTCCATACGGGCCATAGCCATGGAATGAAGACACTTTTCACTCCGTAGATGAACATGATAGAAACCATCCACATTGTCCCTGTTATGTCGAACATCCCTGATGCGTTAGAAAGACCGAGAAGATACCATGGCAGGGATTTTCCTCCGAGAAAATATGAATCAAGGTTTGCCGAAGCTTTTTTTGATATCCAGAATCCAATAAGTACAGTAATGATTAAGTATCCAATAATTATTGAAACATCGATAACAGAAAGGTACATAAACAATCTTTTAGTTTGACGGCTGATATTTACATTCAAAGTGCAACAATAAAAGTAAGAATAAAATATGTGAACCCGGATTGAAAATGAAACAATATTGGTGCTTAATGGTTTATGTTAAATAATAAGATGCCAGTTTAAAAGATTATGTTTTTATACATTGAATTGTGTTTTTTTTCAGATATTTGTAAGGCATTAACTTTAGATCTGCATCTAAACGAAGTAAAATAAAAGTTAACAAACCCATGAACTACTCTTTTTTTGACTTCCTTACCCTAGTCGGGTCCCTTGGACTTTTTCTTTTTGGTATGAAGATGATGAGTGAAGCTTTGCAACGGGTTGCAGGCTCACGCATGAGAAACATTCTTTCTTCAATGACCTCAAATCGCTTTTTGGGAGTACTGACAGGCTTTCTTGTAACAGCTATCATTCAGTCATCTTCGGCTACTACTGTTATGGTGGTGAGTTTTGTGAATGCAGGTCTGTTGAATCTTACCCAGTCCATTGGTGTAATTATGGGAGCCAATATCGGAACCACTGTTACAGGCTGGATAATTTCTTTGTTGGGATTTAAGGTAAGTATCAGTGCTTATGCCCTGCCGTTGATAGGTGTAAGTCTGCCGTTGATCTTCTCAAAATCGACAAGGCGCAGGACATGGGGGGAATTCATTATCGGTTTTGCTCTTCTTTTCATGGGATTGGAAGCGTTAAAAACATCGGTGCCGAACCTGAAGGAGAATCCTGAGATCCTGGGATTCTTACAGGAGTATACTAATCTGGGATTTGGTTCCGTACTTCTTTTCCTTGCGATAGGAACAATACTCACCATCATCATTCAATCGTCAAGTGCAACCATGGCACTGACGTTTGTAATGTGTAACCAGGGATGGATACCGTTCTCACTTGCAGCTGCAATGATTATGGGCGAGAACATCGGAACGACTATTACCGCCAATATTGCTGCGGCGGTTGGTAATACATCAGCCAAACGGGCAGCCTTTGTACATTTTATGTTCAATATGCTGGGGGTGATATGGATGCTGATAGTTTTTCATCCTTTTGTTAATACCATCGATTCCATCGTAACCAAACATGGGGGTATTTCACCCTCAGCAGATCCGGCAGCTATACCAATCGCACTCTCAATATTTCATACTTCATTTAATGTAATTAATGTACTGTTATTTGTCTGGTTTGTGCCTGTATTCAAAACTATTGTAGAAAAGATCATTCCTTTACGCGATGATGATGGGGAGGATTTCAGACTTCAATACATTACTACAGGACTGCTGTCTACGCCTGAGCTTTCATTGTTTCAGGCACGAAAAGAGGTTCAATTCTTTGCCAAGCATACGAAAAAGATGTTTGGTTTTGTCAGGAAGCTGATCAATACAAAGGATGATGCTAAATTCACCAAGCTTTTTGCGAAGATCGAAAAGTATGAGCGTATCTCAGATGAGGTGGAAGTCGAAATAGCCAATTATATCTCGATGATAAATCAGGCAAAACTGAGTGATACGGGAAGACGCCAGGTCAGATCGATAATGAAACTTGTGAGTGACCTGGAAAGTATTGGTGACAGTAACTATAATTTAGCCCGTACCATTAACCGGATGCGGGAACGGAATATAAAGTTCTCTCCTGATATTCTGAAAAAACTGGAACTGATGTTTGATTTGGTTGAGGAGGCTTTGGAAATAATGATAGACAATCTGAATGAAGATTCTGAAAACATAAACTTCAGAAAGGCACAGGAGATAGAGACAGAGATCAATTCGTACAGAAATCAGCTTAAAGTTGAACATCTCGAAAATCTTAAAAATGAAGTTTATAAATATGATACAGGTATAATCTTTAATGATCTGTTCTCTGAAAGTGAAAAGCTTGCCGATTATGTTATAAATGTTTCAGAAGCCCTTTACGAGGTTCACAATTCCTGACGGGCAGAAAAATGATATTTCAAAGGATCCCGGTCAATACGTATCGGGATTTTTTATGCCTGGGCTAAAGGTGATTCTAAAACGATCAGGTTGTTGCCGAAACAAAAATGAATACGATAAAAAATCCCAACAGGAATCCGTAACAGACCTGAGTGAGAGTATGTGCATTCAGTGTCAGTCGTGCAACACCCAATAAGCCGGCAATAATTATCAGAGCAGAAAACAATAGATGAATATCAAGGCCAAAAATATATGAAAAAGCGAGCAGTCCGCCTGTTAGGCCTCCCATGCCGATCATGTGAACACTTATTTTCCAGAAATAAGTGATTATCAGTGCAACAAAGATTGTGATTATGGTTGCCAGTATGAAATTAAGAATAAATCCGGGAATCACAGGAATAAGAGAAAGCAGATAATACCCGGTGATAAAGAACATGCCTGTGATGAACATAGGCCATATCCTCTCCTGTCGTGTCTCCATTTTAAAGGACTTTATTTTTTTCAAAATGAAAAGTAAGGGTGTGACACTCAGAGGCAGCAGGCATGAACTGACAAAAACAGCAACGTAAACGATCCTTTTTACTGCAACAGGCACGTATGAAACCTGATTGCCAATATTGAATATCAGGAAAAGTCCGATAGTGGGAACAAACAGAGGATGAAAAATTACAGAGATTATCTTTGAGAAGATCTTCATTTTTATCTCAGGGTTCTAAATTTCTTTTCGCAGCCTTGCCACGGGAATATTCAGCTGCTCACGATATTTTGCTACTGTTCTGCGAGCAATATTGTACGATTTTTCTTTCAATATCTGAGCCAGCTTATCATCAGTCAATGGCTTGTGCTTGTCTTCATTCTCGATCAGCTCCTGCAGTATCATTTTGATCTCCCTTGTGCTGACCTCCTCACCACTGTCGGTTTGCATTCCTTCGGAGAAGAAATACTTAAGCGGAAAGATGCCGAAGTGCGTTTGGATGTACTTGCTGTTAGACACACGTGATATGGTTGAGATATCCAGACCTGTGATCTCGGCTATGTCTTTTAATATCATTGGCCTGAGCTTGGTTTCATCCCCGTCTTTGAAATACTCTTTCTGATAATCAAGGATTGCTTCCATTACTGTCATCAGCGTATTCTGCCTCTGCCGGATGGCATCAATGAACCACTTTGCCGAATCAAGCTTCTGCTTAACGAACATTACAGCTTCCTTGGTGTCCTTGCTCTGATTCTTTTTGTTGGTACTGTACTCTTCGAGCATCTCCGAGTATGTGTTGCTGATACGTAATTCCGGAATGTTCTTGTTGTTAAGAGTGAGTTTGAACTCATCATCTTCGTATTCAAGTATGAAGTCAGGAATTATATGCTGAACGGTCTTGCTCAAAGGGTTACTGTATGAACTACCCGGTTTGGGATTTAGTTTCAGTATCTCACTTTGGGCATCCTTCAGCTCTTCGTCAGTTATGTTCAGCTTTTTAAGTATCTTATCGTAATGTTTCTTTGTGAACTCTTCAAAAAGATCTTTAATGATCTTGTATGCGAGTTCAACCGACGGGTCAGAAAGGTCTTTTTTCCTTATCTGCAGAAGCAGACATTCGCGGAGGTCACGGGCAGCCACTCCCGGAGGATCAAAATCCTGAATGATCTCCAGTACATCGAGTACTTCTTTTTCGTCAACCTCAAAATTTAGAGAGAAAGCAAGATCGTCGATTATCTCATCAATCTCACGGCGCAGATAGCCATCTTCATCAATGTTCCCGATAATATATTCAGCTATCTGAAGCTGTCTTTCATCAAGGATTCTGAGTCCGAGCTGGCTTACAAGATGCTCGTGGAAGGTACTGCCTGTAGAAAAAGGAATATCTTCGTATTTATCGTCTTTCGAATAGTTCCGTGTCTGATATTTGTATAACGGCGCATCTGCTTCTTTAATGTAATCGTCAATGGATACTTCATTTTTGGGTTCCTGTTCAGTATCTTCACTACCCGTATCTTCAAATTCAAGCACGGGGTTTTCCTCTATCTCTTTTTTGATACGTTGTTCAAGTTGTGCAGTAGGTATTTCAAGAAGTTTGATCACCTGTATTTGTAACGGTGATAACTTCTGAGACAGTCGTTGTTGTAAACTTTGTTTTAACATCCTCTTTTATCTTTCTTTCTCGTTTCAGTTCTGATAAATAATTATACGGAGTTTTTATTTAAATGTTTTTATTTCCATAATTATTTAAAAGATCTCCATATGGCTTCTTTCATGATACCCCTTGGAGGTCAATAACAAATTTAAAACTATTTCTTTTAGGAAAGAAGCTATTTAAGGATTTTTGGCACTTTATTTGCATAAAAGGCCGGATCGATTGTCCGGCCTTTTGATATGTATTTCAGATATTGCTTCAAATATCTTTAAAACTCTGCATTTTTCGGGGTTCTCGGGAAAGGTATAACGTCCCTGATGTTACCCATTCCTGTAATGAACAGTATCATTCTTTCGAATCCTAATCCGAATCCTGAATGAGGCACAGAACCGAAGCGGCGGGTGTCAAGGTACCACCACATGTCTTCTTCAGGAATTTCCATCTCTCTCATCCGGGCAACAAGCTTGTCGTAATCTTCTTCACGCTGTGAACCACCTACTATTTCCCCTATCTGGGGGAACAGGATATCCATTGCCCTTACTGTTTTATCGTCGTCGTTCATTTTCATGTAGAAAGCTTTGATCTCTTTTGGATAGTCAGTAAGGATTACCGGTTTTTTGAAATGCTTTTCTACAAGATATCTTTCATGCTCCGATTGCAGATCGGCTCCGAAACCTTCTATAGGATATTTGAATTTCTTCTTTTTATTTGGTTTTGAGTTCCTGAGTATATCGATCGCTTCAGAGTATGTGAGTCTTACAAAATCATTTTCCAGCACGAATTTCAACTTCTCGATGAGCTCCATCTGACGCTCGTCGGCCTTTTTATTTTTTTCCTCATCCTGCAGGCGTTTGCTCAGGAATTTTAGATCGTCCATGCAGTTGTCGAGGGCATATTTTATAAGGTATTTCAGGAATTCCTCGGCAAGGTCCATGTTATCGTCAAGGTCATAAAATGCCATTTCCGGTTCTATCATCCAGAACTCAGCAAGGTGGCGTGAGGTGTTGGAATTTTCGGCACGGAAAGTCGGGCCGAAAGTATAAATGTCGGACAAGGCCAGTGCAGCAAGTTCACCCTCAAGTTGTCCGGAAACGGTAAGGTTTGCCGAGCGTCCGAAGAAGTCCTCCTCATAATTTATCTCCCCGTTCTCTTTTTTCGGAAGGTTATCCATATCGAGAGTTGTGACACGAAACATTTCACCTGCTCCTTCAGCATCGGAAGCAGTGATGATCGGTGTGTGGATGTTCACAAAACCTTTGTCGTTGAAAAACTTGTGAACTGCAAATATCATGGCATGACGAACCCTGGCTATGGCTCCGAAGGTATTTGTACGGAAGCGAAGGTGAGCTATCTCTCTGAGAAATTCCAAAGTATGTCTTTTGGGTTGTAACGGATATTTTTCAGGATCGGCAACTCCGAGAACCTCAATGTCTTTTGCCTGTACTTCTACATTTTGTCCGCTTCCCTGCGACTCTAAAAGCTCTCCTGTGACCGAGATGGCAGCTCCGGTTGTTATCTTTCTCAGCAACTCTTCGGGAAACTCAGGTACGTCAACAACTATCTGAAGATTATGAATACATGACCCGTCATTCAAAGCAATAAAATTCACATGTTTATTTCCGCGCTTTGTTCTAACCCAGCCTTTTACATTCACACTTTTTCCGAACTCAGTCATCCTGAGCAGATCAACAACTTTAATACGACGAATCTTTTCCATTTCAACTATCTTTAAATTTTAGCCTACAAAAATAGTGAATTGTTTTAAACTCAGCACGGAAGAAATAAAAAAGGCAACCATTTAGGCTGCCTTTTCAGTTTTTTATTTTTGGAATGAAAGAATCTTCCTGTTAGAGTATCATTTCTTAGTGAATCTTTCCATCTTGTTGTCGTAGTTAATGTAATATTTACCTTTTGTCAGACCGGCAACTTTTATCGTGTCTCCGTATCCTTTGAACACTATTCCGCCGTATGCATCATATATTTCATACATTGTCGGCGCCGAGAAAGTTATAACATCAATAACTCGTGTGGGAGAGAATGTTACTTCAGGTTTATTGGAAACCAGAGAGATCTCTTCCGAATAACGAGGCTTTTTTCTGTAATCCAGTTGCTTTATCCTGAATTTGTTCTCTCCACTGTTCAGGCGAACAGATGCTGAATAATTGTTTAGGATCTGTTTGCCGGTACCTTTAACTTCGCCTACTTTAACCCACTTATTCCATCTGTATTGCTCAATGACGAAAGGAAGCGGTCCTGACTCATTAACAGTAGACCAATATATCTTGTCGCCTTCAACTTTCAGGTCTTTGATCTCAAAAGTAGCTACGGCATTAAGAACTTCAGGATTCAGGACTTTAGGCTTACAACCCTCCTTGTATTTAATAGCAACAGTGAGCTCTTCCCCTTTCTTAAAACCATAAACCGAAAGGTCGATCTCAAAAGCGCTTGAATTTATCTCGTCGGTTGTAGTCATCCCGTTAACTGTAACTTCATAGATACAATACCCCACGCCACTGGGAGCGAATGGGTTTTTCACATACAGATTCTCTCCCTGAAATGTACCTTTTAAAACAATATTCCCGGCAAAAGCAGGGATGACTAAGAGTACTATTGAAACAATTATTAACGTAAACTTTTTCATGCAGGTTCGATTTCTTTAACATTTTGACCTTTGCAATTTATAAAAACAAAAGCATCATTGCAAAAATATACATATAACATAAGAGTTTAAATATATATATTTTTTCAAATTTTGACAAACGTCAATATTTCTAACGGCAATATCCAAATCTTCAATAGATTCTTTGTTCGATCCGGATTAAAATCACTCGCTTTTGAAAACAGTTAGTTTTCTGTTCTGAAACAGGTGTTTGAAAATTTCGTAAATATCCGGTGCATTTTTTGGTAATTGCCGGGTGATCAGTGTTTTCGAAAAAGTCTTGGCAGGTCATTGAGTGAAATTAACAAGCAGGTCATGTTTATGAATTGTGAATTTAGAAGTTTTATGGATACACCTTTTTGAAAAAGCATTTATCTTTTTAAAAAAAGATAAAAATTTATTATACCCCCTAAAAAAAGACAGAGCAAGGCCTTAAAAAGGTAAAAGATAAAATAAACCCCCTTAATCAAGCTGCTAAGAGGCAAGAAAATGTATATTTTTGCGAGCATCGTTTAAATTAAGTAAAAAAATAAATATACTGATCTATGAAAACTGCTAAAATCTTTATTGCAACATTTTTTATTCTTGTAACAATTGAAATATCGGCACAGGAGACATCAAATGTGACTCCATTTTCTTTTGGTGCCGATCTGGTAAGTCGTTATATTTTCCGGGGACTCGATTTCGGTGATTCACCGGCAATTCAACCGGCATTTGCATTTTCAAAAAAAGGGTTTACTCTCGGAGCATGGGGGTCCTATGCATTTATTGCAACACCAACGGGGATAGAAGCGGATCTTTATACTTCTTATGAATTTGATTTCGGGCTGTCATTGGGAATTACCGACTATTACTTCCCTGATGAAAGGTTGACCATAAATACTGACAGTACGATCTCTCCTGTGAGAAAAGGCACCTACTTCGATTATGCAAATACTCATTACGATGAACTTAATCTGTCACAATCGATAAAGAATTTCTCTCTTGCGGCAAACTGGGGTTTTCATAATATGGACAATGCTGTGTATTTTGAGGCAGGTTATGAGTTTAAATGGATAGATGTTTTTTTAGGCGGAGGGAATAAAATGTACACTATGAATGGCAATTTCAACATTGTAAACATAGGGCTGAGAGCATCGAAGGATATATCTATCACTGAAAAATATGCTTTTGGAATTTCGTCATCAGTAATTTTTAATCCTGACGCGGAGCAGATACATCTAGTGTTTGCTCTTAGTCTTTGATGTTTACTTATTCAGGATCGATCCAGTCACCATACTCTTTTATCAGATTGATGAGCTCCTCAACAGCCCTGTCGTTGGGTATATTTTTTCTGATCAGTTCACGGTTCTTGTACAGACTGACGTTGTTCGGTCCTGCACCGACATATCCGTAATCGGCATCGGCCATTTCACCTATGCCGTTCACGATGCATCCCATAATGCCTATTTTAAGCCCCTTCAGATGTTTGGTCCTGACTTTGATCTCACGGGTGATATCTTCCAGATCGAAAAGAGTACGGCCACAGCCCGGGCATGAGATAAACTCGGTAGTTGAAAACCTTACCCTCGATGCTTGCAGGATACCAAAGGCTGTTTCTATTACCTCGGATTGGCTTAACATCCCGTCGTTGTATAGCAGTATGCCGTCAGCAAGTCCGTCGAGGAAAAGTATGCCTGTATCAGCAGCCGAAATGATCTGAAAATTCTCTTTGTCATTTTCTTTGTAATCAGCAACGATAACAACAGGATGTGTAAGGCCTCTGTTCATCAACTCAAAAATAAAAGCTCTCTGCTCAACCGGACGGTTCAGGTGCCCGGATCTCAGAAGTAGCACCACATTTTCATGATCTTTTAAAAAAGAGAAAAGCTCTTCTCCCCAATCTTCATAGGTAACCTCCAGGAATATCACCTGATCATGGTGGATATTCCCGGGCATTTCGGGAAACTTTACAAACGGATAGCAGTTTGCCGGGTAATTGTCTTTCAGGAATTCAATAGGAACTATTGCCGGGATGTCAAGGTGTTCAGGCAATCCTGAGACATCATCAACAAAAATAATATCAGGCTTGTTAGAGGTCTTTGCTTCCTTAATATCCTGATATTTTCCTTTTGCTATGACCACGGCGGTTTTATCTTCTCCAATACTCAGTACCTGACGGGTTTTTCTACGGTTGTATTCATAAGGGGAATAGTGTTGTGCCGAGACTGCCTTGATGGGGGAATGACCCTCGCGAACAGAGATGTGCTCCACCAGTTTTTCAGCAACAGGTATCTCGTTTTCGGGAGCTTCAGTGAGGGAGACACGTAGCGTATCACCAAGTCCGTCGACAAGCAAAGCGCCTGATCCGACAGCCGATTTAATTCTGCCTTCATCTTCGCTGCCGGCCTCCGTAACTCCAAGATGCAGCGGGTAGTGCATATTCTCTTTTTTCATCGATGCAACCAACAGCCGTACGGTATGCACCATCACACGGGTATTACTTGATTTAATGCTCAGTACGATGTCATGAAAGTCATTCTCCTCACAAATCCTGAGGTATTCCATGCAAGCCTCGACCATACCTTCAGGAGTATCACCATAACGGCTCATTATACGGTCGGAAAGTGAACCGTGGTTTGTTCCGATACGGATTGCTGTGTTGTGTTCTTTACATACATCAAGAAAAGGAACTATTTTTTCTTTCATTCTTTCAAGTTCCTTATTGAATGACTCGTCAGAGTATTTGTCAAAATCGAATTTTTTGGCATCTCCCGTAAAGTTACCGGGATTGATCCGGACCTTTTCAACTGTTTCAGCAGCTATCAGTGCGGCATTTGCATTGAAATGGATGTCGGCCACCAAAGGAGTGTCATAGCCTGCTTTGCGTACCAGCTCTTTGATGTTCTTCAGGTTTTTGGCCTCCCGCTGCCCCTGTGCAGTGATCCTTACAAGTTCTCCCCCGGCTTCAATTATCCTGATGGCCTGTTCTGCCGTTTTTCCGGTATCATTGGTGTCGGTTGTGGTCATCGATTGAATCCTTACCGGATTGTTTCCCCCTATGATCACATTTCCTGCTCTGACTTCAATAGTCGGGTTCCTTTTGTAATTGAACAGATCTTCACAGTAATATTTATTGTCTGCAGAGCTTGCCATTTGAATATCTTTTGAACTTTCAAAATTAATTAAAAATTCAACAGTTTATACTATCATTATTTATAGTACTAAATTCTGAATGAAACTTTAGTACTTTTGTTGAATGGCACGTTCTTTGCGAAGACAAATGTTCAAATTTATTTGCAAAAGAACGGCATAGGTTAAGGGAAATGGTTTACGATAAAAGAGTACGGACGAAAGGTGAAACAACCCTCAGACAGGCTCAGCTGGTGATGCTGGAGATGATGAAAGTGGTTGATGGGATTTGCAGGAGACATGATATCCAATACTGGTTAGATGCGGGAACACTGCTTGGAGCTGTAAGACACAAGGGATTTATCCCGTGGGATGATGATCTTGATATTATCATGCCAAGAGAGGATTTTGACAGATTTATTGAAATTGCTTCTCTGGAACTTCCTGAAGACTTGTTTTTACAGACACGCAAAACGGATAAAAGTATCTGGAAATGGATAAAGATACGGGACAATTACAGCACATTTATTCAAAAAACTGAAAAAGACAAAAAAATAGAATATCACCAGGGTATCTTTATGGATATATTTCCTTATGATATAGTTGAAAAAAAATATAATTTATCAAAGATGTTCCTTAATCGTCGTTTTCAGGTCTCGGATAAAACAAGAAAATTTGCATGGATATTAAATCCGCTCTCAACATTAATGGTCAAGCTTATTGGGTTTGAAAGGTTAAAAAAGTATTTTATTAAAAAGCATTCGGGTAATAATCCCCGGTATGTAGCAGCGGGGATCGAATTCACGCTTGCATTTCATTCTTTCGAATATGATCTTATATTCCCTTTGAAGGAGATAAATTTTGAAGGGTATAGTTTTTTGGCTCCGTCAAACCCTGATAAATATCTTACTACAATATTCGGTGATTATATGAAACTGCCTGAAGAACAGGACAGGAAAGCTCATGCATACAAAATATTGCCTTTTGAAAAATGCAATCACGAAATGTCATTACAATATTAAAATTATATGAACTCTAATAATTCTGACAATAACTTTCATTCGATTTTTGTTACACATCATTTATACTATATACCTCAGTTTGTTCCTATTGCAAAAGAGTTGATCGGACGAAAAAAAAAGATATTGTTCCTGTTGTTGGGTCTCGATACCCCTGAACAGAATGAAATTGCAAGGAACTATATGGAGAAAGAAGGATTTTCTTATCGTTTTTACTCAGAAACAGAGTCTTCAATAAATTGTATTTTTATGATAAATGGGGCCAATAGTTTTCCTGAGATAAATATTAACTATAAATATTCAGCCCTGGTTCTCCATGGTATCGGTACTAAAGCAGGTCACTTTACCGAAGATAAGAATATGTATGATATTCGTTTTGTGGAAGGACAGTTTCGTGTGGATAAGATCATAGAATTGTATCCTGATGTGAAGAGTAAACTTTACAATGTGGGATTTGCAAAGCTTGATGAGGCTTTTGTGCTAACTGAAAAAGACAAAAAAGGATTAATGAAAATGATGGGTCTTGACTTATCAAAAAGAACCATTTTATATGCCCCTACTTTCTATCCCAGCTCCATTGACATGATGCCTGAAAACTTCCCGGAATATTTCAAAGATTATAATATAATTTTAAAACCGCATTTTTTTTCTTTTACAAAAAAGAAATATCGTAAACATGTACGTAAGTTCAATACATGGTCAAGGTATGATAATTTTTATCTTGCAAGTGTTGAAGAGTTTAATCTTGTTCCCTTTATGTCAGTAGCTGATATAATGGTCTCTGATGAATCTTCGGCAATTTTTGAATTTGCAGCATTGAACAAACCTGTGATCGTCAACCGGAATGTCAAGTACCGGTTAACTTACCGGTTGTTCAAAGCAAAAATACGTAAACGTATGGACTCCAACATGGATATGTTCAAGGAGGTAGGAGTCCCGGTTTATGATTTTAATGAATTATATCCGGCTGTTGTATACGAGTTGGAACATCCTGAGAATAAAGAGACGAATCGCAAAGAGATATGCGATCAGATAGTGGGAACAGTTGACGGAAAAGTGTCAAAACGTATTGCTGACATAATGGATTCTCTGGCTTAACCGTGATTCATTTTTTTACATAGATCACCTGTCCCGAAAAATCATGTAGTAGTGTATTTATAGTGGCTTCAGCTACATCTTCGGCCATTAAAAGGGAATCATCTGGTTCTATCCCGAAATTACGTTCTCTCATAGGAGTTTTTGTTCTTTCCGGATTTATACAGTTAACTCTTATACCACTACTATGCCACTCTTCAGCAAGAGCCTGGGTTAAATTCACTATCGCCGATTTTGTTGCAGAATAAACAGAATAATAACCTCTTCCCCTGGTGTAAGAACTCGAAGTGTAGTTCAGCAGATGACCTTTCGACATTTTGAGGAAAGGGAAACTCTCTTTTGCGACGATCAGTGCACCTTTAAGATTAATGTCCAACGCATCAAATATCATGGAATAGTCCATAAGTTCCAATGGTTGTTTTTGAAGAACGGCAGCAGAGTTAACTACAAAATCTATCCTTCCGGTTTCATCGAATACACTTTGTAAGGCATTTCTGACCAGCTTCTTTTTTTTGACGTTAATTCCGTTTAACTGACGGCTGAAGCGGAAGACCTTTGCACCATACTGTGAAGCCAGGTCAGCGGTGGCTGCTCCTATACCCTCACTGCCTCCGAATACTACAAGAACCTTATCTTTCATCAATGAAAAATCCAAGTGACCGAAGATCTCTTTATGTCTTAACTGAAACAGTTTATCTGAGATATAAAGGTCCAGTTCATGAGTTATCTTAATATTTGTTTCATGTCCTTCAACTATATAAATTGGCTCATCAGGTAAATATGTTTTCACAACACCACAATCATCTGTTGCTTTAAATTCAGGGTCTTTTAAAGCCAGATCGTATGCCTTTTTAATAACACTGAGCCTGAAAGCCTGAGGAGTCTGACCATTCATCATCCTGCTCCTGTCAGGGATTGACACTATCTTATTGTTCTCAACTTCAATTATGGTATCGGTGTTGGGAATAGCAACATCAATTGCATTATAATTCCGGAGAGTTTTTGATACTTCACCAAGGATGTTTTCTGAAAGAAAAGGTCTTACAGCATCATGAAAAACCAATGAAATATCATCTCTTTCCTTTTCATTCCAGTAAGCATTTATAGCCGAGAGGCTTGACTCATTACGGGTTTTCCCTCCGGGCAATATTTTCTTTACTTTTTTAAATGAGTTCTGAATAACGATCTCTTCAATTTCGTCAATGTATTCAGTATGGGTAACAATGGCTATCTCATCGATAACTGTAGAGCTCTCGAATATTTCAAGGGTATGCTCAATAATGCGCTTGCCGGCTATTCTTATAAATTGTTTGGGCTTTGCACTGCCAAAACGTACTCCGGTTCCTCCTGCTAAAATTACCCCGATATTCTTCATTCCCTGTTTGTTGTTTACTAACCGGTTCTTGGCCGGACTAATTAAAAATAGAAAAGTAAAGTTATTGATTTTTAAGGAAGAAAGAAAGTCTTCAAGGATAGACAGGTATACGACAAAATTATCAGTTTGATTTTGAACAATATCTTGAAATGTACCTGAAAGCTGTATAGTTACCCAGTTCACCGGCCTTTTGCCAGTCAGAACAGGCACTTTTTTTCATGCCGATATTGAAAAAAGCAATACCACGATTGAAATATGCATGAACATCACTGGGATCGTATTCTATAGCTTTTGTGAAATCATCAATAGCACTTAAAAAATCACTGTTCGAAAGTTTCATTACTCCGCGTAAAGAGAAGACTCCGGGAAGTGTAGGGTTGAGATAAACAGCTTTGTTGATGTCTTCGAATGCCATTTCCCTGTTTGATGAATATTGCATCGAAAGTCGTGCTCTTTCGTAATAGGCAATTCCGTTTGTTGAATCGACATCAATTATATCGTTGAACTCATTAAAGGCATATTTTATCTTATTGTTCAGTTTCCATTCCAGTCTTGCATTCTCTACTTTTGCAGGAATATAATCAGGGTTGCGTCTCAATGTGATCCTGAAATACTTCAATGCCTCCTCTTTATCATCAATATCCAGAAAATGAACAGCTTTTATGTATGGAGCAAAATATCCATCGGGGTTTAACTCCCTGGCATATTCAAGGTCTTCTCTTGCTCCGACTGAATTCTTGTACCTGTATCGTGCCAGTGCCCGTAAACAATAAATGTAATACGAGTCAGGGAAGAACTTAAGGTGCCTTGTGAACAGTTTTGCTGCCTCAACATTATTATCACTTAAGATATTTATGATCCCTAAGCTCAGGAAAGGCAACAGTT
>JAOZOF010000011.1:28001-33272 GCA_029933425.1 Marinilabiliaceae bacterium
ACATTATTATCACTTAAGATATTTATGATCCCTAAGCTCAGGAAAGGCAACAGTTTTTTATTTTTATTTCCGGAAATTCCGGCAGTATTGATGGTTATCCACAAAGAATCATTCAGCACATGTGAAGAAAATATAATGTTCTTATCTTTATTTCCGTCGAAACAATAGATGCCTGCCAGAAGTCCCCGGCTGTTAATTACAGGAGCTCCAAACGATTTATAACCAAGTGACGAACCCAGCAATCCGTATTTTTTTACAAAAGGGAACTCTGCTATTCGGTACAACTGTTCAACAGTAATACCTTCATCTTTTTCATCAGGATGGCTTAATATCAGTAGATCCTGTGAAGCCACTAAGGCACGGCGGGAGATTTGTAAATACAAAAATTCTTTTTGCCGTCGCTGTCTGATCTTTATCAAAGCAAGATTCATGTATGGGTTAACGGAAATTATGCGTTCGATGGAATACCTTCTCCCGTTACGGGTTTTTATTGCTAATGAATCTTTATTATAAAAAATACTTGCCTTTGTTATTGCCATTCCGTCGGAACTGATAAAGAATCCGGATGCTACATCACTGATATCATTAAACTTATTGTATGCTTCAGTGCTGAAAGCCGCTTTTTCGGAGTCCCTGATGACATCCATAAGTTTTTGTCCCGGTAAAGACCGGGAAATTGTCAGGATAAAAAGAAATACGATATATTTTGGGTATGATCGCATAAGGTTTTCATGTAATACTCAAAGAAACAAAAAATGTATCAAATCAGTTTAAAGAAAATTGTAAAATTAGATTAGAACATTAATTATGATCTAATAGTTAAATAGTTAATTAAATAAATTAATTTTGCCAATCATTTTAAAAGAAATAAAAATAAATGACGAACAGGCTTAAAAGAGAGGATGTTGAATTGATGGCACCGGTAGGCTCCTATGAGTCGTTAATAGCTGCCATTCAGGGGAATGCCGATTCCGTTTATTTCGGGATTGAGCAGTTGAACATGAGGGCTAAGTCATCCAACAATTTTACTATCGATGATCTGAGAAAGATAGTTTCGATAAGTAAAGAAAATAACATAAAAACATACCTTACTGTAAATACGGTTATTTATGATAAGGAATTACCCTTAATGCGTAAAGTTATAGATGCAGCAAAGGAAAATGATGTTACAGCGATCATTGCTTCCGATCAGGCTGCCATAAACTATGCAAATTCTATCGGAGTTGAAGTGCATGCATCCACACAGGTAAATATTTCGAATATTGAGTCACTGAAGTTTTACAGTCGCTTTGCCGATGTTGTTGTGCTGGCCCGTGAATTGAACATGGAGCAGGTAAGTGAGATTTATCAGTCAATTCAGAGGGAACAGATAAAAGGACCAAAGGGAGAGTTTGTAAAGATTGAGATGTTCGCGCACGGAGCTTTATGCATGGCTGTTTCGGGGAAGTGCTATCTTAGCCTTCATCAGCTTAATTCATCGGCTAACAGAGGTGCATGTTTGCAACCGTGCCGCAGAGGGTATGTAGTGACAGAGAAAGATACCGGCAAGGAGCTGGAGATCGACAATGAGTACATCATGTCGCCTAAAGATCTTAAGACGATACATTTTCTTAATGTAATGCTTGATGCCGGAGTAAGGGTTCTTAAAATTGAGGGCCGTGCCAGGTCGGCAGAGTATGTGAAGACTGTTTGTGAGTGTTACGACGAGGCTGTAAAGGCTGTAGCTGATGATACCTTTACTGATGAAAAGATAGAAGATTGGAACAGGCGTCTTGCAACTGTTTTCAACCGGGGATTCTGGGATGGGTATTACCTTGGGCAGAAGCTAGGTGAATGGAGTAAGAACTATGGTTCGCGTGCGACAAAAAAGAAGATCTACATCGGAAAAGGGATGAACTACTTTCCGAAGATACAGGTTGCCGAATTTCTGATGGAGACTCAGGAGCTTAGTATCGGGGACGAGATACTGATAACAGGTCCTACAACAGGGGTTGTTCAGTTGAATGTTGAGGAGATAAGAGTGAACCTTGAAAAGGTTGATAAAACTGTTAAGGGTGAAAGGTTCTCGATGCCTGTTGACGTTAAGATCCGCCGCTCCGATAAACTTTACAAGATAGTAAATGCAAACAAAGTGAAAGCACAATAGCATGCGTGCAGAAGGGATACTCGAAAAAATGTCACGTATCCTCGGACAACACGAAGTGAAATATTCGTTAACGCTGGGAGATACTGAAATTGACATGAACAGTCTTATTGGAAAAGATATCCGGTTTGTCTACCAGAACAAAATAAACTGTACGGTATGCGGTATTGAGATAAAGCATGCTTATGCTGGCCGTGCAATCTGTAAACATTGCTATGAAACTGCTCCGGAAGCGGAGGAGTGTCTTTTTTATCCTGAAAAGTGCATGGCTCACCTTGGTGAAGCCCGCGACATGGAATGGTCGGAGAAGCAGTGCCTTATTCCTCATATTGTTTATCTCGCTGTTTCATCGGGTTTGAAAGTAGGGGTGACCCGTAATCATCAGATTCCTGTAAGGTGGATCGACCAGGGGGCAGTGAAAGCAATAAAGCTTGCCGAAACTCCGAACAGGCATATTGCAGGTGTGATAGAAGTTTTTCTTAAAGATTATTTTGCCGATAAAACAAATTGGAAAACTATGTTGAAGAGAGTACCTGCCGACGTTGATCTGATATTCGAAAAGGAAAAAGCATCTTCTTTGTTGCCCGATGAATTAAGAACGTATGTTGCAGATGATGATTCTGTTACAGAGATAAACTATCCCGTAACCGAATTTCCGGTTAACCCTAAAGCTTTTAAACTCGAGACGGAGAAGAAAATCAGCGGAATTCTGAAAGGAATAAAAGGTCAGTATCTGCTATTCGATTCGGGGTATGTTTTTAATGTTAACAGATACAGCGGATACAGTGTGTCTTTGGAGTTTTAGCCGACTGCTACAACACTCCGGTTTCATCAATCACTATCCTGGTGGGCTCTTTTGAGGATGAGTATTCTGTGGGGCAGTTTCCCGGATTTTCAAGTTTTAGTCTTATATATCTTGCTTTACCTGAGATCTTTATTCTTACTACAGTATGCACCCGGCCTTCACGTCTGGCAAAAGGAGCCTTATTAATCACGGAAGTATATCCCCTGAAGTTTTTTCCATTCATAGATATTGCTACAGATATTTTTTTCGGAGGGTAAATGCATATTTCATGATCTTCGAGTATTGAAACGAACACCTCATGAACTTCTTGTGTTTTGTTAAGTTTGAACGTAAATTCAACATCTTTGCTCAGGATATTGACGCATTCTGTATTCTGGATCTGCTCGCTGAGTATTTTTCCGTCAAAAAGCCAATTGCAGTTTTTACTGGAATATTTACCGGCAGGTTGTGGCCTGATACTCACTAATTTTGCACTGTTGATTTCTCCTTTTATAAATGTCCTTTGAGCCGGCGGGCTTGACAGGAAATCTTGTGCAACCGTAATTGCAGTGATCGTTGTTGTTTCTTTGATAATTAGTGGCGAGCTATACAAAGCAGAGGTTGTATCAGGCATTGATCCGTCAAGGGTATAATATATAGATGCATCCAGTAGGTCACTGCGTAAAGGTACGATGAGGCTGTCTTCAAATACAATATTGTTTGTCTCAAATACGGGCTTAGGAGCAAACCGCGGTAAAGGCCTGTTTTCCCCGTTACGTTCAATTCTGTCGATGTTGAATTTTAATTCTGTCATTACCGGATAGTGATCAGAAATGAACACCTTACCATCAGTAATTTTATAGGTCTTAAAGTTCAGAACATCAAGATATCCGTTTACGAATATGTAATCGATACGTTTATACCCTTCTTCCTTATTGAAATTATTAAAAGTGTTATCTTCATTAGTAACGGGGAAGTTGCTTATTTTATAAGCATCGGAGAACGAGAAATAGTTATGCCAGTTTCCGGTTAACAGTTTGTATGGCTGCGAGTCCGGAACCATGTTAAAATCACCTGTAATGATAACAGGTACGTTATCGGCAATAGATTTTATTTTACTCAGAAGCAGTAAAATACTTTTATTCTGGGCATATTCATTATGGCTCAGGTGAGTGTTGAACACAAAGAAAATATGTCCCGTTCGCATGTTTTGAAGTTTTACCCATGTAACCATTCTGGGCAAATGCGCACCCCAGTCAATACTACCAGGATCTTCAGGATTTCCCGAGAGCCAGAAATAAGATTTTGCAAGAAGATCAAATTTAGACGTTTTGAAAAATATGGAACAATGTTCACCATTGTCCATCCCGTCTTTCCTGCCTGCCGAAACTACAGAATAACCATGAAGAGTATTAGTAAGGAATTCTAATTGTGGATTTAAAACTTCCTGAAAACTGATGATGTCAAATTTTCCTTTTTTCAGAAAATCTTTTATAAAATGTGTTCTGTTTTCCCATGAGTTTATAGTGTCGCCATTGTTTATACTACTGATGTTAAAGCTTACCACAGTTATCTTTTTGCTTCCTATGTTACAAGAAGACAACAATGTCAGAACAATAATCGATATGATCGCAATAAGCCTCATTACTGAATATTTTTTCTAAATGATTATCTCAAAAAAAGAGAGATGAAAATAGGATGGAGAATGCATTAATTCCCAATTTAAAGGTAAGATCAATTATCGGGATATGTCTGAATTTTCCACAGGAAGGTGAAATTATTTGACAATAACATGAAATAGTGTGACAATTGCCCCTAATATATTGATAAAAAATAAGATATTTTATTGTATCGCTTCCCATGCACCGGTTTCGTCTGAGAGTAAAATGGCATCCACAACCTTTTGGTTGAAGAGAGCATCCTTGATATTAACGGGAACGGGTTTATCGTTAATCACAGCTTTTGCAAATTTATCAAACATTATTCCGTATTGATCAACAGGAGCAAATTCAACGGTCCTTTCACCAATATTATTTGTTATTGTGATGGTCGATCTTACGTCAACATAGGTATTGAATGGAACCGGAATAGTGATCTTCCCTGTTGTTCCTGTTATTTCTACTCTTTGATGTGCGTTCGATAATGTTCCTACCGTGAATGTTGCTCTTGCTTCGCCGAAATCCATAATGGCAGACGATAGTACATCTGTTCCGAAATCAGGATGCCTGCTGATAAGGCTTACTGCCTTTGCCGGCTCTTTGTCTAAAAGAAACCGTGGAACAGAAACGGCATAGCAACCAATGTCCATCATGGCTCCTCCGCCATATTCCTTAATATTTCGAAT
>JAOZOF010000012.1 GCA_029933425.1 Marinilabiliaceae bacterium
ATGGCGAATGCTGGGGTTATGAGGGGTTTTTAGTTGATAATTACTGGGGGCTTTTGGCAGTGGCTGAGGAGTATAAATAATAAAATAAGAGGTCGTTATTTTATTTATAGTTAGTATTTTATGTGTTGTAAATTGCGTATTCACTACAAATCGATAATAGGATGAGAAAATTGAATTTTAATATGATTAACCTGACAGGACGGAAATTTATGAAAACTTTATATTTAGTTGTTTTTGCACTTGTTATGTTTTCATGTGTATTAAACTCAAATAAATCTTCCCATAAACAAGAATTTACATTTGTTCAAATTTGCGATACACAATTAGGGTTTGGTGGTTACGAACATGATGTTGAGTCGTTTAAACAGACAGTAAAACAGGTTAATGCATTGAACCCTGATTTGGTGCTTATTTGTGGAGATTTGGTAAATACTGTCACTGAAAAATCGATTGAAGATTTTAATAAAATCAAGCAGGGATTTAATATGCCATGTTACTGTGCGCCGGGGAATCATGATGTTGGAAATGATCCAACTCTTTTGTCATTACAAAATTACCGGAAGGTTATGGGCAAAGATTACTACTCGTTTGTTCACAAAGGAAATACGTTTGTTATTGTAAACACACAATTATGGAAAACTCCGGTGAAAGATGAAACAGAGAAGCAGGACGCATGGCTTGAAACAACTCTGAAAAATGCTGCGAATCAGGAATCTCCGGTTTTTATTGTCGGACACCATCCTCTATTTCTTGAGAAACATGATGAGGAAGATGGATATTATAATTTGCCCATTATAAAACGAAAACAACTTCTTACTCTTTTTGAGAAATATGGCGTAGTTGCTGTGCTGGGTGGGCACACGCATACATTGTACATTAATGAATACAAAAATATTCAGTTGGTTAATGGTGAAACCACAAGTAAGAATTTCGACAATCGCCCTTTCGGATTTCGCCTTTGGCATATTAATTCTTCAAGGCCGTTTAAACATAGTTTTATTGCTTTATCAGGTTTTCAAGAATGAACAAAAATATAATAAAATGAAGGTGATAAATTGATATGAAGGTAGACATTCTGTAGGGCAGAATAAGTATAAGGAGTTTAAGTTAAGCGGAATAAAAAAGAATCACATCAAAAAAATATGAATAATTATTACCATACTATTATTGTAGGAATCGCAAGTACATTGTTGCTGTTTAACTCATGTAGTAACAAACCCAGGCTTTCAGAAGAAGAATTTAATACTATAGTTGCAGATTTTCAAACCCCTGCCGACAATAACACAGTTTGGTGTTATTGGTATTGGATTGGTGACGATGTATCTAAAGAAGGGATAACTAAAGACCTGGAAGCCATGAAAGAGGCTGGGATTGGTACTGCTTTCATAGGTAATATTAATCCTGACGAAGTTGATGGCAAGGTTCCAATGCTTAGCGAAGAGTGGTGGGACTGTATGGTGCACGCTGTTAACGAAGGCAAACGCATAGGTGTCGATATTGGCTCTTTTAATTGTCCCGGATGGAGTCAGTCTGGTGGTCCATGGATAAAACCGGATATGGCTATGCGATATATTGATTATACTGAAACTAAAGTTACCGGTCCGAAAAAAGTAAGTCTTAATTTAGTAAAACCAAGAGATGAATTTCAGGATTTATATGTTCTGGCTTTCCCTGCTATAAAGGCTGAAAAAAATAAACTTACAGCATTGAATTCAAAAATAACAATTAGTCCAAAAGTTAAGAATGCTAAATATTTGTTGGATGATAACCTTTCAACTGCTGTGGAGTTCAATAAAGAAGAAACGTCCTATTCAGTAGATATAAAAACTGATAAAGCAATAGAAGCCAGGAGTATAATTATCTTTCCTGGAAAAGAAAGTATTAAGATGGAGTGCGAACTATTCGCTTTTACTGAGGGAGAATACGTGCCTGTAAAAACATTTACTTTCGACAGAAGTAATAACAGTGTCAGTGTTGGTCCTGAAAGGTTTGCTCCTCTTGCTATATCTATTCCTGTAACAAATTCGAAGGAATTTAAACTGAAATTCTCAAAACTTACAAGCCTCCGTTCAAAATTTGGAATCTCAGAAATTTCTATTTCAGAAGCGGTAGTCCTTGAAAAATATGTAGAAAAACACTTGGGAAAAATGCATCCAACACCTTTGCCTAAATGGGACACTTATTCGTGGAAACCGCAAACAGAAATTGAAAACAGTAAACTTAAATTAACAAGCGAAAATATTATTGATATATCTTCTTTAATGGACTTAAATGGCAAACTTATATGGGAAGTTCCTGAAGGGGAGTGGATCATTCAAAGATATGGGATGTCTCCGACGGGCACCAAAAATTCTCCATCAGCACCACAAGGGAAAGGATATGAAGTTGATAAAGCAAATCGTGAGCTGGCTCGCTTCCACTTCAAACAATATATTGGAGAGTTCTTAAAACGGATACCTGAAAAAAGCAAAAGCGCCTTTAAGTATGTAATTGCTGACAGCTACGAAACAGGTTCGCAAAACTGGACAGATGGGTTTGAAGAAAAATTTGAAATGAAATATGGTTACAACCCAAAAAAATATTTACCTGTTTTTTCGGGCAGAATTGTTGGCAGTGTTGATGAATCTGAACGATTTTTATGGGATTTGAGGCGTTGGATAGCAGATGCAGTAGCTTATGAATACGTTGGCGGGCTGAGAGAAATCAGCAACGAAAACAATTTAAAACTGTGGCTCGAAAATTATGGACATTGGGGATATCCTTCGGAGTTTTTAATGTATGGAGGTCAAACCGATTTGGTAAGTGGTGAGTTTTGGAACGAAGGTGCTCTTGGGAATATAGAATGCAAATCAGCATCATCTGCGGCACATATTTATGGTAAACCTATAATTTCTGCCGAAGCTTTTACAGCGAGTGCCAGAACTTTTGTTAGGCATCCAGCAATGCTTAAAAAACGAGGCGATTGGTCATTTACAGAAGGTATAAATCACTTCGTACTTCATTTATACATCCATCAGCCCGACGATGATAGGGTACCGGGAGTAAATGCATGGTTCAGTACAGAGTTTAACCGCCATAATGTTTGGTTTGAAAAATCAAAAGAGTATTTTAATTATATAAGAAGATGCCAGCACCTTTTACAACAAGGGAAATATGTAGCAGATGTATGTTATTTTATTGGCGAGGATACACCCATAATGACAGGTGTCAGGAACCCAGAACTACCCGAAGGTTATTCTTACGACTATATTAATGCCGAGGTGATAATGGACAGACTATCAGTAAAAAATGGGAAATTTGTATTGCCAGACGGAATGTCATACACCTTAATGGTGCTGCCTCCTTTTAATACCATGCGTCCTGAATTACTGGCGAAGATTGAAGCCCTTGTAAAACAAGGTGGTAAAATTTACGGGCAGTCACCTGAAAAATCACCCAGTCTGCATGATTATCCGGCTTCAGACAAACAGATACAGGAAATAGCCGGTAGAATGTGGGCAGGAAGCGATAAAATAAAAAGCTATGGAAATGGTTTTATTGTTGATGGTTTGGGGCTAAAAGAAACATTAGATGAACTGGGGATAATAAAAGATGTTGATATAAATGATGAATATCCTGTGCTTTGGACACACCGTACCATGCCAGGTATGGAGATATATTTCCTGACAAACCAAAGTGATCAGGATGTGAGTTTCTCTCCATCGTTTAGGGTAAGCGGAATGAAACCTCAATTGTGGGATGCAGTAACTGGTAAAATCAGAGCATTGAATGATTATACAGAAAAATACGGGCGCATAACAGTTCCAATAAAAATGAAAGCTGAACAAAGTTGGTTTGTCGTATTCTCTAATTCAGGAATTGATGAAATTGATAATGGATATTCTCTTAACTTTCCGGAACAAGAGTTGGTGCAAACACTTGACAAACCATGGACTGTAGATTTTATAAACAAAGAAATTGGCCCTGCTGCAACAATCAAATTTCCAACACTTACCGATTGGAGTCTAAATCCGGAAGAAAAAATAAAGTACTATTCCGGAACAGCGGTTTACAAGTCAACATTCGATTATAAAAAGAAAGGCAAAGCAAAAAATATCTTTATCAATCTTGGCAAAGTTGGAGTAATGGCATCGGTAAAAATTAACGGAAAAGAAGTAGGTACAACCTGGATGGCACCCTATCAGTTAGATATAACAGAAGTTGTGCAAGAGGGAGAAAACAGTATTGAGGTGGAAGTAGTAAATGTATGGCGCAACCGTATTACCGGCGATAAAATCTTGCCTAAAAAAAGACGAACAACCTGGCTAATAATAGATCAGGTAACTAAAGAAGAAGAAATGATACCTTCCGGGTTGCTAGGTCCGGTTACAATTAAGAAAATAAAATATTAATAGAGAATTTATAATTAGATAGTCCTTGTTCATATGTGGGGTGAAATTATGTTAAAAAATCAAATACTTTAATTGTTTTTAAACTTAAACGACAAAATAGATGAAACCTGTAGTTTTTATTTTAGTAGTATTATTTCCCACTATTCTTTTTGCTGAAGGGAATGAAAAAACGGAAATAAATCCCATTACAATTACTCCTTTGTTTTTTGGGCCGCCAACACACGAGTATCCTTTTGATGGTGAAATGACAGAGGGAGAGTTAAAAACCATTTTTGACAACATGAAAAAGGATGGGATTAAAATGGTCCTTTTAATTGGTGGCTGGGGCGAAAAAATTTATTATCCATCTAAAATCCTTAAAGAGCCAACTAAAACAGATTGGTACAGAATTGCATTTGAAATGGCATTGGAACGTAATATACAAGTTGTAATGTCCGGAGTTTATTATACTTATAACGACCAATTTACCGGAAAAGGTTCTTGGAATCCTCAGAAAGATCTGGAAATAAATAAAAAGGTTTACACCGAGTTGAATGAAAGATATGGACATTATTCAAGCTTCTGGGGATGGTACATCCCTCACGAAACCGGCGACAGAACACACCGTGGCGACATAATGGTAATATTAGAAAACTTACCAGGTTTTTTAAAAGAACTCACACCAAATAAAAAAGTTGCATTTTCACCTTGGTTTCCGTCAAGAATAACACTTGGTGAAGAGGGTTTAACTCCACAGGAGACAGCAAATGAGTGGGATACTATTTTAAATATGATTGATGGTATTGATATATGTTTTTTTCAAGACTCCACAGCCCCTCTTGACGAATTAGAAAAATATTTTGCAGCAATTAAACCGGTGTTTGATAAACATGAAGTTGAACTTTCTGCAACTATAGAATTGTTTTTCAGGTTTCAGGATCGTCCCGGTATAGAATTATTTAAAAGTATCTCGCCAGAGCTTTTATTCTATAAAATGAAAACTATTAGTCAGTTTACAGAAAGGTTTGCTTGTTGGGAATATCAAACCCATTTATATCCAAACTCAAAAGCATCAGGGGCAAAAGAGTTAAATATGGCTTATAGAAATTGGTTAAATACAGGGAGTGTTACCGGATTGAATATAAAACGAAAATAATTGAGACAGAAAGTCGGTGGAGTTTTTTTAATTCTGACAAGCTGAAAAAGCACTGTTATTATTATAAAAATAAAGTACTGGTAAACAAGGAAGAATGCAAAAACAAATAATAAAAAATATTATGAATTCAAGAGAGAGAGTATTAAGCGCTTTTAGTGGAAAAGGATATGATCGTATCCCTGTCAAACATGAGGGAACACCAGAAATTAACCAAATGATGATGGATTATTTTGGTCTTGATAATATGGAACAATTATTACTTGTTGTAGGAGATGATTTTCGGTATGTCGAGCCTGTTTACATTGGTCCTGAATTGCGTAAATTTGATGATGGCAGTGTGGAGGGTTACTGGGGGGAAAGATATATATATGTTGAATTTGAAGGTGGAAAATACTTGGAATCAACATATTTGCCGTTTGCAAATGTTAATTCACTAGATGATCTGGATCGATCTCACTTTCCTACTGCTGACTGGTTTGACTACTCAACAATAAAAGCACAATGCGAAAAAACTAGAGAACGGGAATTTGCAGTGTGTTTTGGAACTGCCGGTGATATGGATTTTATCAACAGTATTGCGCGTGCCAGAGGAACTGAACAGGTGTTGATTGATTTAATAACAGATGATCCGGTTTATTTGGAAATAATGGATGCCCGTTTTCAATTTTATTATGATATGCACGAAAAAGTACTGCAAGCTGCAGACGGATTAATAGATTTTACACATATCGGAGAAGATCTTGGAACTCAGACCTCACAAGTAATTGATTTAGATATTTTTGAAAGACATTTTGCCCCAAAGTTTAAAAAGTATTTTGATATGGCACATAGTTATGGAGCAAAAACTATGATGCATATGTGTGGTTGTGTAGGTGCTTTTTTACCTCGTCTTATCGAATTGGGACTCGATGTTTACGATGTAGTGCAACCAACAACACCCGAAATGGATATAGCTGTTCTTAAAAAGAATTTTGGCGAAACCCTGACCTTTTGCGGAAGTGTATGTGTTCAAACTACATTAGCTTATGGTACAGTAGAGGATGTTATTAATGAGGTAAACAGAAGAAAGAAATTATTCGCTAAAGGAGGTCAGTTTTTAGGCCCGTCACATGCTATACAGGTTGGTACACCAATAGAAAATATTATCGCTTTGTACAAAACAGCCGGAAGCCTTGTTGAAAATATTGACGATTCCATTCTCTCGGTAAAGGGAGGAAAGGATGCCGGAGAAATAAACATGTCAAAACTATTTTAATTAAATAATTCATAGATATGATAACAGGACTGGTTGCATCTGCATTTTCAGGAATACTTAACGGTAGTTTTGCCTTACAAATGAAAAAGATAACAAATTGGGAATGGGAAAATACCTGGTTTGTTTATGCCTTGGTCGCAATGTTGATTTTACCAATACTTACTGCTTTTGTTTCTGTCCCCGGGCTTGTGGATATTTACATGCAAGTTGATAGTTTGGTATTATTTAAAACCTTGTTTACAGGAATTTTGTTTGGTATTGGGTCGGTAACTTTCGGACTTGGATTACATTTAGCAGGGCTTTCTTTGGGAAACTCTATAATGGTTGGTATTATTTCGGTAACAGGTTCGCTTGTACCCATGATAATGATAAGTCCAAAGAGTATTTTTACAATTGGAGGTAGTATTCTTTTGCTAGCCATGCTTATTTCTATAATAGGTGTTATTTTTCTCAGTATTGCCGGCAAATTACAAAACGAAGCAAAAGAATCGGTATCCAATTCGAATAATAAAACTGTTTCTTTTAAAGTAGCTTTGTTTGTATGTGTTATTTCCGGGATATTTAGCTCGATGCTTAATATTTCGTTGGTATTAGGCTTGCCAATTGCCGAGTTGGCACAGGCTAATTTGCCAGATTCAGTTAGTTCATACAGGACATACAATGCAGTTTGGGCAGTTACACTTAACGGGACATTTATTGCATATCTTTTGTATTGTGTATTCTTGTTTGTTAAAAACAAATCGTTGGTTAAGTATAAGAATAATGCTCCCAACTTTTTGAAGGCTGTTTTAATGGGGGGCTTGTGGTTTTCTTGTATCTCCCTTTATGGAGCAGGGGTTGCAAATTTGGGTAAATTAGGCGCAACGATCGGGTGGCTGATATTAATGTCGTTTACTGTAATAGTTGGTAATTTGTGGGGAATCTTTACCGGAGAATGGAAAGATGCACCTCAAAAAGCCAAACGCAAAATGATAACTGGATTAATTATTCTTTTTTCATCAGTTGTGTTGGTTGCTGTAAGTAAGTTTTTTTTGTAATAATTGATTATGAGAAGATTTAGTTTAATTATAATAAATCGCACGGGATGGAATTTTTTTATAATTCTATATTTGGTTGTTTTGGCACTTGTTATGTTTTCATGTGCATTAAACTCAAACAAATCTCCCCATAATGAAGAGTTTAAATTTGTTCAAATTTGTGATACCCAATTAGGCTTCGGGGGTTACGAACATGATATAGAATCGTTCAGGCAGACTGTTAAACAGGTTAATGCAATAAATCCTGACTTAGTATTTATTTGTGGTGATATGGTCAATACCGTTACTGAAAAATCAATTTCAGATTTCAATATAATTAAGCAGAGTTTTAATATGCCATGTTACTGTGCTCCTGGGAATCATGATGTTGGAAATAATCCAACTCTGTTAACAATGAAAAATTATCGTAAGGTTATGGGAGATGATTACTTCTCATTTGTTCATAAAGGGAATACATTTATTATTGTAAATACACAATTATGGAAAACTCCATTAAAAAATGAAACGGAAAAGCAGGACGCGTGGCTTGAAGCAACAATGAAAAGTGCTGCGAGCATTGGATCCCGAATTTTTATTGTTGGGCATCATCCTTTATTTCTTCAGAATCTGGAAGAGGACAATGGATATTATAATCTGCCATATGTTAAACGAAAACAACTTATTACCCTTTTTGAAAAATATGGTGTGGTCGCTGTTTTGGGTGGGCATACGCATACATTGTATATTAACGAATACAACGGTATGCAGTTAGTTAATGCGGAAACAACAAGTAAGAATTTTGACAATCGCCCTTTGGGATTTCGTATTTGGCATGTTAAGTCTTTAAGACCTTTTAAACATGAATTTGTTGCTCTATCTGATTTATAATATTGTATCTAAATTGTTTATATGATGAGAAATATTTTAACACTATTATTGGCAATTCTATTTTTAACAGCTTGCCATAACGAGAAAAATAGTAATTCTGAATCTGCCCAAATTGAGCCGGGAGAAAAGTATAAACCGGTAATTTCAGGCGATTGGAAGTTACTTTTTAAACCCGATTCAACCATTGGAGCGTATATTAACGACCATACTTTGTACAGGCACGAATCTACAGGTAAGTGGCATTTTATTGGGATTACATCGAAAGTAGTACCTGCAAATGCTGAAACAGAGGTCTATTTTGCCCAAGGGATTGGCGATTCTATAATTGTGAAAGGTGGTTACACTGATACTATACAAAAACTTTTTGATTCTGAAGAAAAAGCATGGGCACCTTATGCCTTCAACTATCAGGGTAAAGCTCATATATTTTTTGGCCCACAAAAAATAGCAACAAGTACTTCTAACGATGGGATGAACTGAACTCCTGAAAGAGTTTTAAAAAGAATTCCTGAAATATGGAAAACTGATGGCACAGTAAATCCTCCACATCGTGACGGGATGATTATTAAAAAAAGAGAAGATGGCAGAGATAAATGGCTTATGTATGCAACGGCCTTAGTAACTACTGATAGAGATACTATATAACCACCTGCATCATTACCGGTGAGATAATTGAATATGTGGGTTTCAAAATCTATTTCTTTTATTCCTTGTGCCGTCATGCTGTAATTTTTTTTAAACTGGCGGTTTCCAATCTCTAACATCTATTTTGCCTGTAACTGCTTCTGAAATTAGAGACTGTTTGTATTGTTTTAGTTTTTCTGTTTGTGTTGAAATTAGGGATTTTATCTTGTCTATATGAATAATCTTATCATTAATGAAAGATAAGATACGTTCTATTTCTTTTTTAGGTGGAATAACTATCTGAAAAAACTATGAAAAACATCATGTTTGCTTTTTAATAAAGACAGAGGGAGATACATCGAAAACTTTTTTGAATGATTTACTAAAATATGCATAATCTGTGTAGCCGACTTTATCTGCAACCTCTGCAATAGTAAAACTGTGTGTCTTTAATAATTTCTTAGCTTCATTTAGCCTGACATTGCGTATAAATTCAGATGTACTTAAGCCTGTAATTTTCTTTAATTTTCGATGTAAATGTGGACGACTAATGAATGCTTTATCACACAGTTCGTTAATATGAAAGTTTGTGTCGTCGATATTTTCAAGGATAATACCGGTTAATTTACTAATGAATTGTGCTTCATGATTCTGCAATGTTTTGATAGATTCGTCTAATGTGTCGAACTTTGCAAATCGTTTTTTATTATCATCTATTGATTTAAGAATATTTCTGACTTTTAAATCAAGCTCTTCTAAGTTAAATGGTTTATTTATGTAATCTTCGGCACCTCTTGATAAACCTTCAATTTTTGACTCATCACCTGTTTTAGCAGTAAGCAGGATGATAGGTATATGGCTTGTCTCAATATTTTCTTTTAGGATTGTGCATAACTGGTTACCATCAATTTTAGGCATCATTACATCACTTATTATTATGTCAGGCTGCGACCTTTCAATTTGTTTAAGGGCTTCTTCTCCGTTTGTTGCAACTTTCGTTTTATAATGTTTAGAGAAATGCTTTTTTAAAAATGATGATAAATCTTTATTGTCTTCAACAATCAGTAATTCGTGTTTACTGTCTTTATGGCCATCAGTATTATTCTCAGTTATAATATATTTTTCCAAATCGTTAATTATCAGATTAATGTTCTTGTCAGAGACTTTGTCGATAAAAACGCTGTTATGATCTTCATCATCATAGATATTAAACAAGGGTATTGTGATGATAAATTCAGTTCCCGTTCCAACTTTACTTATAACTTTTATAGTGCCGTCTAATAGTTTTATAAGGCTGTTTACCATTGCTAGCCCGATGCCACTATCGAAATTGTTATTATTGCTTGTGTAAAAGGGATCGAAAAGTTTTTTTAACTTTTCCTCCGAAATTCCCGGCCCATTATCAGAAATTCGGATTTTAATGTTCGAACCTGATTTGTATTTATTATTCAATGTATTTATCTTATTTTCTTTTATAATATCCAGGGTTACTGTTATAAGTCCTTCTTCTTCAAAGGCTTTTATGGAATTGCTTAATATGTTCGAGATTATCTTTTCTATTTTATCAGCATCAAAATAACATTCTAATAAATCAATTTCAGATTTAAACCTGATGTCTATTGATTTCTTTTTTAATAAAGGTTCGAAATAATTTATTATGCTTGATATATATTTTATTATATCTCCTCTGTTAATATTAATTGAGGCATGATCTGTTTCAATTTTTCTGAACTCCATCAGTTGATTTATTAAGAATAACAGCCTGTATGCGTTCTTTTTTATAATATGTCCATATTTCGTTACTGTTTTTGAGCTTTTATTCTCACTGAGCATTTCGTCAATTGTTGCAATTACAATTGATAAGGGTGTTTTAAATTCGTGACTGATGTAAGTGAAGAAATTTATTCGACTGGCAATAAGCTCCTCATTTTTTTGCTTATCCAGTTCAATTAAACGCAGGTTAAGTTTTTCCCGGTTACGTTTTTGAAGAAAACGTATATAGGAAATTACGATTATTACGATTACAATAATATATGTTAAGTATCCCCAAATAGATAACCAGAACGGGGGAGTTACAGTTATTTTTAAAGTCCTGATATTTTCAGACCAGTTTTCAGCTCCATTGGTTGCCTTTACTTTGAAAACATAAGTTCCGGGATAGAGGTTGGTATATGTTGCTGAAATTTGGGAGTTTACATAATTCCAGTTATTCTCAAACCCCTCAAGAAAATACGAATATTGTACTTTTTTTGGGGCATAATAGTTTATATTGATATAGCCTATTGAAAAAATATTATCGGCATAATCTAAGGTTATTTCTTTAACATCATCTATGTGACTGGACAGGATTCCATTCTTCTTTATTTCTACTGATTTATTGAACAATTTAAAATCAGTAAAATGAATATCAACATCCGGCTTTGGGAAGATAATGTTTTTTGGGTTAAAATATGTCAAACCGTTTACTGCTCCAAAATATAATGTACCATCTTTGGATTTCAGGCATGATGCATAATTAAACTGGTTTCCCACCAGACCATCATATTCATTATAATTTTCAAACTGATTGGTGCTTAAATTTAGTTTGGATAACCCTTTGGTAGTAGAACACCAAATGTTATTATAATCATCTTCAATTATGGCATATACAGTATTATTTGGCAGTCCGTTTTTGATTGTATAAACAACAAAGTCCTGTCCGGAATAGTCATATTTTATTAGTCCGCCTCCCTGAGTTCCAAACCATATATTCCTTTCAGAATCTTCATACGAATATAGGAACATATTGTTAATAATGCCAGGGGTGTTGTCTTTATTAAAATTGGAGATATTACCATTTTTATCAATCTTGTATACCCCAAAGAAATAAGAACAAATCCAGATGTTACCATTGCTGTCTTCATTAATGTGACGCAGGAACTTATTATCAAATGTCTCTTTATATACTTCAACAAAAGAGTCATTGTCCTTTCTAAAAAGGCCGTTAAGTGTTGCTGCCCATATTCTGTTTTGTGAATCTTTTTCCAATGAAAATACATTGGATAGTTTTTCGCCCCCTGTAACTTTTTCCATTTTGTTAGTCACAGGGTTATATTTATTAATGCCCCCTAAAAATGTACCTATCCATATAATACCTTTTTCATCTTCCAACAGGGCGTGTACATTATTTGAGAGCAGGGTGTTTTTCTCTTTTTTATTATGTTTTATATACTTAAATGACCTGTTTTTTCTGTCATATACGGATATTCCACCATCCTCAGTTCCAATCCAAATCCTGCCGTCTGTAGTCTCGATTATTGAACTTAACGCTTTGCCGGACAACATTCTGAAACCTCCGTCTGCATATATTTTATTGAACCCTTTAACTGACGGGTCAGTATAATTTACACCACCAAAATAAGTTCCAATCCACATAATCCCATCCCTGTCCTTGAAAATAGAATATATTGCTTTATCGCTTAAGCCAATACCTGTTCTGTCAAAGTCCTGCCCAAAGAAGTTGAACTTCTGGCTAATAATGTCATAAATATATAACCCTGATTCAGTACCGATCCACAGGCGTCCGTTTTTATCCTCACTTATTGCACGTATGAAGTTATCTTCGATATCATTAATTCCGTCTTTTAACCTGATATTGTAAAATTTATCGGACATTGCATCATAATATGCAAGTCCGTTTTTACTTGTTCCAATCCAAACAGTGCCTCTCTTATCTTTAAAAATAGTAACTAAATTATCAGCCGAAAAGTTAATGTTACAATCATGAGTTGATTCGTTAAAAGTATTAACAAGTTTCCCGTTATGGTCAAGTACCTGAATCTCATTATTTGTAACTGCCCATATAAAATTTTCATCATATTCTGTTAAGCTGTGGAAATTCCCATCTTTTATTTTTGTAATAACATTATTATGGTATTTATACAGGCCGTTTACTGTAGATATGATAATGTTTTTATCCGACAACTCAATTATGTCATTTATCCATGGAAGATTTTGGTTTTCATATAAAATGTCAATAAAACTATTTTTATTTTTATTATATATACTCAAGCCCTTTGTTGTACCTACAAACATTTTCCCATTAGAGCTTACGAGAAGTTTTAATATAATATTTGAAAAACTTTTGGCATTTGTAGGGTTATTATAATATGAAACAATATTAATTCCGTCGAATTTGTTCAATCCTTCAATCGTTGCAATCCAAATATAGCCATCACTATCCTGTACTATGTCATGAACGGTATTGTTGGACAGGCCTTCGACAGAAGTGATGTGAGTGAATGACAGTGTTTTCTGTGCTTTTATATTTAGTGTGTACAAAAACAGCACAATTAAGAATAGGTATAAGTAACTTTTAAAATTAGTAATAGCCATTTATAATAATGTTATTCATTAAAAAAAAGATTATTATCTTTTACATGTGACTAATTTATGTTTTTTGAGTGTAAAATATGTAGAACAGATGTAATTTATCATTAATAAAATACAGACTATTTGCTTTATGAAACAATATTGCAAGAATTTGATACATATAAACAAAAAGTGTCTGTTGTATATTAGGTAGGTTTACGGTTATAAAACCGAATACATATTATTTCATGTTATACAAAAATTTAGTAATCATTTTATTTTTTGTTGTTTTGCCCTGTGTGTATTCTCAGGAGACAGGGTTAAATCAGATCAATAACTTTGATGAACTTCCGATATTACGCAATGATATTTTAAATCTACAGCAAAGCAGTCATGACCCAACCGGAGGAAACGATGATGGTTTTTCAAAAGGAAACTTCCCCGGAACCATAAATGGTGAAAACATAATGTTGCATGCAAAAGGCAAGGGTATTATTAACAGGATCTGGCTTACCGGGTATGATTATGATGATAAAATAAAGATTTATTTCGACGGAGAGATGTCGGCTTCTGTTGACGAAACTGTCAATACTTTTTTTAGCGGGACTAATACTCCTTTTTTATTTCCGTTGGTAGTTGATGAAGATTCAACAAGCGGCGGCTTTTTGAGTTATATGCCTTTCCCTTTTGAGCAGGAAGTTTTAATAACCACCACAGGTGATCGTTTTTATAATATTAATTATCAGATATACGATAATAAGGAAGATATAAACACATGGACAGGAGACGAAGACCTTTCCGTTACTTATGATATTTTCAACAATAGAGGTAAAGATCCACGGGGAGATCAGGATTATACATCCTTGTCGTCTGTTTTTAACCTGCCAGCCGGTGAAACAAAAACAGCTGTTGTAATAAATAAATATAATCAAAGTGTATCAAATCTTTTCATTACTATCCCGTCAGTTGAATTTAAAGACTTATCAAGCCGTATAATAACCGATGATGGCAATGCCACTGTTGGATATTCTCAATTTGATTTGACAATTGACCCGGACGCATCAAATGTGAGACTGATAAGACGGTTAGATTACTGGGTGAAAGATCAAAAAGCTGATGTATATGTTGATGGTGTTTACGCGGGTGAGTGGTTTACAGAAGGAGGAGACGGAGTGTATCGATGGAGGGATGCTGAATTTGAGATACCTGTGGCTCTTACAAAAGGCAAAAGTAAAATATCGGTAAAGGTTCAGTTTATAAGTTCAATGATAGATTGGAATGAGTTTTATTATTGGGTTTTTTGTGATGATATTTTAACCGATGAACTTGATGTTGCAAATACGTTAAGTGAAACAGAGCATAATTATTATATAGAACCTAAAAACTGGACAGGTGTTTTGAGTACCGAATATCCTGAAGAACCTGACAATTCAGGGCCAACATTGCTTAGTAAAATTAATATTCAGATATTTTATGACGGAGAGAGTATTCCCTCTGTTGATGTTCCGTTGAGTATGTTTTTTGGAGGTGGCTCCATTGAAAATAACAGGTTTCAGTCACTGCCTGTCGGAGTCTTGAATAGGTCAAATACTATGTATTCATATTTTCCTATGCCTTTTAAAAATTCTTTTGAGTTGAAACTTATAAATAAAAGTGATGTGTTTATTGATAGTATTCAGGTTGATGTAAATTATAAAGATTTCAATTTTGATCCTGAATCAACCGGCTATTTTAAAGCACAGTATAATCAGGAGGATCCGCCTGTATCTGGAAAAGATTTTATAATTCTTAATGCTACAGGCAGGGGTAAATATATAGGAATGGTATTGGAAGCAAGAAATACCGAAGGCAGTCTTTGGTTAGAGGGAGATGAAAGGTTTTATATAGATGGTTGCAGGACCCCGGTTTCATACGGGACGGGAACAGAGGATTATTTCAATGGGGCATGGTATTTTAACCGGGGGCCATTCGATTTAGCAACACATGGCCTTACTGCTGTTCAAGGTTCCGATCGTAGTATGTATCGATTTCACCTTAGCGACCCGGTATATTTTAATAATGAAGCGGTTTTTGGAATAGAGCACGGCCCTGTTAATGATATTTTTGCAGATTTTAGAGCTGTTGCGTTCTATTATTTAAATAACAATAGTGGTTTTACATTAGTTGATGAGATCGATATCTCTGATCCCCAGTCTGAAAATGAACACAATTATACGGTTACGGGTGAAAATACAAGTGCAGTAGATTGTTCATATCAGTTTGAGGGTGATGATGATAATGTAACAATTGTTGAGTCCGGCAGATATATAGACGGAATGTCGCAGTTTACAGTAAAGGTTGAACCGGGCAAGGTGCTGAAAATAAAAAGGATGTTTGATTATTATTGGGCAGATCAATGTGCTAAGGTTTATGTAGATAATCAGTTTGTAGGAAGGTGGTTTACAAATGGGTCAAATGAAATAAAACGATGGCGTGAAGAATTTTTCATAATTCCATCTCGATATACTTTAGGAAAAGATAGTGTCACATTAAAATTTGAAACAGATTTTGCATTTGAAGGTTATAAATGGTCTGAGTTTCATTATTGGGTCTATGCATTTAAAGATACGAACCTTGGTATCAAAAGAAAGGGTTATAATCAATTTAATGTTTTTCCAAATCCTGCAAAAGAAGTCTTAAATTTCAATTACGAAGGTTTGGATGTGAAAATGATTTCTGTCGTTGATATGAAAGGCAGGGTTGTGATGAATATAAATAAAAATGCCAGGTCTGTGGATGTGTCCAGTCTAAAAGCAGGGGTTTATCTCCTAAACATTATTACAAAAAACAGAGTATTGAGTTCACGTTTTATAAAAAAGAACTTGTAATAACCATATTCTCAATTGTACTATTCTTACTAATTATATCTCAATTCAGACATATTTACACAAAAGCAACAATAAAACATGTTTGTGATACATAATTACAGCACAGATATTGTTGTAGTTAGTAAAATTGTGTTAACAAAAATCAAAATATTCTTAGTTTCATTGAGGATTTGTTAAGGATGATTATTTTTTTTGTCGATTAAATAATTAAGTAATGTATTATGAATAGAATAAGTTTATTCCTGTTTTTTATCGTATTAAGTACGAATTTGGTTACCAGCCAAAATTCAAATTTATTTGAAAAACCCAGAGATATAAAAACACGCTGGGCCAGTTTTGAGAACCTTAATGCCGAGAAAGGGGAAGGAGGGAAAGTTGCTAACGGAGCTAAAGGTTATCCTTACCATGTTTTGCAGCCGGGAGAATCCGTAACAATTTTAGATATTAAAGGTTGTGGAATTATTCACAGGATATGGATGACACTGGATGATCTTTACCATATTCCGGAAGAACATCGCTCATTGAAAATAGAGATGTATTGGGATGACAGTGATAAACCTGCCGTATCTGCTCCTTTGGAAGATTTTTTTAATGTTGTTTTCGGGAACATAGTCGTTTTCGATAATGCATTATTCTCTTCACCCGAGGGACGATCTTTTATGAGTTATGTGCAGATGCCATTTCGTACAGCAGCAAAGATTGTAATAACTAATGAATCGGATGAAAGATCACACAGGTTGTTTTACGATATTAACTTTTCAGAAATGGAGAAGTTGGACAACGATGTAATGTATTTTCATGCATATTGGCGCAGGGATAAAAAAACGGAACTTGGAGAAGATTTTGAGATTGTGCCGGAAATAAAAGCTGATGGACGTTTTCTCGGATGTAATATAGGAATAATCAATTTTCATAAATACACGGGTTGGTGGGGAGAAGGCGAAGTAAAAATTTATTTAGACGGGGATGTCAGTAATCCTTCATTGATAGGGACAGGAACAGAAGATTATGTTGGTACCGGTTGGGGACAGGGAGTTTTTCATACAAAATATATGGGAAGTTCTGTTATTGATGATGAAAAAGGAGAATATGCTTTTTACCGTTTTCATATAATTGATCCCGTATATTTTCAAGAGAACATAAAAGTTACTATTCAACAAATGGGGGGTACAAATAAAGGATCCGTTAAAAAGTTTATAGATGATGGAAAACCTGTCATACCGGTTTGTCATATAATCGACGATAAAACCCAGTTAAATTTTGCATGTGGAGATGCAAGCTTTGATGATGATAAATATGATGACGATACATGGACTAATTATTATCGTCAGGATGATGTGTGTGCAACAAGCTATTTTTATTTGACAACCCCTCAGGGTGTTGCATCAAGGGTTGTTCCGTTTGAAAAAAGAAAATAACAAGATTCATAAAAAAAGAAAATCTATGAAATTCTGTGGGATAATGATTTTTCTAATTAAACTTTATAATCCATGTGAATATTTAGTAAGAATAAAAACAAGAGAATTATGAAAGAAAAAAATATTCTTAATAAAATGTTATTGCTGATAATGGCAACTATTATATATAGTTCCGGCTTATATTCTCAGCAAAACAAGATCGAAGTTAGCGGTATTGTTAAAGATGCCAAAACAGGAGAGCCTTTACCCGGAGTTTCGGTTTTTGTAAAAGGTACTATAATTGGAACCAGTACTGATATTGACGGAAAGTATAACATCGTTTTTACCGATCCTGCGTCAACAATAGCATATTCGTATATAGGATATAAAAAGGTAGAAATAAATTATAGCGGAACAAATGTTATAAATGTTAATCTTGTTCCAGATACAGAGGTGTTGGATGAAGCAGTTGTTGTCGGTTTTAGCAAACAAAAGAAGATTTCAGTTACAGGATCAGTCAGTACGATAAAACCTGCCGAGTTGCAGACCTCTTCCTCAGAACTGACCAACTCATTTGCAGGACGTATTGCCGGTATTACCGCAGTACAGCGTAGTGGAGAACCCGGGTCTAACGGGTCAGAGTTTTGGATTAGGGGTATTTCAACTTTTGGGGCAAATAATTCTCCGCTTGTATTTTTAGACGGAGTTGAAATACATCCTGGAGGAGACTTAAATTCCATTGATCCTTCAACAATAGAAAATTTCACAGTATTAAAGGATGCCTCAGCTACTGCCCTTTATGGAGCCAGAGGGGCCAACGGGGTTATTCTGATAACTACCAAAAATGGTATTGTATCGAAAAAACCAGTGGTCAACTTTCAGATCAGGAGTAAAGTGAATGCCCCTACTATGTTACCTGAGTTTACAGATGCTGTAACTTATATGAGAATGGCCAATGAAGCGGTACATAATAGTAACCCTACAGCACCAAAAAAATATAGTGACTGGCAGATTGATGGTACTGAAAGAGGTTTAGATCCATATCTATTTCCAAATGTGAATTGGATGGATGAACTTTTCCGCCAATATTCACAGGAACAATATGCAAATGTAAGTTTACGGGGAGGCGGTCCGGCTGTACAGTATTACACTTCTGTTTCTTATACACACTCAAACGGATTATTGAAAGAGCCTGTTGGCAATAATAACAATATTAATTTTAACAGGTTAAATATCCGAAATAACCTTACCTCAAACCTAAGCAAAACTACGGTTTTACAGGTTAACATAAGTACCAATTTTGAGAATAAAAGTGGGCCTAGAATAGCAGCAAACGACTTGTTTAGAAGTGTAATGTATGCAAATCCTGTGCAGTTCCCTCTTTATTTCCCCCCGCAGGAGGGAGATAATCATATAAGATTTGGTTCTAAATCAGGTGGGTATTTTGGTGTGTTTCCTAATCCTTACGCACAGTTGCAAAGTGGTAATTCAGAGGGCAAGACAATGACTTTAATGGCATTGGCAAAAATATCACAGGATATCCCCTGGATTAAGGGATTGAGTGCTGATGTAATGTTTTCAGTAAAACAATGGACTCTTGCAGGCCGTAATCAAGGATATGATCCTTTTTTCTATAAAGTAGATCCGGCATCAATAATCCCTGTCGGTCCTGATGAATATGAGTATGATGTAGTATTGGTTGGGGAAGGTGGTAATACAGCATTGTCATTTGGTAACTGGGATGATGGAAATACAACAATATTTTTGCAGCCGCAAATAAATTATAATCGTGTTTTTGGCAAGCATGATATACAATCACTTTTCGTGTATAGCCAGAAAAGTTATACTATAAATGATGCCGGTTATCCCCAAATCTTACCATTCCGGAACCAGGGGCTATCTGCAAGAATATCATATATGTATGATAATAAATATATGATAGAAACCAATATGGGATATACAGGAAGTGAAAATTTCGCCCCGGAGCACAGATTTGGTTTCTTCCCGTCAGTCTCTGTAGGATATGCTATCTCGAATGAAGATTTTTTTAAGAATGCTTTTGATAATGTAATCCGTTTATTGAAGTTTAGGGCATCTTATGGATTAACAGGGAACGATCAAATAGGATCACGTCGCTTCCCTTTCTATTCCGATGTGAATCTTTATGAACATTCGTTGGGTTATCCAATGGGGTATGATTTTAATAATTACCGCCCGGGAGTTCTAATTCGTGAATATGAAAATAAAGATGTAACATGGGAAACAGGTGAGAAAATTAATGCTGGTGTAGATATTGAATTGGTTTTGGGTTTGAATGTGACTGCGGATTATTTTAAGGAGAAAAGAAGCGGTATCCTGATGAAACGTTCAGTTATACCATCTCATTTAGGAATAGGCGAAGCTGACCCGTTTGGGAATCTTGGTGTGGTTGAAAATTCGGGAGTTGATATTGCAGTAAATTATAATAAAGCTGTTTCGTCCGATCTCATTATAAAATTTATGGGCACATTCACTTTTGCCAGGAATAAAATCTTAGAATTTGATGAGCCGCCGGGATTTGCCGAGAAATATCCAAATCTGACCAGGGTAGGCAGACCGGTAAATCAAATTTACGGATTAAGAGCTGCGAATATTTTTAATTCACAGGAAGATGTTGATGTAAGCCCTCTGCAAACCTTTGGTTCTTATACAGTGGGAGATTTAAGATACATGAACATTAATGATGATTACATTGTTGATGCGAACGATTTTGTTCCTATGGGGTATCCCTGGATCCCTGAAATCAATTATGGTTTTGGATCATCTGTACAATATAAAAAATTTGATGTGTCCTTCTTTTTCCAGGGAGTTGCCAGGACATCTTTCATGCTGGGTGACATTTATCCTTTCACTACAGAATTTGAGCGTAATGCTTTAAAATTTATTGCTGATGATTACTGGAGTGAAGATAATCGCAACCCTTATGCAACATATCCCAGAATAACTGAAATAATTAATGATAATAACAACATGCCCTCTTCATGGTGGTTAAGGAATGGTGCTTTTTTGAGGCTGAAAGACTTAGAGTTTGGCTATAAAATAAATAAGTTGATACGTGTCTATGCGATGGCACAGAATATTCTGACCTTCTCTGAATTCAAACTATGGGACCCTGAGATTTCAAGCAATAATGGCTTAAGGTATCCTACTCAGAAGAGTGTTGCATTAGGATTACAATTTAACTTATAAAAAACATTAATGTTATGATTAAGAATATTAGTAAAGTAGTAGCACTAATTGCTATTCTGGTAAGTTTTGAATCGTGTGATTTTCTCGATATTGTACCTGAAAATGTAGCTACAATTGATGATGCTTTTACACGCCCTACCGAGGCAAATAACTTTTTGTACTCACTTTATGCTTTTTTACCTAAAGTAAATGACCACTTAACATATCCCCAGCAATGGGGTAATGACGAGGTCGTTATTCCATGGACCTGGTATGATGCCTACAAACTGGTTACTCAGCCCAATAATGTGACATCACCGTTTTTTGATTACTGGGGCAACCCGTCAGGACATGCTTATAACTATTTTGAAGGAATACGTCAGGCATATATCTTTCTTGATAATATAGAGGGCACTCCGGGTTTTACAGAAGATCAAATGAAGACAATGATTGGAGAAGCTAAATTCATAATTGGATATTTGCATTTTTTGTTAATGAGACAATATGGTCCTACAATTTTAATCGATCATGCCATAGAGTTGGATGCTGATGCTGTGTATTACTTTCCTCACAGAGCATCTCTTGATGAGGTTGTTTATTTTTGTTCTTCAAAGTTTGATGAGGCTTATGAATTAGTTCCCGACAGCAGGGCAAAAATTGATATGGGACGAATTACCAAATCAATTGTTTCATCCATAAAAGCCCGAATGCTTTTGTATGCTGCAAGCCCTCTGTTTAATGGAAATCCTGACTATAGTAATTTTGTTGATAATGAGGGTAAACATCTAATGCCGACAAGTTATGATAATGAAAAATGGAAAAAAGCCATTGAAGCTTTGGAAACAGCCTTAGAGGATGCTGAGGCCGCAGGCATTACATTGTATAGGGGGAAAAATGATGTTGTCGAGAATTACCGTTATGCCTTGGTAGAACCCTGGAATAGTGAACTTATATGGGGACACCGTCAGGAGTATTACTGGGGATGGCAGCGACATTCTGCACCGAGAGTAATTGAAGGAGGTGCAGTAACAGCAGCAGGAGGGAATGGCCCTACTTTACAAGAGGTTGAACTATACTACACAAAGAACGGGTTACCCATTGACGAGGACCCCGATTATGATTACTCAGGGCGGTTTAATATTGCAACAGGTGACAGCACGATTATTTTACATCGTAATCGTGAACCAAGGTTTTATTCCAATATTGCTTTTGATAGAGGAATATATGAGATAAATGACAATGAGCAGGTTATGCATTTCAGATATCAGGAAAAGGACGGATATGACGGAGTAGACAGGTCAAATTATACCAGGAGCGGTTATCTTGTTAAAAAACTTGTTCATCCGCAAACAACCTTTACAGCCACAGAGAATACGTATGTTGATTACCCCTGGCCGAAAGTCCGTTTGGCAGAATTATACCTTAATATGGCAGAGGCTTTAAATGAGTATGCCTATGGAACAACAGACAAATTTGGGCATGATGCTGTGTATTATCTTAATCTAATTAGAGACAGGGCAGGCATCCCCGATGTTATGACTTCGTGGAGTGTCTCAAAATCACCTGACAAACCAACTAACCAGGATGGAATGCGTGAAATTATACAAATGGAAAGAAGCATTGAATTGGCATTCGAAGGGCATAGAATGTGGGATATCAGAAGGTGGAAACGAGGGGCAGAATTTGCGAAGCCGGCTTATGGGTTAAATATTGAAGCTGTCAACCCCACATCTTTCTATCGAAAAACTAAAATTGAGGATAGATATTTTGATGAAAGTAAAAGTTACTTATGGCCGATTAGTTTAATTGAATTACAAAAAAATCCAAATTTAGTTCAAAACCCTGGCTATTCGCATTAAAATTAAGATAATTAATGATTACAAGTTTTTTAATGTATCAAACATTTCTATTACGTGATGAAAAAAATTGAGCTTATGAAATATAAAAATATAATATTTAGTATGTTGGCAATTATGATAATTGTTTCTTCATGTGAGAAGCCCGATGAAAATGAATTTCCGGAGGTAATCTCGCCATTGGCAAAACTATTATCATTTAACATCAAAGGTGAATATATTGAACCTGGTGATTCATTAATTTTTGAAGCTGATGTAGATACTGCAAACAGGATTGTTTCAGGTATTATCCCGCCTATTTATAATATTAATAAAATTATACCGGAGATTATGGCCTCAAGGGGTGCTACTGTTAACCCGGAAAGCGGGATGCCGCAGGATTTTACCAATCCTCCTTCATATAAGATTACCAGTAGAAATGGACAAGTAACGGAAATATACAATGTAAACATGTATATGGCCGGAATGGTATCTTTCTCTATTGGTGGCACAGAGTTGGATATTGATTATAATGATAACACAATTATAAAGGTATTTAATCCTGATGAAAGCCCGATAGATGATATCGCTAATGTTGTGCCTGATATAGTTATTACCGAAGGATCTTCTTTGCAGCCTGCTATTGGAGATACAATAGATTTAAGAAGCCCGGTTATTTACAGCCTTATAACAGACAGGGGTGATACGATAAATTATTTTGTTAGCATAAAGGTTGATGCAAGCTTTGACGATTTTAGCAATTTTGAAAATGATTGGGAACGAATAGGAAATATTACTTGGGACTATTCGGGAACACCATTGAAACTTCAAAACGATTGGGGATGGTGTAATTACAATGGTGCAATTAAAAAGGATGTTGACCTGCAAGGTGACTTTATGGTCGAGCTAAAGGCCAGAATAACTAATGCAGAAGATGTATGGCCGGCTACAGGTTTCTTTGTTGGCGGAAACCTGGATGGCACTAATCCTGCCTATGTTTTTGCAATAAAAGGAGAATTTGGAGCCACAAATCTAGTTGGCTTCCATGGTCGCGACGGATGGATAGATGCAGCTATTGAAGTAGATGGCCTTAATAACCGAGAATGGACTATTATGCGAATGGAGAAGAGAGGCAATGAGATAAAATCGTATGTAAACGATGTTCTTGTATCGACTTATACCATTGAAGGAGTTGAAGGTACTTTAGGTTTATTTGGAGAGAGAGTGTCAGCAGAGTTTGAGTATATAAAGTTTCAACAATTATAACGTGTTAAAAGGCCTGCCTCGGGCAAATGCTTTGAGGCAGGCTAAAATTATTATGAAAAAGAATACTCAATTATAAATATTAACAAAAACGAATTTATTAACTAAAGCTTAACATTATGAGAACTAAGAATTTTACTTTTTTGATTTCAATGCTTTTTACGGCAGTTTTATCGGCTCAAACAGTCGATGATTTTTCAAACTTTGATACCGATTGGACAAAAGTCGATGACAACAGTAGTGTCATTTGGGGAAGATCTGATGATGGAAATCTGACTATGCAAAATGACTGGGGATTTGCCCATGTTGATGGAGCTACTAAAAACGGAGTTGATCTTCAGGGTGATTTCTATGTTGAATTGAAGGTTAAAGTTAGTGCAGCAGAGGACGAATGGCCTGCTTCGGGTTTCTTTGTAGGGGGAAACATAGATGGTGTAATGCCCAAATATTTATTTGCGTTAAAGCGGGATCATCAGGCTGTTGACCTGGAAGGTGTACATGCCGATGTTTCAGATGACGGCACTTTTAATCCCGGGTGGATAGATTCATATGCAGTTCCAGTGTTAGATAATACAACATGGACAATTCTAAGGATGGAGAAAGTTGGTGATAATATAAAGTCTTATGTTAATGGAAGGTTAGTCTCGGACCAGATAATAGCCGGGGTAACAGGGAAATTAGGAATAATGACAGAAAGAGCAACTACCGAATTTGCGTATATAGAATTTGGAAGTTTTACACCGGGTACTCCAGCAACAGGAGATTTTGCAAATTTTGCCACAGAATGGACTACTGTTGGTTTGGATAATGCAGCAGTAGATGCAAATGGTGTTTTACAAATAAGTAATATAGGTTGGGTTAATACAGATCGTACAACAAAGAATGGACTTACTATTGATGGCTCAAGAGATTATGACATAAACGTAAAAGCCAGGTTTGTAAGAGCTATAGGCTGTTGCCCTACTATAGGTGTTTTTATTGACGACAATGGTGATGGTAACCCGCAGTATCTGTTAGGACTAAAAGGGGAGAATGGCAATCAGGTAGGGATTCATGATATTAACGGGTGGTATAATTATGATATAAGGGTAGATAATTTGTTGAACAGGGAATGGTCAGATATCAGAATTATTAAACGGGGCGATATTATAACTACATGTGTAAATGGAAAGTTGGTTAATACCGGAGGGATCTACATCCCCAATTTAGGCGGTAATTTATGTCTGATGGCAGATGGTGCTGTAGGTGAATTTGCGTCTGTAACTGTGACATATAAGGACGACACATCTACAGGTTCTTTTGCTGACTTTGCAACAGAATGGACTGTGACAGGTGATGCCGTAACAACTGTTACTGCTAATGATATGTTATTTTATAGTAATATTGGTTGGGCAAATACTGAAGGTACACTGAAAGATGGTGTAAATCTTTCAGGTGATTTTAAAGTGGATGTAGAAGTAAGACTTATGGGGCAAATAGGAGCTTTCCCTACAGCCGGATTCTTTATCGATGGTGATTTTACAGGAAACCCAAAATTTATATTGGCACTAAAAGGTGAAGGGAATAATATAGTAGGATATCACAATGATGTCAGTTGGCAAGAATGGTATAATGTTGATGGTCTTGATAATTATGAATGGACAAAATTAACAGTTACCTGCGTAGGTTCTGAATTAAAGGCATATATTAATGACAACCTGGTTCTGACAAAAACTGTTTCAAATTTTGGTGGCACCTTAGGTTTGTTTACTGATGGTGCTGCAGCAGAATTCAAATCTGTTACGCATGGAGATGTGCCAACATCAGTACAAAAAAATATAGCTCAGTCAATAAAAATGTATCCTAACCCGGCTAATGACGTTGTAACAATAGATGCTGATGAGTTTCAGACAATAGAGGTATTTAATTTAAATGGTCAAATGATTCTAAAACTTAATGGAGGAAAGAGGCTCACGATAAATACGTCTGAACTTAAAGAAGGAGTTTATCTCGTTAGGTTTTCAAATAATAATACATCTATTACCCAAAGGTTAATAGTTAAGTAAACCGGTTAAAAAAGTTTTAGGTAGCAGATGTTTAATAGTCTGCTACCTATTTTATATTTTTAGTTTAGGATAATCATAATTGCCATAAAATAGTAGATGCTCGTTTAGCTTTTATGTGTTTTTGTCATGTTGTAATATTGTGGTCAATATCACGCATGCTGGAACTTTTTTTTAGTTAACGAATATTGTTTTATATAGATAGTTCTATGGTCGTTTGGGGTTTAAAATTATAAAGATGAACATAATAAAATATTTAATTGTAATTTCCGGTATAATGTTAATCTTTGTTTCGTGTAGAGATGAGAAAGACAATAGTGATCTGGAACCGGATGAAAAATACTATACAAATCCATTCTTTTTACCAAATCAGAGCAAGCATATAGGAGCAGGAGATCCGGCAACAATACGTTGGATGGGTAAATATTATTTAACGGTAAGCAGAAACCCTTTGGATGCCGGTATTATGATGTGGGAGTCAGAGAATTTAGTTGACTGGGAGTATCTTGGTATAATATCGGATGCACCGGAAGTAAATGATGCATGGGCTCCTGAGGTTTTTTATTATGAGGGTGCTTTTTATATGTACACTTCAGGGCCTGATAATAATCACAGGGTCTTGAAATTTGAAACGTCAAAACAAGATAAACCATCACCTTTTGGAGAATATACCGTTGTTAGTACAAATATGTTTCCCGGAGCTGATCATGATATTGATGCTACACCTTTTAGGGATGATAATGGGGATTTGTATTTTTTATTTTCAGGCGGAGGCGGAATACAATATATAAAAACCAATTCTCCTGTTGATGGCGACAAGCCCGTACATAAGTTAAGAAGATGTTTTGTTAAGGTTCCTGAGGATGATAGAGGCTCTACATGGACAGAAGGCCCGTCTGTAATAAAAAAGAATGGGATTTATTATATGACTTATTGCGGAAATGATGTAATAAGAGTCGATTATCAGGTACATGCAGCAAGCGGTTCAAGCATTGAAGCACTAACTCCGGTATCACATAATCCAATATTGAAACATACCGAAGGATTTTCTAATGGAACAGGTCATAGTCATAATGTATTAGGCCCGGATCTTAAAACATATTATACAACATACCATGTAAAAATATATGAAGGCAATCTGGCAGAAACAGGTTTGCCGTTGTATAGATATACAATGCTTAATAAAATCGAGTTTCATCCGGATGGAGATGTAACGTCTGAGGTTACTTTTGATGAACAACCTGTACCAAAAATGGCAGAATGGTCAGACGGTTTTAATAGGGATTTTATTGGTGATGAATGGGCAGTTACCGGAGATTGGAGCATGAATAACAATTTTGCAGTTACCGGAACCGGTAATGGCAGTAGTTTGCTCTCTACAAAAAAGACTTCAGAGAACGAGTTCGTAGTTGAAGGCTATGTTAAAGTAAAGCCGGGGTCAACAGGAGGAATAGTTACAGATAATGGCGAATTAAAAGCGTTATTGGATTACGATAAAAAGCAGTTAATTATTATGCAGAAACAGGGTGTTTCAAATGTAGATATTCCGGATAGCAACTTTGATGTATGGCATCAGATAAAAATATCATTGAAGGATGGTAATGTTATTGTCTGGTTTGATAACATGAAAAAGTTTCAAGATAGTTATTCGGAAGCCGGGAAATCAAATGTTGGTTACTATGTTGAAAAAGGGAACGTAGATTTTGCGTGGATTGCTTTTTCTTCATATTAAGTTAGTTGTAATAAGCAGATAAAAAATAATAAGATATTAGAATTTAAAATAAGCAGTATGAAAAAGATGATGAAAATTTTTCTTTCAGTGTTTTTACTTTCAGTCATGATAGCTTGCGGAGGTAATACTAAAAAGAAATCGGTAACAAAAAGTGATAAAGGAAACGAAATTGCAACACGTTGGAGTATAGAAAAAGCGCAGGCCTGGGGGGAAGAACAGCCATGGATAGTTGGAGCAAACTTTAACCCAAGCGATGCCTCTAACGAACTTGATATGTGGCAGGCTGATACCTGGAACCCTGAGCTTATTGATAAAGAACTTGGCTGGGCTGAGAATATAGGAATGAATGCTGTGCGGGTATATCTTCATTATTTTCCATACAGGGATGATAAAGATAATTTTTTGAATAGAATTGATGAGTTTTTGAAGATATCGGCTAAACATCATATAAAGCCTATGTTTATTTTCTTTGATGATGTATGGAACCCAAATCCTGTAGCCGGCCCACAACCTGAACCAAGGCCTCATTTGCACAATGCAAACTGGTTACAATCCCCGGGTAAAGATATTCTTTGGAATCCGGAAAGGCATAAAGAACTTAAACCCTATGTTCAGGATATTCTCAGAAAGTTTAAAGATGATGACAGAGTGTTGCTTTGGGATCTGTATAATGAACCTCAGAATACAAATGATAATGCTTATCACGAAAACGGGAAAGGGAAAGAGAAGTATTCAATGATGCTTTTGAAGGAGGTTTTCGAGTGGGCAAGAGAGGTAAATCCATCGCAGCCAATCACCTCCGGAGTGTGGGTTGGCGACTGGACTAATCCTGATTCATTATCTGAGTTTAATAAATTCATGTTAGATCATTCGGATATAATCACCTATCATAATTATAATGATATAAATGATTTTATAAGGGTGTCAGAAGCATTGAAACGTTATAATCGCCCTATGATCTGTACAGAATACATGGCAAGAGGTAACAAGTCCTTATTTGAAACCCATCTGCCCTATATGGCCGAAAATAATATTGGTGCAATTAACTGGGGTTTTGTTGCCGGACGTTCTCAAACGATCTACCCGTGGGATTCCTGGAATAAAACCTATACTGCAGAACCGGAACTGTGGTTCCATGATATTTTTTATAAAGATGGAAAACCATATAGGCAGGCGGAAGTTGATTTAATCAGAAAATTAGCATCATCTAAAAATAGTTCTACTGAAAAATAGTAATTTACGTTTCCATTTTTAATATTGGGAAATAAAAATGAATACCATGAATTCGCGTTATTTTGTAAACATAACGACAAAGAATATTGTAAAAAATTTTCTTTTTATATGGGTATTTGTTTTTCCTGCGTTGGGATGTTTGGATAACGAGGTTCCTGTTGAAGAAAAACCTAATGAAAAACCACCTGTGGCAGAAGGTCATTACCGTAATCCCATAACAGTGGAAAGAGAAATGGAAATTATTGGAGAAGGTGGGATTGCCGATCCTTCGGTTTTTAGGTGGATGGGCAAATATTACCTTATGACAACCCAATTTTATAATTATAAGTTCATAGGCTTTAAAGTTTGGGAATCAACAGACCTGGTAAACTGGCAGTTTACCGGGGCTGTTCCTTTACAGGGTTTTATGTGGGATGTGTTATGGTCGCCCGAGATGTATTACTATCGTGGTGTTTTCTATATCTATTTTTCAGGCCCGGGCGGCAAAATGGCAGCAATGAGATATGAACCTCCTGCCGGAAATGTAAACCCGGAACCATTTTCAGAGAATGCTAATTGGGAGGTTTTTACCCATGATTATCTGAAGTTGTCCGATCACTCCATTGACGGTTCTATACTGATCGAGCCCACAGGAGATAAGTATGCTTTTTTCTCTGGCTTAGGCGGGGTAAAGTATCGTAAAATAAATTCAATGGAGGACGGTAACGGCAGTAGTGTAGTTCAATTAATCCAATGTGCGGTAAATAACATTGATATTAATCCGGGAGAGATAGGAACAGTAGACTGGACAGAAGCCCCAACTGCATTTAAAAAAGATGGTGTATATTATATGACTTATACGGGCAACCATTTTTTACGTCCCGATTACCAGATCCATTTGGCCACAGGTACAACACTTCAAAACCTGACCCCGATTTCAGATAACCCCTGGATATCCAGGACTTGGGGCGAATGGACGGCAACAGGGAACTGTTATCCAGTATTGGGGCCAACCCTTAAAGATTACTACTACACTTATCATGTAAAAGAGGGATATCGTATTTCCCCACCCGATCAGCAGGTACTTAGGAAACTGATGGTGGATAAGGTTGAGTTCAAAACAAATAATATTGAGACCAATGCCCCTACATTTGATGATGAACCTATTCCTGACAAAGCAGATTTTGAAGATGACTTTAGCAACGGACTGGCCAATTTTGATGTTGTTGGTAATGCAGTAAATTGGAGCCCATGGGAGAATTTTGCTGTCAGTGCTGAGGCATTAGGCGTAACATCACTCGATAATGCAATTTTAAGCAAAGAAAAAACAGGGGCAAATTTTGTAGCGGAATCATACCTCCGGATAAAAGAGTATCAGTCAACAGGTGTATCAGGTGTTGTATTTATCCAATCCGATAGTATATCTAAAATTAACATAGCTGCAGGCATTGGTTTTGTTGACGGTGTTTCAAAAGTAATTACCTACGATGTGTTAAATGACTGGCAGTTTGTTGATCTGCCTGATGAATTTAGTTCTGTATGTTGGACAGATATAAGAGTAGAAAAGAAAGGTAGCAGGATAAAGCTGTTTGTAAACAACGTTGATGTAATGGCTTTTGATGTGGAGGATTTCGGAGGAGGAAAGGTCGGATATTTGTGTTACGATTGTAATGCAGATGTAGCCTGGACCGCATTTTCAAATTATTAAATAATATGATATTATGAATAAAATTTTATTACTACTAATTATTTTTTCTGTTGGATTCAACTCGTGCAACAATGCTAAAAAAAATAAAAAAAAGTCTGATACGGCAAATGCTGACTGGGAAATGGATTACAGGGGCCACAAGACCCAACTGTTCACCTTGAAAAACAGTAACGGGGTCACAGTAACGATTACTAACTACGGAGGTAAGGTTGTCTCTCTTTTTGTGCCCGACAATAATGGAGAGCTCGCTGATATTGTTCTTGGTTATGATAACATAAAGGAAACAGTAAACGGCAACCCGTACTTTGGTGCAATTATAGGCCGGTATGCCAACCGCATTGCAAAAGGAAAGTTTTCAATCGACGGTAAAGAGTATGCACTTGACACCAACAACGGCCCTAACGCATTACATGGAGGCATTGTAGGATACAACGATGTAGTTTTTGATGCAGAACAGGAAGCTAACAGACTTGTGCTTAAACACCATGACCCTGATATGCATGAAGGTTATCCGGGAAATGTTGATGTTACCGTTGTTTATGAATTAACAGATGATAACGAACTGAAGATAACCTATGATGCCGTTACCGATAAGCCCACAATTATTAACCTTACTAATCATTCGTTTTTTAACTTACATGGAGAGGGTAGCGGAACTATTCTTGATCACCATCTTCTGATTAATGCAGATAGATATACCCCAATAGATTCTACATTAATTCCAACGGGAGAACTTGCCAGTGTTAAAGGTTCGTCTTTTGATTTTACACAACTCACCCCGATTGGAGAGCATATAAACGATGATAATGAACAGATCAGAAACGGGGGAGGCTTTGATCATAACTGGGTGCTGAACGGAGAAAACGGAACAATGAAACTTGCAGCTAAAGTTGAAGAACCAAAGAGTGGAAGAGTGATGGAGGTATATACAACAGAGCCCGGATTGCAGTTTTATGCAGGTAATTTCCTTGATGGCAGTGATGTGGGGAAAGGGGGCAAAAGGTATGAATACCGTACTGCCTTCTGTCTCGAGACACAGCATTTCCCTGACTCCCCGAACCATCCGGACTTCCCGTCAACAATACTGCGTCCGGGAGAAAAGTATCATTCCGAAACAGTCTATAAGTTTGGAGTAAATTAAAATAAACGATATGTATAAACTATTTCAATATCTTTTATTATTTGATTTAATAATTTCGTTAACTTCTGCAAATGCCCAGCAGCCCAATCCTGAAGGCACTGTGAAAGAAGGTGAAAAAGCTGTTTTCGAGGCTTATCTTTTTGCACATATGACCCACCGGGATTATGGCAGGCTTTACTACTCCGTGAGTATTGACGGCCTGCACTGGGAAAAACTGAATAACGGCAAAAGGGTATTTGATGGTTATAAAGGGCATCCTGATATTACCAAAGGGCACGATGGCAGGTATTACCTTGTAGGCAATAACGATGACGGAGACTTGCAGATAAATATCTGGGTCTCGGATGATTTGATTACATGGAAGGAGTACTCACACTATACTCCGGATTTGAACAAAACACCGGATTACAAGCCGCTTCAACGACTTGGTGCCCCAAAGGTGTACTATGACAAGCAAACAAAACAATACATCCTTTCATGGCATACACCCCACCTGAACGGTACAAAAGAAGACCCCGAACGTTACTGGCAAAGCCAGCGTACGTTGTATGTTTTATCGAAAGATTTAAAAACATTTAGTGATATTCCCCGAAAACTCTTCGAGTGGGATATGGGAACGATAGATGTTTTTATCCGGAATATTGACGAGGTATATTATGCCGTCATAAAAGACGAAAGATATCCCACCCTGGAATGGACAACAGGTAAAACGATAAGGATATGCAGTTCGGAGAACCTGACAGGGCCTTATTCTTACCCACAGGAGCCCATAAGTCCTAATTTCCGTGAAGCCCCAATGTTGATACCTTCACAGGATGGTAAACACTTGTACATGTATTATGAACAATATCCGGGTGTAAGCTACGGATTATCAGTTGCACGTAATGTAAATGGGCCATGGTACCAGGTATCAGGTTATACCCATTTTGCCGACTGGGATAAATACTTAATGCCCGACTCGGTGCGTCATGGATGTATGATTCCAATCTCGAGGAAGGAGTATGATAAACTTGTAACATATTTTACAAAATAAGGTCGCTGATTTTAGGACTTAATTCTAAAATAAATGATTGCAAGAATCCGGCAAGGAAGAACAATCATGGGCTAACCTTTTAGCAGGGAACTATTTAGTGCCTCTAAGAAAACACCTGTTTTTCGGTTTTTCTTTAAAAGGGACA
>JAOZOF010000393.1 GCA_029933425.1 Marinilabiliaceae bacterium
AATGACCTTTCCTGGTCGAAACAAGGTGAAGAACAGGAAAGCGTCGAAAAGCCCCTCACTCATTCACCCCCACCAGCCCCTCCGGCAGGTTGAACAGCAGTACTTTGTTCTCCTCATCGAACTCAACGATCATGTCGTCGTTGGCAGGTATCATCAGCTCCGAGCCTTCATGGTCGATGACAAAAAGAGGATTGTTGGTTATTTCGATAACATCAACGATCTTGCCCAGTTCACCGTGATTCACATCCCTGGCGATCCAGCCTGTGAACATACTCAGGTCATCCACAGTCTCATTATCCGTATCAAGGTCATCATTTTCAACGAACACATCAGAAGTGATCATGCGTTCAGCGGTATTCTCATTTTCGGCATCGAAAAATGACACAAGAATGTCGGTATCATTCTTTGAACGTATCGTCTTTATTCTGAACGGGACTAATCCTCCGTCGATCTCAAAATGCATAAACTCTGAATCAATATCCTCAATGTAAACTCCCGGGTTCAGCCGAATTACAAATTCACCCTTCACTCCGTGAAGTTTTACACACCTGCCGATATTTGTACAAATACCTTTATCTATCATCTGCGTGCAGCATTATATCCTTCTTTGAATCCATCTATTGCATCCTTAGGATCAAGCAAAAAATCAATTACCAGATATGCAACGAACAAAATGACCAGGAAAATAATTACTTTCTTTACTGTTAATGATCTTAAAAAACTCATGATTTAAGGCTTTGGGTTAAAATAACTGTTTTGCTGCTTTGTAACCGGCTTCAAAACCTTCTTTAAACGAATTACCAAAATCCTGCGGATCGATCAGGATGTCAGCGATCAGGATCAAAACGAATAAGACTATGATAAAAATAATTATACTTTTGAAAGTAAGTGATCTGAATAATTTCATAACTTAAAGGTTTGATTAAAGTGTTCTAAAATTAATTTAAAATCTGAAAATTCATGTACACAAAATACATTTTTGTCATTATTGCACTTCTTATAGGAGGTTTACTGCCCGTTCAGGGAAGTATCAATTCTCATCTAAGTTCTCTTCTCAAACATCCTCTGCAGGCTGCTTTTGTGAGTTTCTTTGTGGGAACTTTAGCACTGCTCTTTCTCAATGTATTTTTAAAAACAGAAGTGCCGGCAGCCAAAGAGCTTGTTAAAATACCTTTTTATCTTTTCCTTGGGGGCTTACTTGGTGCCATTTATGTTACATCTGCCATTGTTCTAATACCTAAGATAGGTATTACTTCACTGCTTGCCGCTTCAATAGCAGGTCAACTGATCATCTCATCCTTGATCGATCATTTCGGGTTCTTTAATGTTCCCATACACCCTATCTCTTTTGGCAGAGTTGCCGGAATTGCACTTCTTGCAACAGGAATTTTTCTGATACAACGTTTCTGAAGAAACCCAAACTACCAGGATCGCTAATATTCGATCAGCGACCTCACATCATATCCTTTTAGCTTATCTTTCCCTTTAAGGAATGTGAGATCTATCAGAAATGAGATCTGCACTATTTCGGCACCTGTTTTTTCAATAAGGTTACATGCCGCCTCCATTGTTCCACCCGTAGCAAGGAGGTCATCATGCAGAAGAACATTATCCCCTTTCGTGAATGCATCTTTATGCACTTCGATGGTATCTGTTCCGTATTCAAGGTCATAGGTTTCGGAGATCTTTTCGGCCGGTAGTTTCCCTTTTTTTCTGACGGGGATAAATCCAACGCCCAGCTTAGCAGCAAGAGCTCCTCCAAAAATAAATCCGCGGGCTTCTATTCCGGCTACCTTCGTCACCCCTTTATCCCTTGCCATCTCATAAAAACGGTCAAGAGCCTCGGCAAATCCTCCGGCATCCTTTATCAGTGTTGTGATATCTTTAAATATGATCCCTTTAACAGGGAAATCAGGCACATCTCTTATCAGTTTTTCAAGTTCCATTTCTAAAAATTAAATCATATAATTAACAAATATAGCAATATTTCACCTTGACAAAACAGCACCAATTGCTTAAATTGTTTTACTACTCATCACTTTTAAATTCCCGATGAGATTCTTGCATTACATTATTACTTTGTCGGGACTGTTTTTCTTCCCGTTAATGGCAGCGCAGGATTTTAACTATTCAGACGCATCCTCCCTGTCACTGGGACAGATAAAATCTGTTGAAAGGAATATATTCTCCATAATGGCAAATCCGGCAGGTCTGACTGAAGTAAACACTCCGGGGATAGCCTTTTCGTACATCAGCCCGTACAACATTCACAAACTGAGCAACAGATCGGTAACAGGAACCATGCCGACAAAACAGGGGCAATTCTCCTTGTTATTCACACAATCAGGGTATTCATTGAGCCTGTTGAACAGATACGGTTTCTCTTATGCCCGGAAATTCGGGAAACATGTTTCGGCAGCCCTGATGTTCAATGCACTTACCCATAAATTGAACGGAACAGAAACCTACAGCGGTTTTTTCTCTGTGATAGGAATACAACTGTTTCCTTCCAACACGGTTGATGTAGGGATCTACATTCAGAACATTGAGCAGTCAAAAATATCTTACCCTGATCAAAAAGTGCTTATTCCGGTTTTGTACGTTGCAGGAATAAGCTGGCACCCGACAAACGATATGGCATTAATGGCTGAGATGGAAAAAGATCAGGAATTCGATCCGCAGTATAAATTCGGGATGCAGTACAGTCCCGTTGACATACTTGTTGTAAGAGGCGGAGTAAAAGGCAGTCCCGTTGACCTCTCTTTCGGTATCGGCCTGCGCCTGACGTTCATTGTGATCGACATCGGCATCTCATACCATCAGCAGCTTGGTGTCACTTCCGCTGCATC
>JAOZOF010000394.1 GCA_029933425.1 Marinilabiliaceae bacterium
GGTTCGGCAATCGTCAGCGCTTTTGTCAGGTACTCAACGGCTTTTCCTGTATCGTTCTTTTGCCGGTATCCGATAGCGAGTAAGGTAAGGATATTTATCAGCTGCGGTACGTTATGGGTTTTCTCTGCAAGGGCATGGATCTCTTTGAGTCTGCTTAATGCTTTTTCCGTGCTTTCAGAACTGTTTTGAGCAAGTAAAACCCGGCAACGTGTGATACGCGGAACCTCGATGTGGAAGAGCATTGTTCCCGTATCAAAATCCATATTCGCAATTTTTATCAGGTGTAAAGCTGTTTCCGGATCGTTGTTCAGAAGTGCCAGACGTGCCCTTACCCCATAGGCGATGGTGCCGAAAACCGGATTGTTCCGCTCTTTTACGAATGATATGAATTTCTCTAAAGTATTTTTAAACTCCCCGGTCTTGTTCAACGCAAGCTGTGAGAGCATCATTCCCGCATAGCTGTCAACAGAGCCGACCATGTTGATGATGTAAATGTTGTCGAGCACATAAGTGAAATGCTTTAAGGCCGTTTCGTATTTGCCCTGCTGAAATGCAATGTATCCGAGGAAATACTGCCCCCAAACTCTTCCGAAAATATCATTTTCCGACTGTCCGCGTTCAAGTGTCTGCAGTGAGCTTCGTTCCGCCCCGAAAAGGTCTCCCTCAAGCATTTTCATGTACGTCATAGCCCCGTTCAGGATAATTCTGAAATAGGTGCTGTTCCTGTTGTCGTGCGAGAAATTCTCGATCTCCATGAACACCTCTTTACCCGTTCCGTTCATCTGCGAAGCCGTAGCGAAATAGATAGTTGCAAGACTTCTTGCCCCCGATTTATCCGGCGAAAGGTTCTTTCTTACATTATCGAATAGCTCAAGGCTCTGTTCAATATTGGTACTCCAGAACAGGATGACACCACGGAAAAACTGCTTCTGTAGTTCTATCTCAGGATCGGGAGATGTGCCGCCATCCATTTTGTCAAGTTTATCCAGCAGGTCAGCTATAACCCACATCTCATTTTTGTGCTGATAAACCCACATCCGGGCAATGATCAATACCCGGCTTTGATAGATGTAGCTGTCGGGTATCTTCTTCAGCCATTGCTCCAGAACATACCATTTGTTCTCGTTCAGCGTGGAGTGCATGTGCCTTTCTATCAGTTCGGCGATACGGTCATTATCGTTGATCTGTATCGCGTGGTAAAATGCACTCTCGATATCTGATACCGATTCGTACCATTCCGAAGCTTTCTTATGAAGTCCGGTAACTGTTTCCTTAGGATAGCGTTTTCTCAGCTCCTTCTGCAGAAGTGCCTGAAAAAGGTGGTGGTAACGGTACCATTGGCCTACATGGTCAAGATTTATGATGAACAGGTTATTACTGACCAGGGAGTTGATGACGTCACCGCAGTCTGTATCATTTTTCGGGCCGCCGGTTAAATGTCCGGCTAACTTGGTGTTGAATTTTTGAAGTATGGATGTCTTTAACAAAAAAACGAGAGTTGTCGTATCCATGTGGTCCAGAAGTTCGGTCAGGAAATACTCTTCAGGTAACATAGTTCCTGTCAGGATATCTTCGATGTTCTCCGTTTTTTCGGGATGATGTGAAAAGTGGTACATGGCCAGGCGCAATCCCGTTATCCATCCCTCGAATTGTTCATCCAGTACTTTAACGAGAGGATCCACGTCATTGATGCGGATGTGGTGCAGGATGAACTGCTTTGTCTCATCCCTCGAAATGCGTAAATGTATCGACCGTATGTCCTTCATTTTATTCCGCGCACGCAGTTTTGTCAACGGGAGATGAGGATCGCTGCGGCTGATCAGGATCAGATGAAGGTTGCGGGGCGGATATTTCAGAATGGTAGCGAAAAGATCGATGATATCTTTGTTGGTGATAAGATGGAAATCATCTAATGCCAGGAATAATCGTACGGGCAGTTCGTTAAGGTCATTGATCAGCTGGCCTGCCAGAAAACTCATGGGCGGCAGCTGCTCCGATTGCAGCAACGACTGCATGGTTGAGCCGAATTCAGGATACGACTGCCGGACGGCTGCAATGAAATAGGTGAGGAATGTTCTGATGTCGTTGTCTTCATCATCGAGCGACAGCCAGCTGTTTTTGTGGGGAATTGCCGACAACCAGCTTGTAACAAAGGTGCTTTTACCGAAACCGCCGCCTGCCGAAACAAGAGTGAACGGCCTTTCAATGTTCTCATTCACATACTCAATGAGCTCTTGCCTGGAAATGAGGTCATCAGGCAGTGCCGGCTTTTGCAGCTTTGTGTTCAGAATGCTGTTTGTACTAAATTCTCCCATTGATAAATTATTAATGCTTAAAAATACAATTTTTCCGGGACCTGTCGAATGTTAAATGGTGAAGGTGGTTCCGGAAGGTGTTTTTTTACATGTATTTTTTCGATAGTTCTTTTTCAAGTTCTTTTTTGTAGTTGCCCGATCCTGTATTTTTGAAGCTGCCTTTAAGTGATCTTACAATAGGAGTGAGGTCATATTGCTTATTTTCGTTTTTTGTTAAAACTTTGAGATAGTTGCCCACAATATCAGATAAGCTGTGTCTTCTCTTTTTAGCATATGCCTCTGCTTTTTCTTTTATCTCGCGTTCTATTGTTATTGTCAGCTTGGTGTTCATGATCATTAACTTTGTTCGATAAAGTTATAAATAAAGACAAATACGTTAAAAAAGACACGTATGAAGTCATTGCTGAGCTAAAACTTCGAAGTATAATCTTCCAAAGGATCTTTGGCTCAAGTCCGATCTTTTCATAATTTCATTTGCTTATGTGTTATTGAGTGGTGTCTTTTCAGTTTTTAATAATTTTATATCAA
>JAOZOF010000100.1:0-5175 GCA_029933425.1 Marinilabiliaceae bacterium
TTGTAATCTATTTCGTGTGCGTTCATGGTTTCTATGGTTCTAGTGTTCTATGGTTCTAGTGTTCTATGGTTAAAGTGTTAAAGTGTTAAAGTGTTACAGTGTTAAAGTGTTCTATGGTTATTTTGGTTCTTGGTTGGTTAGTTAGTTGTTCCAAGTTCCTGTATTAAAACATTTTTGTATTAATTTCTCGTGATGTTAGCCAATTTATCAATTACTCAGTTCCTCGATTCCTCACTTCTTTTTCTTCGCTAATCGCAAATCTCAAATTGCTAATCAGTTCCTAAAATTCCCGAGGGGTTAGGGATAAAAGAGGTTACTCAAAAAACACCTCTTTTCCCGGATAGAAAAATTTTCGTTCGGCGATCGGTTTCGGGAACAGGAAATACTCCACCTCTGCTGATGAGCAAACATCACCTTTGGCATTTAGTATCTCTGTTTCAAATACAGCCTTCCTTTCTGCCTGTTCTTTCAAAACAGCTTTGATCGTTATCTTTTCGTTCGATGAGATGTATAGCGGCTTGTGATATGTTACATTCAGATTGCTTGTAACTCCGGCAGTTTCGCATTGGGTGTAAACAGCCCAGCTTGCTATCTCGTCGTGCATGGTGGCTTGAATGCCTCCGTGAATGACATTGTGATATCCCTCAAACTTTCTGTCAGGTTCCCAGTCGGCATAAACAACACCGTTGTCTTCGTAAAAATGAAGATGTAATCCTATATTATTGCCGGGAGAACAACCGAAACAGTTATAATCATCACCGTGGGCTTCGGGAAATGGATTCTTTATTTTACGCATTTTTTACTGTTAAGTAGGTTCATTTATGATTCTTTTTTCAAAACTAACCAATAATTCATCAACAGATATTTTATTTAATGTTAAATTTGATAAATGTGTTTGATATATGCAAAGGCCAAAACTATGAGAAGTCTTATTCTTTCCGCAGTTGTATTTTTTATTTTACTGCTGGTTCAATGTAAAAGTAAAATTTCTTCTGACATCAATCCTAACATCATTCTTTTAATGGCTGATGACCTTGGCTGGGGTGATCCGTCGTATACCGGTAATTCAATAAGCAAGACACCTGTTCTTGATGCCATGGCAGCAGAAGGTATTCGTTTTAATCGTTTTTATGCTTCGTCGCCGGTATGCTCGCCCACACGCGGAAGCTGCATTACGGGCCGTCATCCGTATCGTTACGGGATATTCTTTGCCAACAAGGGACATATGCGTAAAGAGGAGTTTACCCTTGCTGAAGCTCTTAAAACAAAAGGATATGTTACCGGACATTTCGGTAAATGGCATTTGGGCACTCTCACCAAAACCGAAAGGGACGCCAACCGGGGTGGTAATCCTAAATTTGCAAAAGACTATTCTCCTCCCTGGGAAAACGGTTTTGATGTCTGTTTCTCAACAGAATCAAAAGTGCCGACGTGGGATCCGTTGGTAACGCCTCCTAAAAGTGCAGGCGATCTGGGCAAACGTATTCCTGGTGAAGCTTTTGGAACAGCATATTGGAAGGGCCCTGGAATAAGAGCGACATCAAACATTGAAGGTGATGATTCAAGGATCATTATGGACAGGGTGATCCCTTTTATTGATAAAGCAGTAAAAAGTAAAAAGCCGTTTTTCTCGGTGGTTTGGTTCCACACACCTCACCTGCCTGTTCTCACAGGAGAGAATTATAAAAAAATATTCAGTGAATACGACGAGGATATACAGAATTATTATGGTGCTGTTTATGCCATGGATGAACAGATAGGAAGATTGCTTGCTTTTCTTAAAGAAAAAGGAGTTTATGATAATACCATTATATTTTTTACCAGTGATAACGGACCGGAGGGTCGTTCTCGTAAAGGACGAACTCAGGGAACACAGGGGAATTTCAGGGGACGTAAACGCTCGTTACATGAAGGCGGTGTACGTGTTCCGGGGATAATGTTGTGGTCTGACGGGATAAAACAACATGTAGAAACCGATATCCCTTTTTCAACGCTCGATTACTTTCCTACGATCATGGATATAACAGGATTTTCTGATAAAGGTAAGCCTAAACCGATCGACGGGATAAGTATGCTGCCGTTCATTCGGGGTGAGATGAAGGTGAGGCCTGTACCAATAGGTTTTGAATCGAAAAAGCAGCAGGCTTTTATGACTAACCGTTATAAAATTTACAGCAGCGATAAGGGTGAAACATTTGAGTTGTATGACCTGCTGAATGATCCCGGAGAGACTGTTGATATTTCCGGTTCACATCCCGGAATAGTAAAGGAAATGAGAAAGTATCTCGATGAATGGAGGGCATCATGCCGCAACAGTTATCAGGGGAATGATTATCATTAGAGCCGGTGTTGCCGGTAAGATCAGATCCTTTCTGAATTAGCTGAAAAAGTGAGCAAAGAATTTTGTTCCACCATCGTACAACAGCCAAACGGCAAAGGCAACAAGAAATGCGGCACATGAACCCACGAGTATCCGATAGACTTTGTTCGTAAACAGACTGCGACCTTTACCAACGGCAAATGATATTCCCGAATACCACACAAGATCGCCTAAAATATGACCAATGAAGAACAGAATGATACCGGCAGCACCGAACTTTATTGAACTCAGAATGTAACCCAGGCCGATGGTTGCCCACCAGATTATCCAGTATGGGTTTGCAAGGCTCATCAGAATGCCTGAAAGGTAGATGTTATTTTGCTTTTTTGCTGTTGCTTCGTTGCTCAGCTTTAATGTCGGCAGTGTGCTGAACATTCCCCATGCCATCCACAGCATTATTCCGCCGCCTGCCAAAGCCACGAAAATGAAGAATGTTTCGTTCTGAAGCAAAGGTGCCAGCCCGAATAAGATTCCAACTATCAAAGCAATCTCCAGTATGGCATGACCGGCTATCAGCTTCGGGCCCGCCCAGCCGCCTCTCTGTGCGCTTTCACTGATGGTAACGGTCATCAACGGTCCGGGCATCATTGCCCCGCTGAACGCAATGATGAAGGATGTAAGGAATATGGTTCCTAGAGCTATCATCTTAGTATTTATTTGCAAGATAAAACTAAGAAAAATTACCTGAAATCTCATATTGATTTTTGTGTTATATTTGTACGAAGAATAAAATAAATGGAATTATGACCTCAGATCTCTTTACATATTCATTAACTGTATTTACTGGCTTTTTTGCCATAATGAACCCAATTGCCAATACTCCGATATTTGTGAGTCTGGTTGAAGGGAGCACTCCACAGGAGAAAAAAAAGATTGCTAAAAGTGCAACAATAACAGCATTTTTCATTGTAGTGTCATTTATCATAATCGGCAAATATATTTTTGATCTTTTTGGGATCACACTTCCGGCTTTCAAAATGACTGGAGGCGTATTGATATTTATTGTTGGTTTTAATATGCTTCAAAGCAATAAAGCGAAGATGCATCACATTGAAGGCGGCAATATCGATGACAGCCTTGCGATTTCTCCTCTTGCCATTCCTATACTTGCAGGTCCGGGTACTATTGTAACAGCTATGAACAATGTTGCCGGCAGGGATTATCTGCACATTGCAATAACCATAGGTATTTTTGCCGTTCTGATATTTTTTACTTACTGGGCTTTTTCGATGAGTCAAAAGATAATTGATAAGCTTGGAAATAACATCATTACGGTAATTTCAAAATTAATGGGACTTATTCTTGCAATAATCGGGACCGATATGCTTATCGGTGGTATAAAACTTGCTTTTGATCTGAATAGTTAATATAGTTTAACCTTTAATATTCTGCTTTCAGATAAATAATGCTCACCTTTAATCTGATCTAAACTCTTGCATTCTTTCGATTAATAATCTTGCCCCTTATTAGGGACAATTAAAACAATATCATGAAAACACAGATCAGATCAGTATCAGCGTTGGAAATACTTGATTCACGCGGAAATCCGACAGTACGAACTTTTGTAGAACTTGAAGACGGAACAAAAGTTTCAGCTTCGGTACCTTCGGGTGCGAGTACCGGCGAGAATGAGGCGGTTGAACTTCGTGACGGCGGCAAGCGCTATGGGGGTAAGGGGGTTGAGAAAGCCGTTGCCAATGTAAACAATGAGATAGCAGAGGCAATTTCAGGAATGGATGCAACGGACCAGAAAGCTATCGACATGTTGATGATAGAGATTGACGGAACAGAAAATAAATCCAGGCTCGGAGCAAACGCCATTTTAGGGGTTTCAATGGCTGTGGCAAGGGCTGCATCAATATCGGTAGGTTTGCCATTGTACAAATATCTTGGCGGTTCCGATGCGGTAAGAGTTCCCGTGCCTTGTATGAATATCGTTAATGGTGGTGAGCATGCCGATAATAGTGTCGATTTTCAGGAATTTATGGCAGTACCTCACGGTGCTCCGGGCTTCAGAGAAGGGCTCCGGTATGTGGCTGAGACATTTCATGTACTTAAAAGCATTCTGAAATCACGTGGTTTGTCAACCGGTGTAGGTGATGAAGGAGGTTTTGCTCCCGATTTCAAGAGCAATGAAGAAGCCATTGAAACCATCATTGAAGCAATAGAAAAAGCTGGGTACAAGCCGGGTGTCGACATTTCGATTGCTATGGACACGGCAGCGAACTCAATTTCTCCGGGGATTGACGGAAATTATGATCTGATATGGTCGGGCAAGGGAAAAATGACAAGTGATGAATTGATAGCACTAGAGGGCGAATGGATAAAAAAATACCCGATAATCTTATGGGAAGATCCTTTGTCGGAGGGTGATTGGGAAGGTTTCAGGAAGTTTACTGCCCTTCATGGAAACGATATCGAGGTCGTTGGTGATGATCTGTTCGTGACAAACACAAAATATATAAAAAGGGGGATTGAAGAGGGATCGGCAAACTCTGCCCTTATAAAATTGAATCAGATAGGAACGGTAACAGAATCTATCGAGGCTGTTAAGATGTGCCGTGAGGCAGGTTGGCGATATTTCATATCTCATCGTTCGGGAGAAACAAGTGATACTTTCCTTGCTGATTTTGCCGTGGCAATGGACGGAGGACACCTGAAAACAGGGTCTGCAAGCAGGGGTGAGAGGATAGCAAAATACAACCGTTTACTTGAGATCGAGCATGAACTGAAAGGTTTGGCCGAATACAGATGGAAATAGTTGATAAGTCGGGGCGCGATTGAGAGTCGCACCC
>JAOZOF010000100.1:5275-10899 GCA_029933425.1 Marinilabiliaceae bacterium
GCCGAATACAGATGGAAATAGTTGATAAGTCGGGGCGCGATTGAGAGTCGCACCCCGACTTTTTTCTTCTTCCTCACCCTCTTAAAGAAATATACGTTAGGTGGAAACCATACGTTCTTCCCCCTCACCAAATGGAGAGAGCTTGTCCCGTAGAATTACGGGAGGTATTGAAGGGGTGAGGAAAAGTTAATTGACATCATCCAGGATCGAAAAAGAATACTATTTTTATCCTCATTTTTTGAACAAAAATAAGTATCCATTGTTGGAACAATATATTTATATTCGCAAACCAAAAATTTATTAAACAGTAAAAAGATGGCAAATAACGAAAAGAAATGTCTTGTATGTGGCAGAAATGAAGAGGAGATCCCTTTGGTGGATTTGAGTTTCAGAGGAGTAAAATATCAAATTTGTCCTCAGCATATTCCGGTTTTGATACATGAACCGAATAAACTGGCAGGTATGTTGCCTGATGCAGAAAATATGGAAGCGGGTTAATAACCCGTTTCTTTTTTTTATATTGCACCGATTTTAGATCCAGGGACATGAGATACAACTTTTTCATGTCTTTTTCTTAATCTAAACCTTGATCTATGTTGAAGAATATTTACGATTATGTAGGTAGTCGTTTTGTCGATTATAAAATGGGGATGATTGGTTCCGTCGTTATGGCATCAGTTGTATTCAGTATAAACTACTTTGGTAAACGCATCCCTGTTGAATATCAGGATCAGATACTTTTCTGGTCGATTGTTGCTGCTCTGAAACAGGGTACATATACGTTCTTTTTCGGAGGAATTATAATGAAAGGGGCAGAACGCTTTGCTACCGAGATATCAAAAAAAGGTCTTGCCCTGGTACTTGCATGTATTATTCCTTCATTTGTGTCTTTAACTCTTACATTTACAATGCATAGTCTTAAAGGTACGCCAAGGCCTTTAGAATCGACTATTCCGACATTGTTTTTTGTTATTCCCTCAACTGCAGTATGGGGATATCTTAACAGAAAGAAGATGGATAAGAAATTAATGGAAGAATCAGAGTCTGAACCGGGTAATTGATCACATTACTCAGGAATATTTTGCTTTTTAGCAGTTTTGTAATATTGCAGCTTATGATAAATCTCTGTTAAGATATAAATTGACAGGGATTTTTTTGTGTTATTAAAGAAAATTCAATTTCGTTTGCTTTACCGTATCAGGCAGGAATTGTCATTAAAAGAAGTCTGTATCATTGCATATTTTGCCTGTCTTACTTTAATTCAAAGTGAATAATTTGAAGGAAAAGATGTACTTTTAATTAATTTTTTTATCATCCGTATAATTGCCTGATCCGCAAATTTATTATCCTTGATCACCCTATCCATAAAGGGAACAAGGACAATCAATTCGCTCCCTTCAGGGTTGGGGTAAAAGAATTGATTTTGGCATTATCTTTAGTTTTATGGGTAAGTATACGGTTATATATTTTTAAATTTTTACTTAAAACTTCTACAATGAAAATACTTGCAGTTATACTTTCATGTTTCATCTTGTTATCATGCTCTGACCAAAAGAACAAGCTGCAACAACCTGATATGCGGTTATGGTATGAGCAACCTGCCGGCGAATGGACAGAAGCATTGCCTGTTGGTAACGGGCGTCTTGGAGCAATGGTTTTCGGTGATCCTTTGAACGAAAGGATACAACTGAATGAAGAAAGTCTGTGGGCAGGTCAGCCTATTGACAATAATAATCCCGAGGCATTAAAACATTTGCCTGAATTACAACGGGCATTGTTAACAGAAAATATTGACAAAGCAAATGATATTGTAGAGAAATATTTCATCGGAGTGCCGCCCAATGTGCGTTCATATCAGACTGCCGGAGATATCTTCATACGATCATCAGGTGATCAGGAACTTTCGGATTACAAAAGGGAACTTGTTCTTGAAACGGGAATTTCACGTACAACTTTTAAGCTTGGCGATACAAAGTATGTAAGAGAAGTCTTTGCATCAGCACCCGATAATGTGATAGTGATATATTGTAGAGCAAAAGGCAGTGGAAAAATAAACAACCGTATTTCACTTGTACGCTCCAAAGATGCTGAAGTGTCGGCACCGGGTGATGATATACTTGTTATGAAAGGGCAGATCGTTGATGCCCCTGACCCGAAAAAAGGGCCGGGAGGAAAACATATGAGGTTTGCCGGAATGCTGAAAGTTAAAACAAACGGGGGAGAGGTGACGGCAGAAGATTCCGTGCTTGTGATAAAAGATGCAAAAGAGTTTACGATCCTTTTAACCATAAAAACTGATTACGATGCCGAGAACCTTGGTTTCAACAGATCACTTGATCCTCTGCAGAGTTGCAGGAACATTATTACCAAAGCTGAGGCTGAGAGTTATACTTCTTTGCGAAACAGGCACATAGAGGATCATTCCCCAATGTTTAACCGGGTTAAGCTTGAACTTCCCGAAACAGCAAATTCATCCTTGCCCACAGATAAGAGGCTTAAGGCAGTGAAAGAGGGAAAGGATGATCCGGCTCTTGCAGCTCTTTATTTTCAATACGGAAGATATCTTCTGATGGGAAGCTCACGTAGCCCGGGAGTGCTGCCGGCTAATCTTCAGGGGATCTGGAACCATAAGTACAATGCCCCCTGGAATTCTGATTTTCATACAAACATAAATTTACAGATGAACTACTGGCCGGCCGAGATAACCAACCTGCCGGAGTGTGTTGATCCATTAAATCATCTTATGGAGCGGCTGACAGTACCGGGAAGAAGAACTGCAACGGAAATGTACGGAGCAGGCGGCTGGACTTTCCATCACCTTACTGATGCTTTTGGCCGCACGGGTGTGATGGACGGCCCCTGGGGTGTTACACCAATGGACGGTCCGTGGATGACCTTTCCTGTTTACCGTCATTTTGAATATACCCTTGACACGGCATATCTGAGGAAAACCGCTTATCCGCTGATGAAAGGTTCTGCACGTTTTGTTCTTGATTTTCTGATCAAAGGCCCTGAAGGATATCTTGTAACGGCACCGTCAGCCTCTCCAGAGAATGCTTACTTCATTCCCGGTACAAAAAAGAAAGGCAGACTGACCTATGCTGCAACAATGGATATCGAGATAATCAAAGGCTTGTTTGAAAATTGTATCAAGGCGACAGAGATCCTCAATACTGACAAGGACCTCAGAGATAGTCTTGAGAATGCGATGAAACGATTACCACCGTTAAGGATAGGAAAAAACGGCACATTGCAGGAGTGGATCAAAGATTATGAAGAGCCAATGCCCGGTCACAGACATATCTCTCATCTGCTGGCTCTTTATCCTTTATCTCAGATTCAGATCAATCCCAACACGCCGGAACTGTTTGAAGCGGCAAAGAAAACCATTGAACGCAGGTTAAGCAACGGTGGAGGTCATACCGGGTGGAGCCGTGCCTGGATAATCAATTTCTACGATCGTCTGTTAATGGGTGAAAAGGCCCATGAACATTTACTGCTGTTGTTAAAAAAATCTACCTTGCCAAATCTTTTCGATACTCATCCGCCGTTCCAGATAGACGGTAATTTCGGCGGGACTGCTGCAATAGCAGGAATGTTTCTTTTCTCGCATAAAAATGAGATCATGTTATTGCCTGCTTTGCCGTCGGCATGGCACTCAGGAAGTATTGAAGGGCTGAAAGCAAAAGGAAATATTACCGTGGATATCAGATGGAAAGATAACAAGCTTGATGAGGTTGTTTTGACCCCGGGGAGATCAGGTAATATTAAGATCGTTTACAGTGACAAGTATATCCTGCTTAATGTTGAAAAAGGGAAAAAATACAAGCTGAACGGAGACCTGAAAAACATGTAAAGGATCTGATTCTTGAAAGACCCTTTACATATCTCTATTCAGTAATAGATTGGGTTTACGAGTGACCACCCACAACGATCCTCATGATCTTCAGGTTCAGCACAAAGAAGCGCCATAACTGGAAGATAAAGCATCTTCTCCAGAAAAGTGTTGATTTTGTTGGAAGTGGCGGATACGACTCATCTTTGTATCCCATTGCTATTTTTTTATTTCTTCGAAGCATATCTTAAATGTTTATTTGTTTTACTGTTTATTCGTTTATTTCATTCCATCATTGCATCATTCCGGAATGAGCCACCAGAATGGTTTTGCTTTGGCTTTGTACAGGAACATAAAGTGCAGCAGCAGTTTTATCCAGTGACCTGCAAGGCCCGGTTCTCCAACTGTGTATGTTATGTCACGTCCCCATATCGGGTATTTTTTGTAATCGGGTATGATGGGGAATACGGTCAGCGTTGCGGCGCTCCCGTTGCGTATGCCGTAGCCTGCCGATACGATACATGCAGCTCCCATTTTTCCCATCGAGGCTTTGTGCTTGAGCGAGATCTCACCTTTTTTGATGGAATCGATGATGTTCATGGCTATGGTCTTACCGATAACACCCGACGGCATTCCGGTGCGCGGCGGGGCAGGAGAGATCTTAAGTCCTGTTTTGCTTGTCATTGGTTTAGAGATTGAATGCGGTGGTGCAAAAGCAATACCTGCTGCGAACATGAACGGATAGTCCGGGTTCTGATAAACGTCCGGCCAGTCCTCAACGCTCCACTCTTCGTATGGTTTGGGAGTGTAGTCGGCATCTACTTTCATGAAGCCGTTGGCAGCAAACAGTTTGCTTGTGATGTCGTTTCCTTCCTTGTCGAATGCCTCAAGTCCGGGACCTTTAAAAGCGGGAATGAGCATGGCAAAGTCGAAATCAATAGTGTGCTTTTCGCCATCGAGGGTTTCGTAGTATGCTTTTCCCTCTTCCAGCTTGGTTACGCCAGCACGCTTTATCCATCTGATGCCGTATTCAGCAAGTATCGATTCTGTGAATATTCTTGTTGAAGTTACGTAACCTCCTTTTTTAATGAAAGCGCCTCCCATACCGAAGTCACCCAGTTCATATTCGTTAGTTATCCATACAATGTCGGCATAGTCGAGCAGATTTCTTTTGTTTATCTCAAATGCAATGTTCAGTGCATACTCAAATGCAGCCCCCTGGCAGGTGGCACCCGGATGACCTGTTCCCACAAGGAAGGTCTGCTTTTCACCCTTCTCCATCTTTGCAAGGGCTTTCTGCAAGTTCTCCCAGGTATCTTCGGCATGTTCGTAAGTACAAACAGAGTGTGAGTGCTTTTCGGGTCCTAATCCCGGCGTTGCATCGAAAAGTAGTTTCGGTCCTGTGGCATTTATCAGATAGTCGAACTCCACCTTCTCTTCCTTTTCCTCATTCCCTTTCGAAATATGCTCTATCTTCACATAAGGCGATGATACACTTTTATCGCCTTCAGGGTGGATAGATTTTGCCAGTGCCTGTTTGTAAATGATGCCCTTCTTTTTGTATACGGGTGAAAGGTCGAAAGTGACTTGCTTTCTGGTCATCTGCCCTATGCCAACCCAGATATTCGATGGCACCCACTGGTACTTACTGTTAGGACTGATAACTATAACTTCATGTTTTTTGCCAAGTTTGCGCTTCAGAGTTAAAGCGGCTGTGTGTCCGGATATCCCGGCTCCAAGAACTGCGATCTTTGCCATAAACGAGAGGTTTAAATTATTCTTTTGTTAA
>JAOZOF010000101.1 GCA_029933425.1 Marinilabiliaceae bacterium
TTAAATAGGAACTTTGATCTTGTCCTCTTCTTTCAATCCGTCAAGCACTTCTATGTTTATGCCATCCGACAGCCCGGTCTTGATGTCGCGTCGTTTAAATACCTGCGGGTTTATTTCCACCTCAACAAAAGTCGTGTCGTTCGAGAACTGCAAAAGCTTCTCGCTGATCGACAACACACTGTCTTTGCGATCGAGAACAATATCAGCAGTAGCACTGTAGCCTGCCCTGATAAATTTATTCTGTTGTAATTTCACATCAGCTTTTATCTCGAACTGAATGGCTCCGTTCGCCTCCACTCCTTTAGGTGCGATATACTCAAGAACAGCTGTAAAAGTATCCTCTTCAAGAGCACCGATAGTCAGCATCAGGTCCATCCCTTTTTTGATCTTCCCAACCTCTGTCTCGTCAATTTTACCTTTGAATATCATATCACCCATGTTGGCAACCATAGCAACGGTTGTTCCGTCGTTGAATGTATTACTCTTGATAACAGAATTACCCACCTCAACAGGTACATCCAGCACCATGCCGTCTACCGTGGAACGTATCAAAGTGTTGGTCTGCGAACCCATACTTTTGGTAACACCCTCTTTGATAAGCTGCAGGTGGTCGTATGCAGCCTGTTTGTTCTCCCTGGCCGTTTCATACTTAAGTTTCTGTGCCAGGAACTCAGACTCAGGGACAACGCCTTTTTCATACAATTCCTTCTCGCGGTTAAATTCTATCTCGGCATTTTTAAAGTTCATCTCGGCAATCCGAAGCTGTGATTCAGCACTGTTCACCTGTATCATCTCCGGAATGATCCTGATCTTTGCTATCAGATCACCATTTTTGACCATATCGCCGGGAACAACGTAAAGCTCCTGAATGATACCCGACTCCTGCGGTTTTATCTCGATCTCTTTACGCGGGACCACAGAACCTGTAGCTACTGTTTTCTCAACAATGTCCCTGTATTCGGGACTTTCGGTCTTGTACTCCACGGGAGGTGTTTTCGACTGCTCGTACAGATAGTAAAATACCCAGGCTACCAACCCGACAAAGACAAGTATCAATGCTATTTTCAGTATTCTTTTCATTTTGAGTTAGTTTTTATATGTTTCTGTTTTAATTAGTTTCTGTTATTTGATTTGCGATTGCATATTAACGATTTGCGATCTGCGAAAAAAAATCTGATATCGAAAATCCTTTAGCCATTCAGCACTTTAACCATAGAACCATTTTACACTTTATTCATGTCTCAGTGCTTCAATGGGTTTAATCTTTATTGCTTTACGTGCAGGTATCAATCCTGCAATTATTCCGGTGATTATCAGTATCAGAAAAGCACTTACTGCAATTTGAACACCTATCTCCGGATTGATAAAAAACATCTCTTCTTCCGATTGTCCTGCATTTTGTTCAATGGCCGTACTAACAAGTTTCAGCACCATAGTACCGAGGGCAAGCCCGACAAATCCCGCAATGGAAGTCAGAAAAACCGATTCGGCTATGATCTGGCTGATTATTTTCCACGGACTTGCTCCTATGGCACGCTGTATGCCTATCTCTTTTGTCCGCTCTTTAACTATTACAAGCATAATGTTGCTTACCCCCACAGCTCCGGCTATCAGAGTGCCTATGCCGACAATCCAGATCAGGATATCTATCCCGAGAAAAACATACTGAATGGTCTTTACCTCTTTTTCAAGATTAAAATTTCCCACAGCTTCTTCATCATCGGGAGCAATTGTATGATGTTTTTTAAGAACTGTTACAACCTTGTCAAGAACTTTTTCGACATTGTATCCGGGTTTTACTGTCATGGCAAAATAGTGTACCCTGTCGCCATAATTGAATGTATGCTGCATGGTGGTAAAAGGAAGATAAATACTCTCCTTCTTATCAGAACCGATATTGATCTTCGGGTTTTTCGACCTGAAAACACCGATCACCTTAAAGTATACACCGTTAACCCGCAGGTACTTTCCAACGGGATCTTCATCTTTCTCGAACATCACATCGTAAACCCGTTCACCAATGATACAAACCTTACGTTTTCTGATGATATCCTCCTGGTTGATGTATCTGCCGTAGATCATATCGCACGGATCGATCTTACGGTATGAAGGATAATCCCCGTTAACACTGAAAGAAGCTGCCTTTTTACCCCGAACAACATTTTCGCCGTTGTTAAGCTTCCACCCTGATAACCGGGGTGCAATCAGATCGATGCCCGCAACCTGGTCGCGTATCAGTTTCATATCCCGGTTCGTAAAATTCCAATCCCTTCCGCGCTTAAAACCTTTGTAAGGAACAGTCGTATTTTGAGTCCAGACAAAAGCACTGTTGGTGGCAAAATCTTTCACCCCCTCGTAAACACCGTTCTTCAGACCATTCCCGGAGCCTATCATCACAACAAGCATGAAGATACCCCAGAAAACCCCGAATGCGGTGAGGGCGCTTCGCAATTTGTTCTTCTTAATTGCGCTGATTATTTCCTGCCATCTGTCTCTGTCGAACATAATCTAAATGCTAAAATGATAGAATGATGCAATGATAAAATAATGCTTGTTTTGTCATCGTTACCATTCTGTTTTATCTTAATAAAAATTTCTTTTTTGTAATCCCTGTAATCTTATAACCACAAACCAAAAACTTACAAACCAATTAACAACGAACCAACCATTTAACCATAGAGCCATTTAACACTTCAACCCTAGAACCATGTAACCATAGAAATCATTCATCATGTAAAGCTTCTATCGGTTTAATTGCTGCTGCCCTTTTTGCCGGGACATAACCTGCCACAAGGCCGGCAATGATCAAAATTATTGTTGCTGATATTGCAATATTAAAATCAGCCTGCGGATGATTGAAAATGTAATTCATCTGATCAGCTCCACCCTCAATCATCTGAGTGATCACTTTATCGACAATAAAAAGCAAGCCCATTCCCAGTAAAAGTCCTACAATACCTGCAATTCCGGTTATCAACACCGATTCGTAAAGAATAAGCCGGATGACTGATGCCGGGGATGCTCCGATAGCCTTTCGGATACCAATCTCTTTGGTTCGCTCTTTAACCAGAATTATCATGATGTTGCTTACTCCCACAATGCCGGCAATAATGGTCATAATGCCTATCACCCAAATAAAACCTTTTATACCTGCAAAAGCACCCTGTGCCTGTTTAAAATGCTCAAGGGTATTGTTGATGTAGATGGCCTTTTCGTCATCGGGATCAAACCTGTGTTTACGCGCCAAAATATTTCTCAGCTGAGACTCTATGGCTTTGTTCTCCTCCACAGTCGTTGCTTTTGTCGATATAGCCAGATTTCTTATTCTGTTACCTCCGTTGAACACTTTTTGTCCTGTTGAAAGAGGGATGTACAATGTTATGTCCTTCACATTTTCAGGATTTTCAAATACCCCGACCACTTTAAAAGGAATACCTCCAAGTTTAATATATTTACCTATGGGATTACTCTCTTTTTTCATAAGTATATCCACTACAGGCTGGGTAATGACCACCACTTTTCTGAAATTTTTGAAATCAAGCTGATTAATAAACCTGCCCTTTTTAAAATTCATTACCTGTATCTTGCCAAACTCGGGCATTACACATGTTACCTGATAATTGGCATATTCATTCTTGTAATTTATATTGAGGTTATCGTACAAATAAAGCCGCCCCGATATGTTATCAATCCCTGATAACTTCCGTTTCAGAAGCTCATAATCCTCATTTGTAAATCGTATCCGTCTTCCTGCTTTGAGGCCGTCGTGTGATTTGGATGTTTGTCCGCTGTATACCCAGATCGAATTTTTCACGGCATCCGCAAAATTGTGCTCCATACCGTGCTCAAGCCCTTTGCCTGAACCCAGCAAAATGATAAGCATGAAAATCCCCCACGAAACACTGAACCCCGTCATGATCGCACGGAGCTTATTTTGTTTAAGCGTCGAAAATATTTCTTCTAAAAAGTCTATCATGCTTTATGAAAATTACTGCAGAATTGTTGTTGATTCAACTGTTTCGTTGGTGACGTAATCGTTCGATTCAATGATCCCGTCTTTCAGCCTGATTATACGTTGGGTAAGTTGGGCAATATCGGTTTCGTGAGTTACGATAATTACTGTTATTCCTGTTCTGTTTACCTCGTGAAGTATATCCATGACTTCGTACGAGGTTTGTGTATCCAATGCTCCGGTAGGCTCATCGGCCAGGATTATTTTAGGTTTTGATATCAGTGCGCGTGCAATGGCAACACGTTGCTTTTGTCCTCCTGACAGTTCTGAGGGTAAATGGTCACTCCACTCTTTCAGCCCCATTCTATCAAGATACTCAAGAGCAATGGCATTTCGCTTCTTGCGACTGATATTCTGATAGTACAGCGGTAAAGCTACGTTCTCAAGAGCCGTTTTAAAAGAGATAAGATTAAACGACTGAAAAATAAATCCGATATACTTATTGCGGAATTGTGCAGCTTTCTTCTCACTCATCTTACCAATGTGGATATCGTTCAGGAAATAAGCCCCTTCATCGTAATTGTCAAGAATGCCGAGGATATTAAGCAGCGTGGATTTCCCGGATCCGGAGGATCCCATTATCGAAACCATTTCACCATGTTTGATGTCAATGTTTATTCCTTTCAGAACATGCAATGAATTTTTTCCGGTGATATATGATTTATGAAGATCCTCTATTTTTATTATACTGTCACTCATATCTGTAGTTTGGATATTTTTGTCTTTTCTTTTTCAATAGTTATGCCATTTGCCTTAAAGCCCTGAGCAGCAAAGCCCTTACTTTTATAAACGATTAATGAACACTTTGTTTTCATGTACGAATTCGTACAGACCGAACATGAGGCTTAGTGATAATAGGACGCACCGACAGTACCAAAGGTTACATAATGTTGTCCATTAACGAACATAACCTATGCTTGTTTGTTTATTTCAAAGACATAACAGTAAATCCATCCGTTATATTACACATAACACACTGAATGTTTGATGAATAAATAATTATTAAATAACAATTAACTTAAATTTGCCTTCACGTTTGTTAAAGAGTGATATATTTGCAAATGTTTTTCCAAACCTTAACCTTATACTATCCTTTTCTATTAAAAAGATATTCTTAAGAAATGAGCGATAAAAAAATAATAAGATCTTTTTTCTTGATAACAATCTTTATTGTTTCCGCTTTTGGAATATCTGCCCAGAACGTAACTCAGATAGAAGGGCGTATTATTGACAAGAAAACAAGATTGCCTCTTCCTTTTGTAAATGTATATTTCGAAGGGCGCAATATTGGAACAATAACAGATGATAACGGGAAATATACCATAAGTTCAAAAGAAGCATCTCCCCAGATCTCTGCTTCTTTCATGGGGTATTACACCCAAACAAAAAAAATAACACTCGGGAAACATCAGACCGTTAATTTTGAACTTATACCTGAGAACATCAGCCTGAATGAGGTAATTGTTCAATCGAAAAAGAAAAAATACCGGAACAAAAATAATCCTGCCGTCGAGCTGATCAGAAATGTCATCAAATATAAAAAAGAGAACCGCAAAGAGAACTTCGACTATTACGAATTCAACAAATATGAAAAAATTGAATTTGATGTAAACGGTGTCAGTGATAAGTTAAAGAATAAAAAAGTATTAAAGAAGATAAACTTTATCTTTGATTATGCCGACACTTCGGCACTTGACGGGAAAGTCTATCTGCCGGTATTCCTGAAAGAAACATTGTCGAAGGTGTATTACCGCAAAACGCCGAAAACAACGAAAGAATACATAACAGGAGCAAAAACCACTAAGTTTCACGATTTTCTTGACCCCAAGGGTGTTGATAACCTGATGGACCATCTTTACGAAGAGGTTGACATTTATAAATCAACCGTAAGATTAGTTACGAATGATTTTATCAGTCCTGTTGCCAACATTGCGCCTGCCACCTATAAATACCACATTGTGGATACCGTTGACATTGACGGTGATGATTGTATAAATGTTGTTTTCTATCCCCGAGACAAACGCTCTTTCGCCTTCCAGGGGAATCTGTTCATTACCAATGACAGCCTTTATGCGATAAAAAAAGTAGACATGAGGGTTGTTCCCGATATAAATCTGAACTGGGTGAAAGATGTACAAATCGTTCAGGAGTGGTCACGTATGGACAACCGGGCATGGCTGATGACCAAAGATAATGTCAATATCATTTTCAGCATTCTGAAAAACGGCAAAGGGGTCCTTGGAAGGAAGTCAGTATTCTACGATAATTACATCGTCGACAGGCCAATGCCTGATAGTACTTATTCGGGAATACAAAAAGTAGTGAAACTTGACGGATATGATCAAAGGGATGAAGAATTCTGGAAACAAAAAAGGTTAATTGCTCTTACCAAAAAAGAGCAGGGGATTTATGCAATGGCCGACAGCCTGAGAAATAATCCTTATTTCAAAACTGCTTCCGGTATCATTATGGCCTTTGTGGCGGGTTACGTAAATGTAGGATATGTAGATATCGGCAGGATAAATACTTTCTTCACATTTAACGAAGTAGAAGGATTCAGGCTTCGGGTAGGTGGCAGGACAAGCAATAAATTCAGTAAAAAGATCAGATTAACAGGGTTTGGACGCTACGGCTTCAAAGATCAGAAATTCAAATACCTTGCAAGTGCAAAATACTCTTTAAACAGAAAATTGCCCATTCGAGAAATCCCTGAGCATTTCATAAAGCTTACTTACGAAAACAACTCAAAATTCCCGGGGGTTGATCAGCTGTTTACAAATTCCGAGAACTTTCTTTTATCATTCACCCGTGGTGTTGCCGACAAGATAATTTATTACAAAAAGCTCGATTTTGAACATTATCGTGACTGGCCCGGAGGATTTGCCACAACTGTCAATCTGAGGCATACTGAAATGGCTCCCGGAGGAAATTGGACTTTTGATTATGATAACCAGGTAGTGCCCAGCTTTACATCAAGTGAGATATTTTTCAAATTAAGATATTCTCCTAACGAAAAATTTTATCGTGATCTCGACTACAGGGTTCCCATCATTTCGAAAAACCCGATCATACAACTGTCATATACACAAGGGTTGAAAGGCATCTGGGGATCTGAACATTCTTACGAAAAGCTGCAGATAAATCTTTTCAAAAGGATACATGTTGCTCCTATCGGTTTTACGAACATCGAGGTGGAAGCAGGAAAATTATTCGGGAAAGGGATACCGCTTCCCTATCTTTTCATACACAGGGCCAACCAGACATACTCCTATCAGCTATATGCATACAACATGATGAATTTTATCGAATTTATCAGTGATGAGTATGTCCAGTTGAATCTTGAACATCAGTTCTACGGATTTTTCCTGAACAAGATTCCGCTAGTCAGAAAATTGAAACTGCGTGAAGTGCTTACTTTCAAAGGACTGTTTGGCGGCATCACCGATCCCAACAATCCGGATGCAACACCTGGCCTTATGCCGTTCCCTTCTGACCTGGATGGAAATCAAACGACATTTGCCCTTGAGAACAAACCATACATGGAAGTCGGTGTCGGCATTACAAACATCTTTAAAATACTCCGGATCGATTTTGTAAAAAGGCTGACCTACCTCGATCATCCTAACGTGTCAAGCTTCAGCATACTTGGCAAATTTGTATTGGACTTTTAAGTATCTTTGTGCCAAAATCATACAACTTATTCATCGTGAAGAGTTTTACATCATTATTAATACAGGCCCATGAATATGAGTGAATACAGAATGACGATCATTGTTCCTGTTTTCAATGAAGAAGATAATTTAAACAGGATAGAAACAACTTTTAAAGAATACTTTGCCCAAAGTCAGGTAAAAAGCAAAGTGCTTTTTGTTAATGACGGTTCATTGGACGGAAGTTTAAAAAAGATCGAAAAGATCTGTGCAAAGGACAACGATTTTGAGTATATAAGTTTTGACCGAAATTACGGATTAAGTACGGCCATAAAAGCAGGTATTGATACCATATCGACAGAACTAACAGGCTACATCGACGCTGACCTTCAAACCACACCCTTCGATTTCGACAAGCTGCTTGAACATATCGACAACTATGCTGCTGTTATAGGTATCAGGGAGAAGCGTAAAGATACACTGAGCAAACGCATTCAGTCGCTGATAGCGAACAGCATCAGACGTGCGTTGATAAACGACGGGATTACAGATACCGGCTGCCCGCTGAAAGTGCTAAGATCAGATGTTGCAAAAAAAATACCTTTTTTCGACGGTATGCACCGGTTCATTCCTGCACTCATCAAACTTCAGGGAGAGGAGATAGAGCAAATTAAAGTACGCCATTTCGAACGCATTGCCGGAAAATCGAAATTCAATCTTTTAAACCGTTCGATAAAACCGCTGCAGGATGCTTTTGCTTACAGATGGATGCGAAGCCGCTACATCAACTATAAAATTGAAAGATCTAAAATAACTAATTAAACCCCTTCAGGTTTTTATTTTACATCCGATGCACAATTGGTTATCATATCACTTCTTTGTTTATGTCATAGGATTTACTGCGCAGATCCTCTTCTCTGCAAGGCTGCTCATTCAGTGGATAAAATCAGAAAAGGTTAAAAGGGTTTTAACACCCGAGCTTTTCTGGGAACTGAGCTTACTGGCATCTTTCCTCCTGTTCGTTTACGGCTGGTTGCGCGATGATTTTGCCATAATGCTGGGACAATCGCTGACCTATTTCATTTACATTCGTAACATGCAGCTTCAGGGAAACTGGAAAAAACTCCCGGCTTTTCTGAGAGGATTTTTATGGATATTCCCTGCTCTGATAATTTATTATTCTTACCACAACAACAGGATAGATATCGAGCTTTTATTCCGGAACAAGGACATTCCGTTGAGATTACTGCTATGGGGCAGTGCAGGTCAGATCATCTTTACCTTCCGGTTCGTTTACCAATGGATATACTCCGAACGACGTAAAGAGTCAAGCCTTCCCCTGGGATTCTGGCTGATCAGTCTCACCGGTTCCATGATGATACTTAGCTACGCCGTTTTCCGTAAAGACCCGGTTCTGTTTGTAGGTCAGATGTTCGGATTTATCGTTTATATTCGTAATATTGTGTTATCGGTAAAAAGCAGTAAAACACAAGAGTAAAAAATGAAAGATAAGAATTTGTTGATACTGTTGATCGTAAGTGCGATTGCGCTGTACATAAATGTCGGATCATACGGCGTTGTGGAAAGCAGCGATGCACGTTATGCCGAAATAGCACGGGAAATGGTTGTTTCGGGCGATTACCTGCACCCAGATCTTCTCGATGTTCATCACTATCACAAGCCCCCTTTTACTTATCAGATAACTGCTTTAGGATATAAAATATTCGGCATCAATCCTTTTGGTGCACGCTTCTTTCTGCAATTAGCAATACTGTTTCAAATCATCCTTGTTTACTACCTGTCGCTGGTACTGTTCAATAATCGTAAACCGGCATTCTGGTCAGCTTTGATCTACATAAGTTTTCCCATAGTGCTCATATCCTCCCGGAACCTTACAACCGATGCCTTTCTTACCACATTTGCCCTGCTGAGCATGTACAGTTGGGTGAAGTACCGTAAAACAGGAAGATGGGGTTATTTTTACCTGTTTACTTTTAGTCTGGCAATGGGATTTCTCACAAAAGGCCCTGTGATATTCATTGTGCCCGTTCCCTTTATCATTGCATACAACAGGATCGAAAAGGCAAAACACGGTTTCAGTTTTCATCACATTACCGCCTGGCTTTTATTCCTCGTCTTGGCATCATCATGGTACCTGCTTCTGGTAAAAGAAAACCCGGATTTCATCGATTATTTCCTGGGTCGTCAGACAGTTGACCGTTTCTCAAAAAACGCTTTCGATCGTACTGAACCTTTCTGGTATTTCATTGTTCTTGCTCCGGTAGCGGGGATACCATGGCTTTTGCTCTTACCTTATCTTATAAAAGTAAACAAAATATTATTCACTAAAAGATCATTACCGGTGGCACTTGCTGCGGGAATAATAATTCCGTTGATATTCTTCTCAATTTCATCATCAAAAAGGATACTTTACATTCTTCCTTTTTACTCTTTGACAGCTATTCTGATAGCCGAACTGATATCAAACACCCCGTTAAGGCAGACCAAAAAAGTTTCAACTTTTATTTTTATTTATGCAATAGTTGTTTTCTCGGCATCTGCCTCTACACAAATATTGGATCCGGACATAAATATCCCTTCTCTTGCTGTTGTTGCAGGTGTCTTTATGATATTGATCACGATACTGATCTACAATTCAAGGAAGATCGATGTGCAGTCGAAAACGGTTTTCAGTACTTTTGTGGTCTCTGCATTTCTGGTGATCGCCGCAAGTCACATCATGAGCCTGAACGAGCTAAAGGTGAACAGTCCAAAGCCGGTAACCGATTTCATTCTGGAGAAAGGGCTTAACGACAGGGAAATACTGATATACAATACCCGTAAGCCTTCGATCGCTTTCGGCCTGAACAGATCGATAATCTCTTTATACGATGGAGCAAAAGACCTTAATCGCGAAACACAATTCGAGCAGGACACACTTTGGAAGAAATACCTGATAAACATGAACAACGAAGATGAAGTGATATATCTTCAGAATTTATTGAAAGACCCGACTGTCCTGCTGGTCTATAAACATCCTTTACCTGAAAACCGCCTTTGGCTGATCGATGGACATGACAATGTGAAGAACATGGAAAAGTGGACGATCTACTACTGAGAAACGATTCTCCGTCAATTCTGCTTCCGAACTCCTCTGTGTAAACAAGTATCCACGGAACTCCTGCCTTTGTTGAAGTTGTCCTGTGCCAGTTGTGTTGTTGTAACCTTCTATCAGG
>JAOZOF010000102.1:0-6110 GCA_029933425.1 Marinilabiliaceae bacterium
CAAACCCTTAATCAAACCTGCTAACTTTGATCTTTTATCACTTCATCATGCAAAACAACCAGTGTGTGCTTAGGATGTAAGATTAATTGTTTCGTTGTACTGGGATGTATGATCCTATCAAAGAAACTTTTGTTATGCCTGATAAGTATTACTATACCTGCTCCCTGCTCATCCACAAAATCGCATACCATCTTGGCTACGTTATCGCCTTGTAAATAATGGAAGCTTGATTTGATATTCGGGAAGTGAGAAAGTATCTTCTGTTCAGCTTTGAAACGTTGCTCTTTCCCGTCTTCAAGTACATTTACAAAGAGCAGTTCGGCATTGAAATAATTAACAATGTCCCGGACCGCTTTTATGACCTCGTCATTCTTGAAATCATTCAGATCTGTTGCAAATACTATCTTTTCAGGTTTAGCAAATCTTGCCCCCTTGGGAACAACAAGCAGAGGAGTGTTTATGTTCTTTATTATCTCATAAGCATTACTTCCGAGCAGAAAATGCTCAATAGCACTTTCACCCTTAATACCCAGAACTATCAGATCGGGATTGTAATCTTTTATCTCTTTCTGGATAACTTCGATCAGAGGCCCGAAACGTGAAGCCAGTTCTATCTTTGCCTTTGGAAACAGCCTGTGTATGAGTTGTAGTTCATTTCTCAGCCCTTTAAGGCTTTCTTCGGCAAGCTCGTCCTTAACCTGCATAACATAAGGGCTTCCACTGAACTCCAGATCGTAAGTGTTCACCAGCTTAAAATAGAGATCCTCTTTTTTAAGCATGTCAAGAGCATATATTATTGCATTGCGGGCTGTATCAGAAAAGTCCGTTAATAGAAGTACGTATTTCATGACGATAGTTTTTAAGTTAAACCAATTAATTTGTAATCTTAAAGAACGGTATATCTTTAATACCGCTTACAGACTCTCCTCCGGAATGTTCCGGTTTCGATGACCCCCAATAAAAGTGTTTTTATGGCGGTTTACATTCCATACTGCCACATCATAAAATATACAAAAATTGTACCTAAAAGTCAAGTAATAAACCAAACGTATCATTCAAAGCATCGCCCTCGGTGGTAAAGCATGTAACAAAAAAGGGACAACCTTATGGCTATCCCTTTTAAATATCTTTCAAGAAGTTCTATCATGCTACTGCACCGCTGATCATAAATGCGGCGGCAAAACCAAGGATAGCATAAAGCTCGGGGAATACAGCAAGGATAAGAGTATTACCGAATACATCGTAACCTGAACCTATACCTGCAATTCCGTTGGCACAAACCTGACCCTGACGGATAGCTGAGAACAGGCCAACAAGCCCCAGTGCAAGACCTGCACCGAAAACAGCACCTGCCTGTACCCATGTAATATCCTGCGTGAGGATACCTGTGGCGTTAAAAATAAAGTAACCACCAAATCCGTAGAGTCCCTGCGTTCCCGGAAGAGCACTTAAAACTAGATAGTTACCAAAAGCATCGCTATTTTTTTTCATAGCACCTATGGCGGCATTACCGCCGATTGTTACACCGTAAGCACTTCCGATTCCGGTTAATGCAAGCATAATTCCAATTCCGAGATAAGCAAAAACAATTGCATCCATTTTTTCTGTTTTTTAAGTTATTAATTATTAATTCAATTTTCTAAAAGGTTTATATTCTTTTCCGCCTCCCATGAAGCCGGCATTTTTATAAAATTCTACGAATGTTAAACGCATCGGGTGTACAAATGACCCCAATCCTGACATAAAGATATTCAATCCATGACCAAATATCAAAATAATAAGGAATACCAGTTGTTTCACAATTATGATATCCGGGCTCAGATCCATTGCCAGTTTGTTAAAAACAAGTCCTAAAATGGCACTTGACAATCCCAGTGCAAAAAGACGAATGTACGACAACAGGTCACCTGCAAAACCGGTTACCATATTATATGTATCCCATAATCCCGCACCAATGTTTATAAATACATTACGTTTGGGATGGTTGAACACGTAGATGCCCAATCCAGCAATTCCAAGAATAATGAGATGAATGGTCGAGAACATCAGTTTGTTGTCATCGGTTGCATTGTGGATTTTGTCAAGAACGGCCATTGTTGCAGTTGAAAGGATAACAATGATCCAGCCAATCGTTGAAAGGGCAAATCCGATCCCATGCTGTTTGATCTGGTTTGCAACTTTAATGAACATTCCGAATATGATCTGAATAAAACCGAACACTAACGCAAGATTGAACATATCTTCCGGTGTCAGGAACATAGCTTTTACACCTTGCAGGAACGGAGCATCCACTTGTTCGGCAAGGTTAATGCCGAAAAATGTTCCGGTTATGGCTCCGAACAATACCGTTGCACCTCCAAGCCATTGTACCATTGTCAGAATAGGTTTGAAATCTTTTGGAGCTTTGAACTTATACACAGTAGCAGCTATTACGAACACCAGACCGTAACCGGCATCTCCGAGACAGAAACCAAAGAACATCATGAAGAACGGTGCAAAGAACGGCGTAAGGTCCAGTTCCATGTAACTTGGCAATGAGAACAGTTTACCTATCGGTTCAAACAATTTTGCAAACGGTCCGTTCTTCAGTTTTATAGGCGGTTTGTCGTCCATATGAGGTTCCGATTTCAGATAAAGGATATTCTTCTCCTCTAGATAATTTTCAAGTTCCTGAATATTCGTATCCGGAGTCCAGCCCTCAAGCAGCTTCACTTTCCCTTCAACCTGGTCGTCGGTGTTATGTATGGCACTTTCCAGATTCAGAATATCCTGTATCTGATTTTTGTATTTTTTCAGGCTTTCAAGGCCATATTTGGCATAAGCGTCAAGCCGGGCATTCAGCTCTGCCGTCTCTTTCTCCATATTGCTTATGTCGGCCTGAACTTCCTTCAGAGTTTTATCAGGCAGCCTTATTTCTTCCGCCCCTTGTAACTCAGGAGTCTCTGATCCTTCTTCAAGGAATATTACAAAATAGGTATATCTGTCATCTGTTGAAACAACACCTATGTTGTATTCTTTTTCCCATTCGGGATCATATTTATTCACCGAAGAATAAAAGAAAACAGGAGTTATTCCCACCTCTTTTATCTTTTCAAGATCATCCCAGGAGAATTGCCCCCACGGTTCAAGCTGTGCAAGTTCCTTTTTCTTGTTTCCCAAAAGCTGATGAAGCTGTTCAAGCCTGGCCTGAACCTCTTTTATTTCATCAACAAGTTTTTCTCCCTCCTCAGGAATGTCAACTTTTGCTTTGACATTCTCCGTGTTTCTTTTTTTAAGGAATTTGATTAGCTTATCTATCTCGTTCACCTGTCTGAACTCTTCCTGCATCTTCTCGGTAGGCTCATCTTTCTTTTCGATGATGTGAACCACACCCAGCTCTTTGAGATCAGCCAGAAAATCACTGTAATTCTCATGATAGACCAGGAACGAATATTTGTGCATTGGTATTATCATGACTCCATCTCCATTTGTTGCTGACGTGTTTTAACGATCTTTTGGGCTGATTTCGAAAGATTGTCCTCATCCTCAAGGAATCGTTTGATCTTTCTGATAGCCTCCTGATATCCGGGGATCTGTACCTTCTCGTAAAGATTTACCTTCTGAGTGGTCTTTTTCCTGGCAAAATTGAGAAGTTCCATTTTTCTGTAAAACACCTCGCGTTCAATACCCAGTTTGGCAATATCCTTTAACAGGCTGATGCCGTCCATGGTCCATGCCGGCTGGTTGAACATGCTGAACTCTTTCAGTTTAAAATGAACTTCTTTAAGTACCGGCGTATGAACTCCTGCGATCTTTTTCACCTCCAGATCAACATCGCTAATAGTTACGAGAGACGCGTCGAATTCGCCCCACAGGCGGACTATGTTCTCGTATTGTGATATCATCTGCTGTAAATCCTTGTCAAGAGCTCTGGCCTTGTCTCGTGCGCGTTTCACTTCCATACGCAGTGCCGACTCCTTGTTCTTAAGGGTTGGCAGCGCTCTCTCACGCATCTTCAGATGCTTGTCGAGCTGCTGGAGTGAAATCTTATTGTATTGAAATTTAATAGCCACGCTTTATGGTTTATTTTGTTTATACGGTTATTTGTTTATCTGTTTAACTGGTTTTTCGAATGAACAATTCAACAGATCAACAGTTTACCGTTACTCTTCCTTCTTCCAGTACTTATCCATGAACTCCTGCTTGATACCAACCTCTGCTTTTGTAAAGTACTCCTGGAACAGTTCCCAGGCAATGTTAAGCATCTCTTCGGTATCTACGTTAACGTCGATGGCAAGTAGCTTGTCAGAGTACTCCTTGGCGAATTTCATTGTTCTTTCGTCGTAATCAGTCAAATCGAAACCGTTCTCCATCTTGGTCTTGGCGTTTGCAGCATCGGCATAAAGACGAACCGCTGCGTTCATTACCTGTGGATGGTCAGGACGAGTCTGCTTACCGATAACAAGCTGCTTCAGACGCGACAGGCTTCGGAACGGGTCAACGATAACCTTACCGATGTCGGTGTCACGACGCAGGAACAGCTGTCCTTCGGTGATGTAACCTGTGTTATCCGGGATGGCGTGTGTAATGTCACCTCCCGAAAGTGTTGTTACGGCGATGATTGTGATGGAACCTCCTGCGGGGAACTGTACCGCCTTCTCGTAAATACGTGCAAGGTCGGAGTAGAGTGATCCCGGCATACTGTCTTTCGACGGTATCTGGTCCATACGGTTCGATACGATACTCAGTGCGTCGGCAAACAGTGTCATATCAGTAAGCAGTACAAGAACTTTCTCGTTGTGATCAACGGCGAAGTACTCGGCTGCTGTCAAAGCCATATCCGGAACGAGAAGACGCTCAACAGGCGGGTTCTCGGTTGTATTCACAAAACTGATGATACGGTCGAGAGCACCTGCATTGTCGAATACGTTCTTGAAATACAGGTAATCGTCGTTCGAAAGTCCCATACCTCCAAGAATGATCTTGTCGGCCTCGGCTCTCAGCGCCACGTTAGCCATTACCTGGTTGTAAGGCTGATCGGGGTCGGCAAAGAACGGGATCTTCTGTCCTGTAACCAAAGTATTGTTCAGGTCGATACCTGCAATACCCGTAGCGATAAGCTGCGAAGGCTGCTTTCGTCGGACAGGATTTACAGACGGTGAACCGATGTCACGTATCTCACCTTCAACTTCAGGGCCTCCGTCAATAGGTTCTCCGTAAGCATTGAAGAAACGACCTGCTAACTGGTCACCAACCTTTAAACGGGGCGGATGCCCTAGAAAGATGACCTCAGCATTCGTGGGAATTCCTTCAGTGCCGGAAAATACCTGCAATGTAACATTTTCACCAATGATCTTTACAACCTGACCTAAACGTCCGTGCACCATGGCAATCTCGTCATACCCGACGCTCTGTGCCTTCAGCTGAACGGTAGCTTTGGTGATATTGGTGATCTTTGCATATACTTTTTGAAACGCTTGTTTTTCCATTGAATTTATGTTTTTCCTAAGACTATTCTTTAGATATTAACTCTCGACAACATGTTCAGACAGCATGCTTTCAAGCTCTTTTTCATATTTTTTGAATTTCTCTGACTGATACTCGGAGTAGTTCATTTGTTTGTAAACATTTATGATGTTCTTGAAGAAATTCTGAACATCAACAAAATGTTTAAAATCAAACTCCATTTTTGTAACGTCCAGAACCTTGGCAAGCATATACTCCTGACGCTCCATTGATGTTGAGCAGTCGATACTGTCGAATGCATCCTGCTGAAGTATCACAAAGTCGATTAATTCCGATTTCCAGAAACGCTCGTGGAAATCGATAGGTACACCGTCGTCACCGAGGATGTTGATCTGTTCATGAGCCTCTTTACCTCGGAGCAGGATGTCCTTTGCTGCGATCACTCCATCGAGCCATTTATCACTGACCTTCTCCTTGTAATACTTCTGCATTTCGGGATATTCAAGATATTTTGAATAACTGTCTATCGGGTCGATGGCAGGATAGCGCTTACTGTCAGCACGGGCCTGTGACAATCCATAGAAACAACGTGCTGCCTTACGGGTTGATTCGGTCACGGGCTCTTTCAGGTTACCTCCGGCAGGTGATACTGTTCCGATGAAAGT
>JAOZOF010000102.1:6210-10894 GCA_029933425.1 Marinilabiliaceae bacterium
ACCGGCATGTTCGATGTGTTGGCGATGATGGTAGTACGTTCCATCAGCTTACGTCCGGTACGCGGGTCGTCAAGTTCGGGGAACTCGGTAAAGATCTCCACAACCTCATTTGCACGCTCACCACATGCAGCAATAACCACGATGTCGGCTTCGGCCTGCTTCGAGATAGCGTGCTGAAGTACGGTCTTACCTGTACCAAAAGGGCCGGGAATAAATCCGGTACCACCCTCGGCTATCGGGTTCAGTGTGTCGATAACACGAACTCCTGTTTCAAGGGGTTTGAACGGACGTGGTTTCTCTTTGTATGCTCTGATGGCGACTTTTACAGGCCATTTCTGAACCATAGTAACGGAAATGTCTTTTCCCTTACTGTCTGTCAGAACGGCTATCTCATCGTCCACTTTGTACTGTCCTTCTTTTACAATGCTTTTAATTGTGTAAGTTCCTTCAAATTTAAAGGGCACCATGATCTTGTGAGGCATAAAGTTCTCATCAACCTCACCCAGCCAGTCAGCGGCAGCAACTTTCTCACCTTTTTTGGCGATCGGTTTGAAATCCCACAGCTTTTCCCTGTCGAGCGGATCGGTGTAGTCACCCCGTTTCAGGAAGATACCTTCCATCTTATCGAGGTCGTTCTGCAATCCGTCGTAGTTTCGTGACAGGATGCCGGGGCCGAGGGTTACCTCAAGCATGTGTCCTTCGAAATGCGCTTCGGTTCCTATCTTCAGTCCGCGTGTGCTTTCAAACACCTGGACATAGGCATGATCACCGAGCACTTTAATAACTTCAGCCATCAGGTCGGTTTCCTGATGCTTGATAAAGCATATTTCATTTTGCGCCACAGGTCCGTCAACATCTATGATGACCAGGTTTGCAATAATTCCGGCAACTTTTCCGGTTGTCTTTTTGTTTTTATCCATGACTTAATATAAATTCTTCGGGAAATTCGTAACTCTTTTCCAGGTCTGTGATTAATTGTTTAAACAGCTCTTTACCTTTCTCTTCATCAAGTGAGATCCAACGTTCTACAATGAATACCTTGATCACAAATGCCAGAACTTTTTCTATGGTGAAGTAACTGAAAAAAGTTGCTTCATCAAGAAAATGCCATCGCATTGTGTCCGTTTTCAGTTCTCTATCCAAAAGGTTCGGTATTTCGTGCAGTTGAATAATTGCTTCCAGGTTGTCAACATCATTGGCAAGACCAAAATCCCTGGTGCGGCTCTTTTTTAAGGCCTGCTCAATATCACTGTCACCTATTATGTCAGCTGAAACGTCCATGTCAAATTTCCGGCCGTTCAGTGCAGTGAGTATGTTCCGGAGATTCAGTTCATGCCTGACATAGTTGTTCATGAAAGTATTCCCCGTGTTCAGCAGATGGTCATAATAATCTTTTGTAAGACTTCTTTCGGCCTCTATTTTCGAGGGTTTCTCTTCCTCTCTGAAGTAATCTTCAACAAAATCAAGAATGTATTCCGGGACATTGAACCCTTCGGCTGTTTCAAAGGTCTTTTTATCCGTGAGCTCTTCTATCTCTTCCTGTATGAAATTACCGCGATTGTCGAATGCAGGCTCTTCATCGTACAGCCTGTTTAAGATGTTAAGATGATCGAAAGGCAGATAAAATAAACTTACAAGCTTGTAGTCCTGTGGATGAACGTCTTGTTGCAGCAGTTCCCTGAAAGCCAGGGAGGAAAACGCGAGTTTACGGTCCTCCATGATCAGGTCAGGTAATCCTGCAACTAAGCAATAGTAGTTTCTGGCCATCTTTATTTTTTCTCAAATAATAATTCTACTGTTTTGGGACGAAGGTAAGCTTTGAAAAAGTTATTGAAGTCTTCTTCGGTGAAGCTGATTATGTAGCTTCCGTCTTTTGGTCCAACTTTGAATCCGCCTTCAATCTCACTGTCGAACTTCACTTCAACTCCTTTGTTCAGTTCTGTGGCAAGACTGTTCTTGAAGAACTTCTCAAACTCTTTTTTGTCTTTTTCCGGTAATATAACGCTGAGGTCGAAATTTCCGTTTTTTGTCCAGCCTTTCACTACGTCAAGAATGATCTTTTCAACATATTTTTTGTCTGAGAATACCTCTTTCATTGAAGGTTCCACAACATCAAGGGTTATAAGTCCCGATACCTGTTGTTTCAGTGCTGTTATTGCCTGGGTTGAAGCCAGCTTCATTTCAGCCTGCATGTTGTGTTTCAGCTCTTCAGCTTTTTTCTCAGCTTCTTTGATAGTTTTTTCTGCATCGGCCTTTGCTTTTGCAATAATGTCCTCAGCTTCTTTTTTAGCTTTATCCAAAATAGCTTCAGCTTCTTTGTTGGCTTTCTGGACGCCTTCGTTATAGATCTTATCAGTTAATTCCTGAAGTTTGGTATGCATAATTTTATTATTTTATATATGAGCAACTCAGAATTTAAATTCATTTTATAAAAATAGTATAATATTGGAGATTCCACAACAATAAATAGATGTTAAATAAAATGCTAATTAAAGTGAAAATTCTTTATTTGCCAAAAATAAATCTACTTAAGTTTAATAACAAAAAAAATGGCTAAAAGTTTATCGGAGCATAAGAATTATTTAATTGATATTTCTCCTGTCTGTTAAAGGTTTGGAAATAATGTTGATCGCCTAAAAGATTTATGTCTTGCCAGGTTTGTTTTAACATTCTTAAATTAACGCTTAATTATTATATTGTCCGATCTAAAAATATGGTAAAAATCCTGTTCTTTCTTTAGAATGTTTGTAATTGCTGTGTTAGAAGAAAAGCCGTCTTTCACAGACAGCTTTTCCTTTTGGTATAATACAGGTGTATCAGAATGAATGTTCAAGTTTTTGATTGTTCAGATATGTTTCTTCGGCTTTCTCAAGTGCTTTTTCGATCTTTAGTATCAGGTCGCCGGGATTTTCGAGGCCGATACTCAGTCGGATGAGGTTTGGTGATATTCCGAGACGATCCCGGTCTTCGGGTGCCACGTCTACATGGGTCATTGTTGCAGGGTGTTCGGCAAGACTTTCGGTTGAGCCGAGGCTTACGGCAAGTTTGAACAGCTCAAGGTTGTTGAGGAAGGCAAATGCCTCTTTTTCGCCGCCTTTGATGTTAAAGGCTATCATTGATCCCGGAGCCTCGCACTGCTTTTGGTAGATGCGTTCCTGGTCAGATCCTTTTTCAAGAAAACCCAGATAATGCAGTTCGGAAACCATATTGTGGCTTAACAGGTATTGGGCTATCTCAACAGCACTCCTTGATTGTTGTTCCATCCTTATTTTCAACGTTTCAAGGCTGCGCATCAACAGCCATGCGGAGTTGGGGTCTATCTGGCTGCCGAAGAAGGTACGCATAGCTTTGATCTGACCTATTAGGGCACTACTTCCCACACATGCTCCTGCGATAACGTCGCTGTGACCTCCGATGAACTTTGTGGCTGAGTAGACTACAAGATCGGCACCGAACTTCATGGGATGCTGGAACACAGGGCCGAGAAATGTATTGTCGACAACCATAAGGCATTCTCGTTCAAAACTGGTAAATCCGTCTGCCATATCCCTTACCATTTCAAGGTCGATCAGCGAATTGATCGGATTTCCCGGGGTTTCAATGTAGATCATGGCCGGTTTCATTCCGGGAGCTTCTGTCTCTATCCTTTTCAGGATCTCTATCTCAGTTTCGCCAGGGAAGAATTTTACTACTTTGATGCCGAATTGCGGGAGTACATGGTTGAAGAAATGATCGGTACCTCCGTAAACAGGTGAGGCATAGACGAACAGGTCACCGGGACGCACAAACGTAAAGACCGTTGTTGTGATGGCAGCCATGCCACTGCTGAAAAAAGCACCTGCTTCGGCATTGTCCCATACGGCAAGACGCTGTTCAAGCATGTGCATGTTAGGGTTGTCAACCCTGCTGTAGATCATTCCCAGTTCTTCACCTTCTCTCTTTTCACGCAATCCGTATGCGATCTCAAAAAAGGCCTTACCTTCTTCCGCTGTATGAAAGGCAAATGTTGATGTCTGAAATATAGGAGCTTTGACTGCGCCTTGATGGTCTTTTGCCGAATATCCCAGCGACATCATATAGCTTTCAGGTGACATTGTTGTATTTTTCATGATATACAGGTGTTTGTAGTTTTTTTATTTATTCAAAGTTACGATTAAAGGGATTAATATTCTTATAAAAAGTTTATATATAGAAAATATTTCTTTTTAAGATTTGTTTATTAGATTTATGTTGTTTTTAGCGATTGAAATAATATTTGAAAACAGAAAAATATTCTGAATATGGAAATTAAAATGGATGAGACAGACAGAAAATTATTAATGCTTTTGCAACAGGATGCAAAATTAACCACCAAACAACTTGCCCACCATCTAGGATTGACAGTAACACCGGTATTTGAGCGGATCAAAAGACTTGAAAAGCAGGGTGTGATCGACAGGTATGTAGCTATTCTTAACAAGGAAAAGATAGGCAGAAAACTTATTGCTTTTTGCAATGTGTCGATAAAGGAGCATTCGCGTGAATACATTCATCATTTCGAGACACAGATCACCAAATTTCCTGAAGTTATGGAGTGTTATCACATTGCGGGTATGTACGATTACATGCTCAAAATAACCACTGAAAACATGGACTCGTATCACGATTTTATCTACAACAAACTTGCTACCATTGAAAATATAGG
>JAOZOF010000395.1 GCA_029933425.1 Marinilabiliaceae bacterium
AGCGTATGGAAGCTGAATAAATAATCATGCTTATAATGTGAATATTCTCCTTTTATCCTGTCAATATTATTAGACCAGAAATAAAACTTTAATCCTTCGATCCCAAATTGGTCATAAAGGCCTTTAAGTGCGGGAAAAAGAATAACAGCCAGAATTAACAGTCCCCACAAAAGCTTGATCGAAAATATGGAACGGTAATCTTTTTTTATCAGTAAATACCCTAAAACAGAAAAACCGGTTACGGCAAATACCATAAATCCTTTGCTTATCATGGCCAGCCCTACACCAACAAAACCAAGAATGAAATTCAGGATCTTTCTTTTATCAAGATACTCGGCCAACTGCCATGTTCCGAAAATCAGAATTGAAGACATGATAAGATCTGTATGAACATCATTAGCCAGCAAAAATATTGCTTCATTGGCCGAGTACAGCAAGGCTGCAAGCCTTCCGGTATTTTCATTAAATATCAATACTGCCAGGCGATAGGTTGAGTAGATCCCCAGAATTGCAAGCAGTAATGTCGGTATCTTAAATACAACGATCGAAATACCAAACAGTTTGAAAAATGCTGCACCAAGCCAGAATACCAACGGAGGTTTTTGCATATACGGATCGCCATGGATCTTAAGATGTATCAGGTCCCCGTTTGCCAGCATCTCTCTGCTTACAGATGCATATTTGGCTGAATCAACTATTGTCTCAGGAAAAAGTCCCGTGATATAAACTATGATTATGTACAAGAACAATATCAAGTAAAGCAGGTATTTGCTCCCTAACTTTTCTTTTAAATAAGAATTTGCACGTAAATATGACATCGTTATTTGTGTGGGTTATGCTAATATTTTCTTTAACGCCCCACAAATGTAGTCAATATTAACTAACGGAAAAAATCATTATCTAAAATTTTATACTTAGAAAGAATAAAAAATATCAGAAATGTATTTAAAAAAAACGGTAATCATTTTTAGTTTTTACAGACCGGGAAAATAAACATTAATCAAGAAGATCTGACATCCACACTCACCGACTCAAGCTTTTTCAACTTATCAACAAGCAGAGACGAATGACTTTGCCGTATCGACAGCACCATTTTGCAGCTCAGATTAAAATTCTGACTGACTATTTTTGGCTCCTCCTCTTTCACTATTCTCATCACATCATTCATCACCCCGTAATCAAAAGTTACAGTCAGAATATCATTTACCGTTCGCTCAACGATCTCAGCATTATCGAATGCATCCTTAGTTGCTGTCTTGTATGCGTGGATGAGTCCGCTTGTTCCAAGTTTGGTGCCGCCGAAATAGCGTACCACAACCACAAGTACATTGGTAAGTTCATGTGAAAGAATCTGACCATAAATCGGTTTCCCGGCCGTGCCCGATGGTTCACCATCATCATTCATGCGATAACGGTTGTCGTCCATTCCAAGCTTCCATGCATAACAGTGATGACGTGCATCGTGGTACTCCTTTTTTAGTTCCGCAACATGCTCTTTAATTTCATCTTCAGTAAAAACCGGGTAAGCAAAAGCAAGGAACTTACTGCCTTTTTCCTTGTAAATTCCTTCGGAAGGGGTATTTAATGTTTTGTATGTATCGGCGTCAGGCATTTCGCTGTGCTGTCTTCGTTCAACAAAGACAAAGCTAAACATTTCTCTGAAAAATGCACCAATTGAACCTACACTCATCATGACTCCCGGTCATCTGATGAGTATCCGGAAACCTTTAGCTATTCTATTTATCCGCCACTGCTTTAAACTCTTGCCACTCTTCATCGGTAAACTGATTACCAAGAAAGAAAGTAACTCCCTGAGCACCGTTCTCAATGCAAGTGTCTATCACTTTTTGTATGCCGTACTTCCTGACATGAGCAAGATTCAATCCTGCAAAGAATTCCGCTTTACCTTTCAGTACAGCGGCATCAATCTTCACGGCATCAGCTATCCACTCTATTCCTCCGTTGTAATCCTCGGAATAGATCATCGGCATGAAAGCGTCCAGCCTGAACTTCTCCCAATCCTGACGAACAAGGTCACGGGCAATGTCCGGTGTGGGAAAAACAGCAGCAGAGATCTTCTTACCTGTTTTATGAACAGCATTTGCCAGGTTGTTGACCAGTTTCACAAGCTGATCAAGCCGCCATTGCCGCCACTGTTCATCATCTTCGGCTTTATCACCCAGATCCATCGGATCATATCCGTACTCAGCCTTGTATTTCGTCCGGCATGTATCGCAGTAACAATAATCGAACTGAGCCATCTCATGGTCCTGAACAAGATTATATTTTGGTTGCAAAGCAATAGGCAAAATAACATCGCAGTAACGCACGTAATCTAGATGTACTCCGTCTAACCCGTCTATCTTGCATAGTTCAAGGTAATCCTTTGTTATTGCGTCCTCAACCTCCTTTTTCGAAGGACACAGCCAACGGTAGTAATTTACATAAGGAGGTTTTTCTACAGTTGAAAAGCCATTACGATTCACTGCGTACCAGTCAGGGTGATCTTTCATGTAACCGGCTCTGTTCATAGTCCATCGCCAGGCATGGAATTTAAGACCTATCTCTTTGCATATTTTCCCCACTCTTTTATAGAACTCATTACCGCCGGAAGGCAGGATACCGTAAACCCCTTTGTTTTTCATTTTCAGATAAAAAGCCTTCAGTTCTTCATCCGACAGATCATTGCCCCCGCGAAGCCACATCCAGTTCTTCAGCTTCTTCTTATCCGCAGTACAGCCAAACCCTGCTGACACATAAAAACTTGTAATACCAACTATCTGTATAAAATCACGCCTTTTCATTTGTTTGCCTATTAATGTTGAATA
>JAOZOF010000396.1 GCA_029933425.1 Marinilabiliaceae bacterium
TAAATGCTGAAATCCCCGTACACATCACTTCTGCGGTCTTTGAAAGCATCGTTTTCCGGTGTTATTTTTTTATTGGCCGACAGGCGGAGATCGATCTCGGCTGTTATCACTTCTTCCTTGTCAACGGAACCGTACGCGATGGTTTGTCCTATGGGATTTGTGATGACAGAATTCCCCGTAAAGGTCAGCTTCTTTTCTGTTCCTGTACGGTTCGCTGTTACAATGAACAGCCGATTCACAAGAGAGTAGGAAGGCATTACCGATTGGCAGTAGGGAAGGACCAGGTTTGCAGGATGAGCAATTAATTCAGCACCTTTAATTGCAAGAACGCGCCATGCCTCGGGAAACATCCAGTCGAAACAGATAAGCATTCCCAATTTACCGATCGCGGTGTCAAAAACAGGCAACCCGAGGTTTCCCGGCTCAAAAATTTTCTTCTCATCCCAAAACAGGTGAAGCTTACGGTAGATGCCGACAATACCCTCGGGCCCCATTAGCACTGATGAATTGTAAAGCTTCTCACCTTCGCGTTCGTTGAATCCGGAAACAATGTAACAGCTTTTTTCTGATGCCATGTTCGACAGGAATTCCAGATACCGGCTGTTTTCTACTCTTTCGGATAAATCAACTGCTTCATCCCTGTCTTTAAACTTGTATCCCGTTGATGCCAGTTCTGGTAAAACGATCAGGTCAGTATTTTTGATCTTTTTAATAAACTCCCTGATCTTACTGATGTTAATTTCAATATCGCCAAAAACGGGAGCAAATTGTATTATTGCTGTTTTCATAGGGTTGGTATGATTATTAGTTATTTGGTTTTTAGTTTCTTTGTTTTTGGCATTACAAATTTTGCTAATTGCCTACTGTTACTTCCATATTCTTTTATCTTCGCCACATCTTTTTTACATCCCTGTTTTATGGATTGAATCCTGATTTTGACAGGATCTTTTGTCCGTTGTTGTCCTTCATTAATTGTTCAAGAGTAACGTCCTTATTTTTGTCCATGTATTCTTCAACGATTCTGTATCCGAAATATGCCCCTATCTTTCCGGGAGAATCCTGCCCGAGGTATGAATTGAACGGTCCGTCGCCGGTGTATTTTTGTATCACCATCCGGTCGGTGCTGAAAAGGTGCTTTTGTTCTATCATGTATCCCCACACATCAGCCCGGAATTTTTTCGTCCATTCAAGCTGTTTTTCCGTAAAATCGAAAAGAAGTGTGTCCGGAATTTCGGGACAGGTTTGTTTTACAAAATACAATACTTTTCCCTGATAAACCATATTGTTTAGCAGATTGAATTTTTCAGGCATGAAAGGAAAGTCGGTAAGAGCAATGGCTTTCATTATGTCAGGAACTATCTTTTCAGGGATCATTTGTCGTCGCAGATAATTGTACATTTCAAGCCATTCATAAAAGATGCAATCAGCACCCAGATATTTTTCGATACTTACTGATACCCATGCTGAATCGACGACGATAGACTGATTAAAACCTGAAATATGAAAATACACATCGGGACAATTTTTTTCAGGGAAATAGTATTTGCAATATTTGAATGCCTGCTCAATTTCGGGTTTAAACACGCTTATGTCGGGGAACAACGAATCGATCTTTTTGAAAACATCACGATTTGCATCATATTCAAGGAAAGCTTTCAAATGTTCGGGATAGCTTTTTTCTTCAGGTGAGCCTATGCGCAAAACTCTCATGCTGATGGCATCCAGATATTTCCCGTATTCTTTCTTCAGGTTGGGCAGATATTGATCTACACTGTCGGGCGGAATTGCTTCAAGGTCCTTGTAAAACGGAATAAGTTTAAAATTTACCTCAATATTGCTCACATCAGGAGCTTTTGGCGATCTTGTACAGGAGGAAAAAAACATTAAAGTGCTGATCAGTAAAATGAAAATATTTCTCATGGTTATGTTTTGTTTATACAAAGTAATGAACTTTATTTTTATTGAGGCATAAAATTACAAATGCGGATTCTTTTTTCTTCATATTTTGGGAAAAAGTTCTAAGCTCTCATGTTTTCTGTATGTTTGTTGTGTTGTTGATGTAAATGGTTAAATTTGCGAAGCGATATTTAACGATAAAAGCAGGAAGCGAATGAGGAAAAAACTATATGTGCTGGTATTTCTTTTGGGTTTTTATTCTGTTCATTCATCAGGCCAGAGTGAAAAAGGTAATAGTTTCTCATTTTTACTTAGTCCTCAGATCTCGTGGATGAAATCGGACCACAATGCCGTAGCATCGAACGGAAATGTTTTTGGGTTTGATTTCGGCGTCCTTTATGACAGATTTTTTGATAAGAACTATGCATTCTCAACAGGCGTGGTTATTAACTCCACAGGCGGAAAACTTACCTACAGAGATACTATTCCGGCGAATATAGGCGGTGAAATTGTTGATGTGACAGATTTTGATTACAAACTTAAATATCTTGAGATACCTCTGGGTTTGAAATTGTTCACAAACGATTTCAGACGAACAAAATATTACGCAGAGATGGGGCTGTACATGGCATTCAACATAAAAGCGCGTGACGGTAACGGTAAATCTTTGAACGAAGAGGTTAATCTGTTTGACTCGGGATATCACGTTGGGGGAGGAATGTATTACTCACTGGGGGGAACGACTTACCTGATATTCGGATTAAGATATAATGCAGGTTTTACGGATATTACTAGTAATGATGTGATTGATGATAAAACAAACCTGCAACGTTTGGAGTTCAGATTTGGGATAGTTTTTTAGAATATTTAATACCTAATCAGGTTTGAAATGAAAATAGCATTAGCTCAGTTAAATTATCATGTTGCAA
>JAOZOF010000397.1 GCA_029933425.1 Marinilabiliaceae bacterium
TGTAATTCAAAATTCTTGGATTCTTTGTTTACTTATGCAATTGAGTATCTATCATTTTTGTCCGCATTCAAATCTGTCCTCCCACACCTTTAAACTTCTCAACAAAAGAGGCTATCTTTTGAAATACGGTTTGTTTTTTTGTCAGGTATTGAGGGTTTAACGGACTCATTTTTGGCAAAAGGGCATTCAGGTCTGTACCGTTTTCTGATGCGTATTCCCGCTTTAATGATGCTGCAATGTATCGTTTTGCTTCTTCTTCTTTCAGGTTCTCTTCGGCTATTAATTCAGCAGCTTCTGACTTTTGTTTTTCTTGTGCAAATTTAAAGAACGACTCTATAATACTCACCTTGTCTTGTATGGTATCGAGGTCTGTATTGTTGATGAAATCTACAATCAAACTCTCTTTTGCCCGGTTGGCAATGCTGGCCCTGATCACACGACGAATCTCTTCTACGAGGGAATCTTTATCTTTGGTTTTCTTGTTATGGTCGAAGATCAATTCAAGTATGTAGTCGAGGTTTATCTCTTGAGATTTGAGCAGATCAATCTCAAAAACCACATCATCCCAATCGATTTCTGATTCCTCTGCCTGTTTTCCACTTCTTTCACGACGAAGCCAATCCCGAATGTCGTTATATGTTGAGCGATAATCCTGAACTGCTCTGTCTTCGAGCAATTCAATATCTTGCATAGCAGCTATTTCATCATCCGTCACGAAATAAGTTTCTTTAAACTCTTCCACAGCTTCCGGGTCATTTACATCTATTGATCTGATAGCTTTCAGCTTTACAAACTCATCGTAGTTTTGCAGAATGTTCTCTATGCGAAGATATTCACCAAAAAGCTTTGCGAACTCTTTTTTATCTTTCTCAGTAGCTATCTCATCAGGATCGGGAAATTTTTCATTTAACTCTTTTACCACATCAATATATCCGCGGCGGGCTTCACCGGTAGCTATATCGGTAAAGCCTTCCATATACTCTTTGTAACTCTTTTCAAGAATTACATTTTTGGTGCTGCTATCGCCAAACAGTGTAATGGCATCGATAGTAGCTTTTTCCAGGTCCCTGAAAGTTACAATATTCCCAAAAGTCTTGGTGGCATCGTAAATACGATTGGTACGGGAAAATGCTTGCATTAAACCGTGATAACGCAGGTTCTTATCTACAAACAAAGTATTCAGGGTAGGTGCATCGAAACCGGTAAGGAACATGCCTACAACTATAAGCAGGTCGATATCCTTACTTTTTACTCTTTTAGACAGATCGCGATAGTAGTTTTGAAACTCTTTGCTATCGACCCCGAAACTGGTTTTAAACATCGTGTTATAGTCGTTGATGGCTTTCGTCAGAAACTCCTTTGCACTTGAGTCCATCGCTGACGGCTCGAAGGTTTCATCAGGAATGTTTCCTACGGCATTTTGCTCTTCGTTGGCTGCATAGGAGAAAATTGTAGCTATCTTTAATGGCTTATCACTATCCTTTTGCAGGTTGTTTAACGTTTCGTAATAGCATTTAGCGGCATCAACACTGCTTACCGCAAACATTGCGTTAAAGCCTTTATTTCCGCCTTGTGTCCTGTGGGTTTTCTGCCTGTAGTTCTGTAAAATGTATCTTGATATCTCTTCTATACGCGCAGGATGAAGCAAAGCTTGTCTGTTTTCTGCAGCACTCAGCTTCTTTTCGTCCAATTCGGTTTCTATATCTTTAAACTGAGGCCTGACATCGTTGTAGTCAACTTTGAACTTAAGTACTTTCTCGTCTCTGATAGCATCGGTGATGACATAGGAGTGCAATTCGCGTCCGAATACGCTTGCCGTAGTTTCTGAACCTAATGCATTTTCAGGGAAGATAGGAGTCCCCGTAAATCCGAATTGATAATACTTTTTAAACTTCTTTTTAAGGTTCTTTTGTGCCTCGCCGAACTGCGAGCGATGTGCTTCGTCGAAGATAAACACTACTTGCTTTTGGTAGATGGACAGATCATTCTCACTCTTCATCAAATTATTCAGCTTTTGAATTGTAGTGACTATGATCTTATTATCATCTTTCTCGATATTTCGTTTTAAGCCTGCCGTACTTTCTGAGCCATTAACACTATCGGGCGAGAATCGTTGATACTCTTTCATGGTTTGAAAGTCAAGGTCTTTACGATCGACCACAAAGAATACCTTATCGATAAAATCGAGCTGTGTTGCCAGACGTGCCGCTTTAAAGCTGGTAAGGGTTTTCCCCGAGCCGGTGGTGTGCCAGATATACCCGCCGCTTTCGGGTTTTGACCACATTTTGGACTGATAGGAACTTTCTATCTTCCACAGTATCCTTTCGGTTGCTGCAATTTGATAAGGACGCATAACAAGCAGCGTATCGCTTGCATCAAACACAGAGTAGTTAAGCAGTACATTTAAAAGGGTGTTTTTCTGAAAGAAGGTAGCTGTAAAATCCTTGAGGTCTTTGATAAGCGTGTTGTCCGCCTTTGCCCAGTTCATGGTAAAGTCGAAACTGTTTTTGCTTCGCTCAACCGTATTGGCAAAATAGCGGCTGTCGGTGCCGTTGGAGATAACAAATATTTGCAGGTACTTAAAGAGTGAGTTTTCACTGTTGAAACTCTCTTTGGAGTATCGATGAACCTGATTGAAGGCCTCGCGTATGGCAACACCTCGTTTTTTCAGCTCTATTTGTATCAAAGGCAAACCATTAACTAAGATGGTAACATCGTAGCGATTTGCCTGAGTACCTTTTTGCTCGAACTGTGAAATCACCTGCAGTTTATTACGGGTAACATTTTTTTTATCTACGAGATAGATGTTCTGGATATGCCCG
>JAOZOF010000398.1:0-1213 GCA_029933425.1 Marinilabiliaceae bacterium
TGCCTAGTCTCTCAATAGCCGGACTGTTGTGAACCATCAGTTTTGCCTTCTCTTCGAGGGTAAGCCTGCCGATAAGATCATCGACACGTTCTTCAACAGGTTTTGCAGGATCCTGAAAAGGGTATTGATACTCCTGTGCTGTTACAGGTAATGTTATCAGAATAACAATAAATAAAAAAAGTAGTTTCATCTTTAGTTCATTATTTTTCATAAGTAAATTTCTTTTCTATAAAATTAAGGAACAAAACCACAAAAAGAAATCAACTGTGTGATATAGTTTGTAAATTCATTATAAATTTCATATTTGAAAAGATTTTCATTTGTTAAAGATTGTTATTTTTAAATCATATCTTTACTTTCAGGTAAAGAATCTATTTTAAGAAATCTGACAATGAATAAAGAATTCAGATACTTTCTGATCGTTTTTGTTATTTTCGTCTTTAGCCTGACATCTGTTAAGGCAGAAGGAGTAAGGTCTTTAAACCTTGTATTCTCTGTCGATTCTGTAAGTCATCTGCCGGATTCATTAACGTTATCCCTTAAGCCTGTAAACAAGAAAGATCTGCGTCAAAAGAAAAAGGATCAACGCAAAGCTGACCTTAAGGCAAGCCATAGCCGGTTATTTATTCACGGTGCATACGTATTTGCGAATCTTAATACCAAAGTTACATTCAATCCGCCGGGAAGCATTATAAGAGTAGTTATTGGTCTCGAAGATAATCTGGGACTTCCGGCTAATTCCTCATTCTTCTCAGGTTCGGCAATATATCGTATTACTCCATCAAGCGGGATATATGTTAACTATTATGGTTTCAACAGGTCTAAAAATCATTTCACCGATCGGGATTATTACTGGAACGGAGATACAATTCCGGCAGGTACAATGTCGAATGTGTATTTCAAAACACAGGTGTTCAGTGCAGGGTACATTTTATCCATACTGAAAAAGCCGGATTCTTTTCTCGGAGCATATCTTAACTTTTATGTAATGCCTGTCAGTTTAGGTTTGAAAACCGATATAACTCATAAAGATTATAATCTTAGTGTGGTCGCCCCTCTGCCTAATGTAGGACTCATCGCAATGTTCAAACTTACCAAATGGCTGACGATAGCAGGTAATATAGGTTTTTTCTCACTGTCCACACGGTCGTTGGGCGGATATATTCAGGACATCAATTTATCGTTACCCATAAGAATAACAAGATGGCTTAAT
>JAOZOF010000398.1:1313-2811 GCA_029933425.1 Marinilabiliaceae bacterium
TTACCCCTTTTTGTAAAAAATGTTACCCGTCATAGTATTTTATATAGGTAGCTTTGTTGAAAAACCGGATAAATGAAAGCTTTAATAAACAAACACATTGTCATTATCACATTCCTGACTTTATTGATCAGTTGTACTTTTAGTAAATCTAACGATAATAAGGAAAACAAAAAATCTCCAGTAACCTTTGGTATTTGTACCGATGTTCATTACAATGTTATTCACGATGCAACTAAAAGATTGAAAGTATTCATTGATGATATGAACAGAAAAAATCCTGATTTTATAATTCAAATGGGTGATTTTTGTTATCCTGATACTTCCAGTGATGAATTCATGAGTATATTCAGGTCATTTAAAGGCGACAAATATTCAGTATTAGGCAATCATGATAGAGATAACGGTGTGTCATGGGATGATGCGATTAAATATTTTGAAATGCCGGCCGCGTACTATTCATTTGACAAAAAAGATTTTCATTTTGTTGTTCTTAACGGAAATGAAATATCAGATACAATAACTAATTATCCCCGATTTATTAGTGACAAGCAATTAACATGGCTAAATAACGATCTTGATAAAACAAATAAAAAAACTATAGTATTTGTACATCAGAGTCTGTTTGATTCTCATGGGGTCATTAATCAGGATACTGTGAGAGATATCTTATCATCCCAACACTTTAAAAATGGGAAACGCAAGGTGCTCGTTTGCTTCAACGGGCACAGTCACATTGATGCAGCTGAAAATATCAATGGAGTGTGGTATGTTGCAATTAACTCCATGTCATATCACTGGGTTGGTGGGGAGTTTAAACATAAGAGTTATTCAGAAAACATATATGATAGGTACCCGTGGATAGAATATGTATGCCCTTATAAAGATGCTTTATATGCCTTTGTGAAGATTGACGAAGATGGAACCATAAGGATCAGTGGTGTACACTCAACATGGGTCGGAGCATCTCCTGACAGTTTAGGATTTGTTTCAAAGTACTACAAGAGAGAAAATATTGTTCCCTGGATATCCGACAGAATTCTTAAACAGGCTCAATAGGCTGTGTCATAACATTCTTATATGCTTCCGGCATGCTGCTTTTATTGAAAAGTAACAACGTTATTAATCATTTTTACCCCTATTTTGTGATATTATTACACCTATAAGCAATCTTTAAACAGATACTTTTGAACAGTTATTAACAAAAAAAAATAAGTTTTAATGAAGATATCGAAGCAGATAAAGATTCACATGATAACTATTTCTATTTTTCTTCTTATAGGATTGTTGTCTGTCATTATCCTTGCAATAATTAAGTTAAATATTTTCAAGTAATTTAAATAATATGATTAATCAAAACATGATATCTATGACATTAGAGAAATCGTTTTACAGATTATTCATTTCTGTAAGTTTTATTTTTGTGATCAGCGCTTCAGGTTTTTCACAAAAAAACATTGTTAAAGGAAAGGTTGTTGATGATAAATCCATATCTGTTCCT
>JAOZOF010000103.1:0-8399 GCA_029933425.1 Marinilabiliaceae bacterium
CGTTACCTTCCATTACGGCAACACATGAGTTGGTAGTTCCTAAATCGATTCCAATAATTTTTCCCATTTTTATGTATTTAAATTTTATATGTTCAACTTAATTTTCTTTTTTACGCACTTGTAATGTTCAAACCCTGTGCCATAAATTTTCATATTCTTTTTCAGGTAATATTGTCAAATGATAATTGAAAATGTTCGTTTCTTTGTCATGTTATGTGACAAAATGACGGAAATACGATATTTGAATGGGGAAATATTAGTGCTATAGCCCTTTGGGAAATATTCCCACAATAATTAGTAAATTATAAAAAAGGGACTGTCATACCTAACATAATACTATTAAGAAAAAGAAACTATAAAAATCATGTGGTGTTTTCTGTCAATAAAGTAACTCAGGTTGAGAAATCAAACATATAACAATATGTTCTTTATTTCCCGTGAAAATAAATCTATCTGACGGCAGACAGATGTTACAAACATCTAACTCTTTTAATTATGTATGAAGGGGGGAACGTTTGGCTAATAGATAAAACAAATGTTTAGGTTACAATTGAACTTCCTTTATTTTCGATGAATACACAAGCTGAACAGAGCCGCCTGCAGGAGAGACATTAGACAGGTCAATATTTTTAATTCTCAGCAGTTTCATACTGACCCATTGACCTTTAAAGTCTTCCAATATATCTTCAGAAATAATAATGGTGTTGTCTTCACCTTCATCAACATCATAAATAACTTCAGTCCCACCAGCCGATACAATGAGCTTCAGAAACTCTTTAGTGCATTTGTCATCTCCCGAATACGATACCCTGACAACATGTGAAACTGAATCGATAGCCACAACAAAATCCTTTACCTGAACAAGAGAATCCAGCTCAATTTTATTGATAAATTCCTGCTTATTGAAATCAATGAAATCTATTACCGCTTCCGGCAGGCGGGACCTGAAAGAAAGCTGATAAGGATATTCAATATTATCTTCATCATATTCACAGATATCTCCATTTACCATTAGTAAAGCAGGAGACGAAAGCTTAATAACCTCACCTGTATCGGAACCTGCTCTGAAAACTGCCCCTATGTAGGTTTCATTGCTTGCCTCATCATACTCAAATCTGTAGCCCTGGTATACATTAACCGGTGCTCCGGCTTCATTTTCAAAACCTGAGCAGGCATAAACAGCACTAAAGATAACTATGGCAAAAAATAATTTTATCATATCTGATCTGATTGTTCTCCGATTATCAGACAAACAAACCAGGCATTACACGTAATTATCCCAAAATAATTATTTATCGATTAAGACATTCATCTGTTTTGTCTTTCTCCAAAACAGTGAATCTCTAAATCAGCCTGTCCCGAGGAATCTCGGCCCGCCTGACCATTCGGGCAGGGAGGATTAATCCTCATGGGATCTTTAGTTCAGCGATTTCATCGCTTCCTAACGATAAATTCGAGATTAATTTTCCTGTGCTTCTATTTTTTCTATCATATCGTCCAGCATTTTAAAAACATGATGGTCGGGAGGTAACGTCTTGCGGAAATGGGATCTTGATTTTTTGAACATCTTAACAGCCTTTTTATGATAACCTTCGAGATAAAGAAGCTTGCCGTAATGAAAGCGTATATTGCCGTTAGCTTCAGGGTTGTGACGATACTGTTTCAACAACGACCTGAATACCTCCTCCAGCAATTCCCCTTTGCCTTCAATTCTGAACATCTCAAGCAGTTCATCGGGCACATCAGGATCATGCGGCGCCTGGTCAAATATCATTTTAGCCAAAGCCAGAGCTGCATTATTTTCATTTAGCTGAAGCTGCGAACGTAAAAGAAACATCTGATTGGGATGATACGAGGGCGACAGCTTATCAGCCGAGTCAAACATCTTCAACGCTTTCTCTTTCATTCCCGATTTGTAGTACATAATACCCAGGATCCTTGCGGCATCGCCTTTTTTCAATGAGTCTTCAAACAGTTCATACGCGACCAGCATAGGCCTTATTCCATCGGCAGCTTTTTTGTTTAGTAAACAATTCACCCCGTAACTGTATACGGTTAAAGCTTTTTTTGCATCCTGCTCCAGTGATTTACGATACCACTCATCAGCGGCATCATAATCGCCAAATACCGAATTATAGAACGCCTGGGCATACAGACTTTCGGTATCAAACACCCCATGTTCATAGGCATTCATATAGCTTAAGTAGAACTTTTTGAGCAATTGCTTTGCCGGAACGAACCATCTATCGCCCATATTCCTGTATGTATTGTAGTAAAAGTCACCCAGAACTTTAACGAGTCTGTAATCATCCGGATAACTATTTATTAGCTTTTGCAGAACTGTATCGATCTTGAACTCAAAAAACTGAAAGCTGTCGTTTTTCAATGATTTCCTAAGGCTTTCCAGATTTTCGCCATTTCTCAGATCAACAAAAGCGAACAGATGGTTACGAATGGCCCTGACATTGTAATTCAGTGCCAGTTCCGTTTTTTTCAGCACCACATCAGGATCAGAATTTTCCGGGTCTGCTTTTTCATAGCACTCAAATGCCGACAGATATTGTTTTTCATTCTGCAAAGAATCACATACAGAAGTATTATTCTGAGCCCAAAAAGTAAAAGAACTAAAAAACAGAATGACAATATTAAAATAACGATAGATCATATTTTTACATTAACCCGGTTGTTAAAGATACCGATTATCCGTTATACGCCCTAACCCTGATTTTGTTTGAAATATTTTCAACCGCATCAACAACAACCTAGTCGTAGTTTGCAACTACGACGAAATTATTTTCTCTCTTTGCAAAACCAAACCTTTCCGCTATTTTTGACTTTCAATGATAGACCTTTCAACTGACATAAAATTCCTGCCCGGAGTAGGCCCTAAAAAAGCCGAACTGCTCGGTAATGAAGCCGGCATCTTCACTTACGAAGACCTGCTTTACTACTTCCCTTACAAGTATGTCGACCGCAGTAAATTCTATACCGTCAGGGAGCTGAATCCCAACATGCCTTATGTTCAGGTGAAAGGCAAACTGACCTCTTTAAAAACTGTCGGTTCGGGAAGACACGCACGACTCACGGCAACCTTTTCCGACGGCACTGGTACAATGGAACTGGTATGGTTCAAAGGACACAAGTACATTAAGGATAGTCTTGATCCGAAAGCTGAGTACATCATTTTCGGCAAACCATCGATTTTCAACGGAATGATAAATGTTGTGCATCCGGAGATGGATAAGGTGGACCCGGCGAAGAGTGTTATCAGGTCAGGCCTTCAGGCCTTTTACAACACTACTGAAAAGATGAAAAAAGGTTATCTTAACTCACGAGGTATCCTGAAACTGATGCAAAATCTTTTCAAACTCCTTCAACGGGAAACCATACCTGAAACGATGCCTGCACCTCTCACCAAAAGGTTAAAACTCATAAATTTAAACGATGCTCTCAGAACAGCACATTTTCCCGACAATACAAAACATCTTGAAAAGGCACAGTTCCGTCTGAAGTTTGAAGAACTTTTTTACCTGCAACTGAACATCCTTCGGATAAAGAATCAGCGTAAGCTCGCAGTAAAAGGACATATTTTCAAAGTAGTAGGAGATAACCTGAATACATTTTACAAAAACAATATTCCTTTTGAGCTGACCAATGCCCAAAAAAAGGTTATCCGTGAGATACGGCAGGATATGGGTTCGGGCAAGCAGATGAACCGCCTGTTGCAGGGCGATGTAGGGTCAGGCAAAACACTTGTCGCATTAATGGTTATGCTAATTGCTGTCGACAATAATTATCAGGCAGCATTGATGGCACCTACCGAGATACTGGCCAATCAGCACCTTGAGACCATCTCGGAAATGCTTAAAGGCATCAATGTCAGCATTGATCTTCTTACAGGTTCTACAAAAAAATCGAAGCGTGAAGAACTACACGAAAAACTCCGGAACGGCGAACTTAATATTCTTATCGGCACCCATGCGCTGATAGAGGATATTGTAAAATTTCATAACCTCGGATTGGTCATCATTGACGAACAACACCGCTTTGGCGTGGCACAGCGTGCCAAACTGTGGAAAAAGAACCTGCATCCGCCACATGTACTTGTAATGACAGCAACACCCATACCACGAACCCTTGCCATGACAGTTTACGGTGATCTTGATGTTTCCGTCATCGACGAACTGCCTCCCGGACGCAAACCCATAAAAACAGTTCATTACTTTCACAACAAACGTAACAACCTTAACCGTTTCCTCAGAAGTGAACTTGAAAAGGGGAGACAGATATACGTTGTTTACCCGTTGATAAAAGAGTCGGAAAAGATGGATTTCAAGAACCTTAACGAAGGCTACGAATACATGCAAAAGGCTTTTCCGGAATATACAACAACAATGGTGCACGGAAAGATGAAAACCTCCGAAAAGGATGAGGCCATGCAGGAGTTTGTTTCAGGACGATCACAAATCCTGGTATCAACAACAGTGATCGAGGTTGGCGTTAATGTACCCAATGCATCGGTAATGGTGATAGAAAGTGCCGAAAGGTTCGGCCTGTCGCAACTGCACCAGCTCAGGGGACGCGTAGGACGTGGTGCCGATCAAAGCTACTGTATATTGATGACCGACTACAAAATGTCAGAAGAGACACGTAAGCGCATGAACATCATGACTGCAACCACTGATGGATTTGAGATAGCGGAAGCTGACATGAAACTTCGTGGTCCCGGTGACCTGGAAGGTACGCAACAGTCAGGTCTGCCTTTTTCACTTCGCATAGCCAGTCTTAGTCGTGACAGCCAGTTATTGCAGTATGCCCGGAAAATAGCAGAGGATATCCTTGATGACGACCCTGTACTTGAAAAACCTGAAAGCATTATGCTGAAAAAGCAGGTGGCTAAACTTACATCAAGAAAAATGAACTGGAGTATGATAAGTTAAAAACTCTCTTTCTGTCACCATCTGAGGGCTTCGCTCAAGCGATACCCTCAGTGACTACACAAAATATTTTTCTGTGCCCCTGTGTCTCTGTGTTCAGCCTTTAATTATCCTATTATTTAGATATTTAGATATCTCACCTCAGGTTATTTTAATTTATTCTAAAAAAAAATAGGAATCAAAGATAACCACATACATTAAGAATAATTACTTTTGTGCCATTATTGACAATACCGTTATGTCTGATTTTGAATACGTAGAACATCAGGGGATAGTAGAGCAAATTTTGCCGGGTCAGGTAAAAGTAAGAATAATAAGCGTTTCAGCTTGTGCGGCATGCCACGCAAAAGATGCATGTAACGCTTCAGACATGGAGGATAAACTTATCGATGTGTATGAACCTCATCAGGAATTATCGGTTGGTCAGAGAGTACTTCTGCTAGGCAAAAAGAACCTTGCTCCACTGGCTGTATCTCTTGCATATGTTCTACCGGTGGTATTGATACTGGCAACACTGATCATCACAGTAAAAACAACAGGCAATGAGCCGTTGGCAGCAGTACTTTCGCTTGGAATACTTGTCCCGTATTTTGCCATCATTCATTTCCTGAAAGATAAACTTCAAAAAACATTTACATTTACAATTAAACGTCAAATCAACTGATTATGAATGTTGTTCTGATTACCATAATCACTTTAAGTGCATTAGGTGCATTAGCAGCCGTTATTCTCTATTTCGTAGCTCAGAAATTCAAAGTTTATGAGGACCCGAGAATAGATCAGGTGGAAGAAGTTCTGCCTGCAGCCAATTGCGGCGGTTGCGGTTATCCCGGATGTAGAGCTTTTGCCGAGGCAATGGTCAACTCCGACGATATTTCAAATCTGTACTGTCCGGTCGGAGGTGCTGAAGTAATGTCGCTGGCGGCTAAGATAGTCGGTAAGGAGGCTGCTGCATCTGCCCCTCAGGTTGCAGTCATCAGATGTAACGGCTCATGCGACAACAGGCCGCGAACAAACACATACGACGGTGCTGAGAACTGTACGATTGCAGCAACACTGTACGGAGGTGAAACAGGATGTTCATACGGATGTCTTGGGCTCGGAGAGTGTGTGGACGCTTGTGACTTCGATGCCATGTACATGGATGAAAAGACAGGTCTGCCTGTTGTCATCGAAGAGAATTGTGTTGCCTGTGGCGCCTGTGTGGAGGCATGTCCAAAAGATATAATCGAGCTGCGTAACATCGGACCTAAGAGCAGGAGAATATACGTTTCCTGTGTCAACAAAGACAGAGGAGGCCCGGCACGCAAGGCTTGTTCGGTTGCCTGTATCGGTTGCGGTAAGTGTGAGCAGGTTTGTGCTTTCGATGCCATTACCATTAAAGATAATCTTGCATACATCGATTATGACAAATGTAAGTTATGCCGTAAGTGTGTTGAGGTTTGTCCTACAGATGCAATACATGAGATAAACTTCCCGGCACGTAAGCCTAAACCGGCTGCAAAAAAACCGGCTACAGGTGCTGCTTCAGCAGAAAAGAAACCCGTAGTTGAGACAAAAGCTGCAGCGACAAAAACAGAGGCGGCTTCAAAACCGGAAAATAAAGAAAAACCGACAGCTCCGAAAGCAGAGAAAAAAGACACCCCTGCCAAAGAAGCTGATCAGAAAAAACCGGCAGAGAAAAAAACTCCGGCAAAAGAAGAACAATCTGCAAAGAAAAGTGATCTTTCTGATGCAAAAGATAAGCCGGAAGAAAAATAATTGATTAAGTAAACATTTTTTGAATTAAACAAATAGGAGGTTCAACAGTGTTAAAAACATTCTCACTCGGAGGAGTTCATCCCGCAGAAAACAAACTTTCGGCGGGCAAAAAGATCGAAGTCCTTCCAATACCTGCACAGGTATCAATTCCTATTGCACAACATATCGGTGCACCGTCTGCTCCTGTGGTAAACAAGGGCGACAGTGTAAAAGTCGGACAACTGATAGCAAAATCATCAGGTTTTGTTTCTGCAAATATCCATTCACCTGTTTCGGGAACTGTATTCAGGATCGACAATGTTCTTGATGCCAGTGGATACAAGCGTCAGGCTATCATCATCAAAGTTGATGGTGATGAATGGGATGGATCGATTGACCGTTCACCGGAACTGAAAAAAGAGATTACCCTCTCACCGGAAGATATAATCAAAAAAGTGGGAGAAGCCGGTCTGGTAGGTCTTGGTGGTGCCACTTTCCCGACACACGTAAAGCTGTCGGTCCCTCCTGGGAAAAAAGCAGAAGTTTTAATAATCAACGGTGTTGAGTGCGAACCGTATCTTACTTCCGACCATCAGTTGATGATGGAAAAAGGTGATGAGATCATGGTCGGTACCCAGATACTAATGAAAGCTCTTAAAGTTGACAAGGCAATAATCGGCATTGAGAACAATAAGCCTGATGCCATTGAGCACATGAGCAAACTTGCAGCTCAATACGAAGGTATCACTGTTCAATCATTAAAAGTTCAGTATCCGCAGGGAGGTGAGAAACAGCTTATCGATGCCTGTATCGGACGTCAGGTACCGTCAGGCAAACTGCCTATCGAAGTGGGAGCAGTTGTTCAGAACGTTGGTACCACTTATGCCGTTTACGAGGCTGTTCAGAAAAACAAGCCCCTGTTCGAACGTGTGGTTACAGTTACAGGAAAATCGGTTAAGAATCCGGGTAACTTCCTTGCACGTATCGGAACACCCATTAGCAATCTTATCGATGCAGCAGGTGGAATTCCCGAAGATGCCGGAAAGATAATCGGAGGTGGCCCGATGATGGGTAAAGCATTGGCTTCAACAGATATACCTGTTACCAAAGGCAGTTCAGGGATCCTGATAATGCCGGATGAGATGTCGAAAAGAAAGGAAACCCAGCCGTGTATCCGCTGTTCAAAGTGTGTATCGGTATGTCCAATGGGTCTTTCACCTTATCTTTTAATGACAGTTGCGGAAAAAGCCATGTGGGACCGTGCTGAGGAAGAGGATGTAATGGATTGTATTGAGTGCGGATCATGCAGCTACACATGCCCGTCGAACCGTCCGCTGCTTGACTACATTCGTCTTGCCAAAGGAACAGTAGGTCAGATAATCAGATCAAGAAATAAATAAAAACGTAAATAAACAGAAATATGAGTACGTTAATCATATCACCGTCTCCTCATGTTCACAGCGGCGATTCTGTGAAAAAGAACATGTATGGGGTGATCATTGCATTATTGCCGGCTCTCGCTGCCTCGTTATGGGTATTCGGTCTGGGAGCCCTCATTGTTACAGTTACGGCAATAGCGGCAAGTGTTCTTTTCGAATACCTGATAGAGAAATACCTGTTGAAGGTTCCGTCTACCATTTCTGACGGGTCGGCAGTGATCACAGGTCTGCTGCTTGCTTTCAACCTGCCATCCAATCTGCCGATATGGATCATCATCATAGG
>JAOZOF010000103.1:8499-10815 GCA_029933425.1 Marinilabiliaceae bacterium
TTGTTCCATCTGCTTACAGGAGGTGCAATGCTCGGAGCGATATTCATGGCTACTGATTACGTTACTTCGCCTATGTCGAAAAAAGGAATGATAATATTCGGAGTCGGCATCGGGGTCATCACTGTTCTGATCAGGGTTTTCGGGGCATATCCCGAAGGTATGTCGTTTGCGATACTTATCATGAACGCTTTCGTTCCTTTGATAGACAGATATGTTAAACCAAAACGTTTTGGAGAAAAGGTAAAATAATTATATGGTTAAATGGCTCTATGGCTGAACGGTTGTAACCATAGAACACTTTAACACTTTAACACTTAAAAATTATGGCAACTATTGAATCTTCACTCAAAAATATGCTCCTGACACTGTTCGTTATTACGGCAATAGCAGGAACATCTTTGGGTTTTGTATATAAGATGACCAAGGAGCCGATAGCGGCAGCCAAGGCAAAGAAACAACAGGAGGCTATCAAAATGGTTGTTCCGGCATTTAACAACGAACCCGGCAATGAAGTCATGACCGTTACATCAAAAGAGGGACTGCCAATAAAACTTTTCCCTGCCAGGGAAGACGGTAAGCTGGTTGGTGTTGCTGTTGAAACCGTATCGAATAAAGGCTTTGCCGGCAATGTAAGCATTATGGTAGGTTTCAAACCTGACGGAACGATTGAGAATTACCAGGTACTGGAACATAAAGAAACCCCGGGACTGGGAACTAAAATGGATGCCTGGTTCAAGACCGACAAAGGAAATCAAAGCATTCTCGGGAAAAACCCCGGTAAAGATAATCTTACCGTGTCGAAGGACGGAGGCGACGTAGATGCCATCACGGCCGCAACAATAAGCTCCCGTGCTTTCCTTGACGCAGTAAGAATAGGATATGAATCATTCATGGAAAATAAAGATAAAATCGAGAAAGGAGGTGCCCAATGAATCAGTGGAAAAACTTCTCAAAAGGCTTTTTCAAGGAAAATGCCGTATTTGTACTGCTGCTTGGTATGTGTCCCACACTTGGGGTCACATCATCGGCAATTAACGGACTAGGAATGGGACTTGCAACAACATTCGTTCTCGTAATGTCGAACCTCGTGATATCACTGATAAAAAGTCTTATCCCTGAAAAAGTAAGGATACCGGCCTTCATCGTGGTTATCGCAACTTTCGTGACCATTGTTGAAATGCTGATGCAGGCATACACTCCTGCATTGTACGATTCACTGGGACTGTTCATACCGCTTATTGTTGTAAACTGTATCGTTCTAGGCAGAGCCGAAGCTTTTGCATCAAAGAACAGCGTTGGCTCATCCATTGTTGACGGACTTGGCATGGGACTCGGTTTTGCAATGGCCCTTACAATGCTTGGTTCTGTTCGTGAACTGCTGGGAAGCGGCAAACTCTTTAACTTCACCATCTATCCTGAAGATTACGGAATGTTGGTATTCGTATTGGCACCCGGAGCATTCATCGCTCTTGGTTACATGATCGCTATTATCGATAAAATGAAAAAAGCTTAAAGATCTGAATTATGGAATATGTAACTATTATAGTATTTGCAATATTTGTAAATAATGTTGTGCTGAGCCAGTTTCTCGGCATATGTCCTTTCCTCGGAGTTTCGAAGAAACTGTCAACAGGCATCGGGATGACAGGTGCCGTGACCTTTGTGATGATAGTGGCAACTCTGGTAACCTGGTTGGTTCAGAAGCTGATACTTGAACCGTTCAACGTCACTTTCCTGCAAACAATCAGTTTTATTCTGATCATTGCAGCATTGGTTCAGCTGGTTGAGATCGTCCTGAAGAAAGTAAGTCCTCCGCTTTATCAGGCTTTGGGGGTATTTCTTCCGCTTATCACAACAAACTGTGCTATTCTTGGTGTGGCTATTCTTACCATTCAAAAGGATTTTGATCTGATAGAATCGGTCGTGTTCGCAGGAGCTACTGCCATTGGTTTCGGACTTGCACTTGTTCTGTTTGCCGGCATCCGCGAACAGCTTGACCTTGCCGATGTTCCTAAAGGAATGAAAGGAACACCTATCGCACTTGTGGTTGCAGGGCTTTTAGCCCTTGCCTTCATGGGCTTTGCAAATCTGGTGCCTTCACCCTGATCGATCTCAGAAAAAGATATTTAAAAGTATAGCAAAAGCAGCAATGTTTTTGCTATACTTTTTTTATGGCTGAATGTCGTGTGAAAATCATTTTGATATTGAAACTTAAGGATAACATATCATTTCAGATAAACCCCTCTGCTAAGTTTCTCTTTGTTTTTATCTTCCTGTTCTCCCTTACAACTATTAACTCAAAAGGACAACTATCAA